>NZ_JBXWSR010000024.1:0-237137 GCF_059613525.1 Ruegeria sp. SATB045 | reverse complement strand
GCCCGTTCAGACTACAATTGATCCCCCGGATCAATTGCTTAACGTCTTCACCTCGTCAGCCGCATAACCTGAAGGTCGCAGGTTCAAATCCTGCTCCCGCAACCACTTGGGTCGAACAGAGTCTCGAACAAGCCGCCTCAGGGCGGCTTTGTTCGTTCTGGGCCAACCCAATCATCGCTGAAAGTGCCCCTTCCAGTTCGATCTGAACGCTATCCTGTTTATGTTGGACCGAGACACGCTCGATCAGGCCCCGGATGATCTCCAAAGCCCCTGTACGGATCGACGGATCCGATACGCGATAGGCTTGAGCATGCTCTTCACACACAGTGGCAGGTTTGACGCCCTGCCGGTTCTCCCGCAAGACCGGGGGGAAGGAGCGGGGGCCGGATATTGTCTTATGACAAATGGGGGTGTAGCGGAATTGGTCGAGAAGCGCCTTGGGCTTATCGAAAGGCTGTCCCGCCTTGAGGTCCGGGCGCCTGTCGCCGGCATTACCTTTGGATCAAGCGTCTTTGCGGAACAGTCTGTAGTTCGGGCAGCCGATCCGATGATGTATATCGTGCCCGGAGATCAACCGCTTCACGTGTCCGCACGGATATCACCGACAGATATCGAGCAGGTCTACACCGGTCGGGATGTATCGCTGATGTTTACCACGTTCAATCGACGCACGACTCCGGAAGTTGCAGGTAAAGTCGTCCGCGTTGCCGCTGATGCTGCGTGAGATGAAGCCACAGGTGAAACGTTCTACGAGGCGATCCTCATGCCAGACGTGGCAGCGCTCGAGGCTCTGGAAAATGTCTCACTTGTTCCAGGCATGCCGGCCGAAGCCTTCCTCAAGACCGAGAACCGGACTCCGCTAAGTTATCTGACGCAGCCGCTCGCTGTGTATTTTCAGCGTGCGTTTCGCGAGGATTAAATCACCGGCCCCAATAATGCCGGTGGTGCACACGTCCAATCTTCCAATTACGATAATGTTCTGTATCGGCTCTGATCAGGGCTGCGCTAAAATATATCAGTCTTGGACTACGCCGTTCTCAAAGGAAAAGAAAGCCGATGAGATTTGGGTGACCTTTTAACGCCAACTCGTTCGCCGACGTCTATTGAACCAAACTTTTCAACTCATCATGATGAATTAAAAACTGTGCACAGCAGTATCGTTAGGACGTCAATTTTGCGGACGTTCGGCAAAGGCCAAATCCTGCTCCCGCAACCACTTGGGTCGAACAGAGTCTCGAACAAGCCGCCTCAGGGCGGCTTTGTTCGTTCTGGGCCAACCCAATCATCGCTGAAAGTGCCCCTTCCAGTTCGATCTGAACGCCATAGAAAAGGCGACACTAGCGCGCTGACCCTGTCCGCCTTTCTTGCAGATTGATGCGAATGTGGCGCGGTATTAAGTTTGTTAATTCTAGCTGAGCAGAGTTGAGCACGATTCGACCTCATTGCGTCTCCCGCTATGCTCATTGATCCTTGTCAAGATTTGAGCGGGCAAGAAGTGGTACAATCAATGATAACTCAGGGGGGATTCATGGAAGAGTTAGTTGAAATCGGTAGATCCTTCGTCCAGGCCATGCGTGAGCGCAGGGGCATTGGAAGTGTCGATGAAATGTATGCCGAAAACGCACAGTCGATAGAGGCAGTCGTGCCTCCGGCTCGACAATTCCGCGTTTCAAAGGGGCGAGAAGCCATCAAGGGAAAAAGAGAGGATTGGTTGGCATCGCACGAAATCCAGGAACTCGACGTGGATGGTCCCTACGTCCACCCACCCAACCGCTTTGGAGTGCGTTTCAGGGCTGAAGTGATTCAGAAATCTACGGGTGAGCGCATTTCGCTGCGCGAGATCGCTTTGTATTCGGTGGCGGACGGCAAGATTGTGCTGGAAGAGTTCTTCATGCTGCCGAAATAAATAGAGCGACTGACAACAAAATCTATTTGTTGGTTTAATCAGTGCGCACGGCGCTGGGGCGAAGTGAAATTCCGGACGGAGGTCGGGAATGCGACACAGAACAGTGGCATATTATGTAGGAGTTGATGCTGACGACGCGTCGATTTTGGAATGCGCTAAAACTGCCCGCATCCAAAACGGCCACTTGATTTGTGTATTGATTGCGGCTTTACCCAACCTGCCTTATCTAAACTATGGATCAAACAGGTTCGTTGAGGCGGGTCTCCCTTCAAACTGGTTGGATGTTCTAGACGAAAAAAATGCCGCCTTGAAGTCCCGCGCCACCGAAGTTGAAGCGCTTCTGGCCGCGCAGGGTGTATCGGCAAATGTAAACGCCTTTATTGGATCTGGAACTGACTTACAGCATCTTGTGGCAGGCCAAGCCAAATGCTGTGATATCGCCTTTCTTGACGCTGAGTTGCGAAAAGATCCCGATTTGTTTCATAAGGTCGCGTACGGAGTATTGTTCCATTCTCCAGTCGCCCTAATGATCAATGGAGACCCGTTTGCCCAACGTGAACGCATTTTTTTAGCATGGAATGATAGCCTGCCTGCGTCTAGGGCTGCACATTTAGCTTTACCTTTTTTTCTGGCGGCCAAGAAAGTTGTGGTTGGGTGTTTCGATTTGCGGTCGTCTGATGACGTCGAAGGCGAAGAACCCGGAACTGACGTTGCTGGATGGCTCCGTCATCACGGTTGCAAAGTGACCGTGTCGCAGTTTCCGTGTGGTGGGGACTCGATCGAACGCTGCATTCAGGATAGCGCAACAGAATTGGGAGCCGATCTCGTTGTTATGGGCGCGTATGGGCATTCCCATCTGCGCGAGTCAGTCTTTGGGGGAACGACGCAAGCAATGTTGGAGCAGACAGGGTTGCCAGTGCTATTAGGACACTAATGAAGCGAACCGGCGACTGTGATTTTCTGGTAAATACGAGAGTAGCCAGCTGTTGTTAGGATATCGTTTGAGATTAATGCTGATTGGCCCGGCCGTTTCCACCAAGAAAATCTACCACAGTAGACGTTAATTCGTCCCAATCAGTAAACTCCCGTGCACCATCTCGTGGATCGATTTTTCGACCCAGCAAGACAACGTGCTTTAGGATCTCCCTCTCAAAATATCCGTAGCTTTCGGGCCTCACTGCGCCTGCGACCAACGCTGTTGCATCTGGTTCAAAACCTGTTCGCATTAGCATTTCGTTGAGATAGTCTTGCGCTTCTTCTCGACCTGACGCGAAAGCAGCTTTTAGACCGACGGAAAGCACGAGAGACTTTCGTTCCATTAGGGCATTTCTATTTGAAGCGACAAAAGTCTCGAATGACTCGGGATGCCTACGCTCGTGGACAGGGGCCAGAAGAACAACCTTGACCACATCGTCAAGTGATATGTGGCTGGACATTTCATCGGTATTGATAAGCTTTGCGTTGAATCCGGCATTCTTCGCGACACTGCTGATGAAGCGCGCAATCTTTGCTGTCTGGCCTTCGACTGTAGCGAAGGCGATGAGTACGATCATTCCGATCCTCCCATAAATCGGTCTGAATAGATTGCTGATTATGAATAAGTGGCTTGGTTTGCCCTTGATCTCCATCAAAGGCGTTACTTGGGAGCGTATCGCGAGAGTTGTGGTTCGCTTTTGCTGTCCACGCAAAGCATGTTTTTAAGGAAGATCGCAACGACCTACATCTCGAAGCAAGTCGGCTTTTCTGGGCTGACAATTTTTGAAGCTGGCTATGGCCCGATGGTTTGTTTTGCTACCTTAAGGAAAAGGCCAAAACAGCGACGAGGATTACAAAACTGATGCACCACACCGTGACCTTCACTTGTTGGCTTGCGGGCAGATTTCTGAGCAGTCTAGTCATAGTCAAACCTTTCAGACAAAATCCGGTGTGACGCGGTGCCCCGAGCGATCAGATGATCTTCGACGGCGTCCATCATGGCCGGGGGGCCGCAGAGAACAAAAAGCCAGCTCTCAAATTGTTCAGATGACAAATTGCGGTCCAACAGGGGACCGTCGATCAAACCAGTTTCGCCGCGCCAATCCTTGGGCGGTTCGGATAGAACAAATACTGTTTCTTCTTTGGACAACTCCCGAGGATAAACAATCTGCTCCTCCACCCGGTTGCCATAGATAAGCTTGAGATCGCGTTGTGTTCCGCTTAACCTTACTTGACGCATAATGCTCAACATCGGCGCGATACCCACACCACCTGCGATCAGAACAATGCCTTTCTCAGGACGGTGGCTGATCGACAAATTTCCGTGTGGGGCATCCAGATAGACAGGGGTTTGCGGAGCGATCTGTCCGAGACCGCATGTGAAATCCCCAAGTTCCTTTATCACAAAGGACACTTCGGGGCCTTCGGCTGGTGCCGAACTAATCGAGAATGGGTTCTCGTGCAGCGAGAAAGCACTGTGGCCGACATTTAGCCAAGCAAACTGCCCTGCTTCGAAAGTTAGTCCGGTGTGACCATCGGGCTTGAGCCGCAACTCCCATTGCTTTGGTGTTAGTCGACATAGAGAAGCAACGCGCCACGGCCTTTTCCTCTGACGCAAAGGGCAAACGAGATAGACATACAGTAAAGTCCCTACTGCAATAGTGGTCAGGGCAAGCCAGAGAAACGTCATTAGCGGATGTCCGCCGTAGCGCCCGGCATAGACTGTGTGGTGCAACAGCAGGCAGGCAATCACCAAGGCTCCCAGCCCGTGCAATAGGCGCCATGTCTCGTACTTGTAATCAAGGGATTTACGGGCAATTGCCGAGGCAACCAGAATGAACAGTAAAAAATATGCGCCGATGCCCGACGCCAGGGCAGAAAAGTCGGTCGAAATAGTAAGTTGACTTGTTTCATCCCACGGGCGGCGTCCGCCAGATGGCGTACCCTGGTACAGCAGCGGGTGTATTAGCGCAAAGCCAAGCGCTGTACGCGCCATCATCTGATGCACCCGCATAGTCACATCCATACCCAGACCGGAAGAGATGAATCTGAACCGCCCAGACAGCAAGAACTCAACTAGTATTATTGAAAAAGCAAGCATTCCAAGCCCGGACGCGAGCTCTTGATGAAATGATCGCGGTTGCCATCCCAGAGACCAAGAAAAACCCAAGGGGGCCAAGATCAGCAAAACGTAGATCAGCGCCAGATAAGGCCATTTCATACGGCTTTGCTCCAAATTTCTAAAGGTAGGCAACCCGGGCTCATTCAGAATAAACGCTAAGCTGACATGGGACTCCGATCAAGACTGCTGAGATTGGTCTGAATTGTAGCATGACAGGGCAAGAGTGTTTGCCGACGGTTCCCATTTCTGTTCGTCCGGTCGGTACGTGCGATCTGGCTGAAGCTGAGGCTGCATGCTTGCGCAAGATCAAGGTCATTGACCGCGTTTCCTGTCATAATGTTGCGCGCGCGAAATCCGACCAAAGGAGGAGGCTCAAAAAATGCTAGAAGACAAAAAGTCCCCGCAACTTTTCACTGGAACGCATCCGCTCTCCGACAATTTTCGACGTGAAATGGAAACCCTGATGTCGCGGTTTTTTGGGGGAGGATCACCTTTCCTACCTATGGAAACGGCTGCGCAACGCACGGGTTTTCCGTCTCTTGATATGACAGGCGCGATTTCTCCGGCAATCGATGTCCAAGAGACGGATTCTGCGATAGTCCTAACGGCTGAATTGCCGGGGCTCGAAGAGGATGATGTAGAAATTGAAATCAAGGATCGCAGGCTAATCCTGCGCGGTCAGAAGAAGATTGCGCATGACGAAACGGGCGATCTGCGTGTAAGCGAAAGAAGCTATGGCAGCTTTTCCAGAGCCATGTCGCTGCCAGATACTGTGGAAGTCGACAAGGTTTCAGCAACATTCGACAAGGGCGTTTTGCGTATTCAAATGCCGAAGACTGAACCTCAGGATCCAAGCCGTAAGATCAAGGTATCGTCGAAATAAACAGACTGTTGGCGCGATACGGTGCTTGCAAATGCCAAAGCAGAGGGCTGATCATGGATCGGCCTTCTTCGGACTGCGGTCTGATAGATGTGTTGGGTTGAATCCGGCAGACATCGCAGGTGCTTGTTTAAATGTGCTTTTTTGTACATTCGCGTCAAACCATGGGTTTGGTGTTGCGGCGTGATAGAATGCCCTCACGCGTTTGGATAGGGGGCCACAATGCGCAAACCAGAAGTGAGCGACATGACACCCTCAGTGAATGGTGGTGAAGGTGAGGTGCGGGCCTTTTTGGAGAGCCTTACAGGTCCATCGCGCGGAAACGTGAACTGGCTTGTCGACAATGCCCTGACTGTCTCTGTTGGTGATGGCAGGGTGTTAAGCATTCGACCTAAAGATGACCTGCCTCCCCATGACAACGATATTGCCACACTACAGTGGGCTGACGACGGTTACACAATAGCCGCATCGGTTGGGCGCAATGTATGGGTAAACGGGCAAAAAGCCTCTGCGGCGTCTCTTAGGCATGGTGACATGATCGAGTTCGGCGAAAAGGGCCCCATGTCTCGATACAGGTTGTGCGATCACTCATTTCCCGCACACCACACAGTCGAAGATATCCTCAGCGACGCATATGCTTACACCCGAACGAGCCGTCGACCCTTCGCCAAAAAGATGTCTGGTGCCTTGCGCGATAGTGGGCGGCGGCTTGCCTCTCAAACCACGATACTGTTCAGGATCACGGTTCTTGCAACGCTTCTTGTGATCGCGGGGTTTGGGTACCTGCTTTACCAAAACGACCGGCGCTTGGCGGATAGTATCGAACAGGAGTCCCGCAAGATCGAAGCGGTCGCGGTTATGCTTGCCCAGACGCGAGAAGATGCACTTACGCCTGATGACTTGGTTTCGTTGCGTGACGCTTTTGAGAACCAGGTTCTGTCGACCGAGCGGCGTCTTGGAACCTTGGAGCAACGCGCGGGGGCACCCACGCGAGTGATAGCTGCCTCCACTCGATCTGTCGCTTTCCTTCAGGGAGCTTATGGATTGCGCCACGTGGAAAGCGGGAAGATACTACGGCACGTTTTGGGACCGAACGGAGAAAACCTGAAAACCCCGTTTGGTCAGCCTTGGATCGAACCGGACGGGACCGGCGAACCCGCAGAGTTTCAATTCACCGGAACGGGGTTTTTGATCGCTGGGGTCCCGTTGATGGCGACCAACCGCCATGTCGCTTTGCCCTGGACCTCGGGGAACCGAGAAAAAGCGCTGAGCGACGCTGGTCTTGAGCCAGAGATGTTGAAGCTGCTGGCCTATTTGCCTGATCAGACGGAACCAATAGAGGCGCGGCTGCTTCGGTTCAGCGAAGCGGCAGACTTGGCGATTTTGGAAGTTGAGCCAAGCCGCGTTCAGGACCTTGGAATTCCGTTGGCGGATACCAAGTCGCGCGTAGGTGAAGAGCTTTATCTGTTGGGATACCCAACGGGTTTGAAAGCATTGATCGCGCAGGCTGGTCCGGGCTTTTTAAAGGGATTGGAGGCTGACGGAACGTTGAACTTTTGGTCGATAGCGTCCCGGCTTTCCACACAAAGCAAGATTCATCCGCTAGCAAGCCGGGGGATCGTTGCGCGGACAAGTGAGAGCGCCATCGTTTATGACGCTGAGACCACGACCGGTGGGAGCGGAGGACCAGTATTGAATCGGCGTGGTCAGGTCGTTGCCATCAATGCTGCGATCCTGCCCGAGTTCGGTGGTTCAAACATCGGCGTCCCGGTCTCACATCTCAGAGTTCTGCTGGGAGAGGTGGAAAGCCAGTAATCATTCGCTCGTTCGGAAGCGTGAGTTTTGTACGAAGAACACAGTAGCGAGTGGAACGATCACTGAGATCATGGCCACGCAGATCAGCAGGTATCCAAGTTGACTGTAGTCTGCGGTCGACGTGACCGCACCGGTTTCTGGATTTGTGACAGCGCGAGTCACAACGAATGTTTGGTTGAGGTATTTGGTGCTGAGGCTGCTGGCCGACAATGCCATGTTGGTAAACGATGCCATCACCGCAAAGAAGGTCGCTTTCAACTGAACAGGGGCATTGCGTGCAATCCAAGCCAACATCGGGACCATGGCAATCTGCCCAAGCGGCGATTCAACAGCTGTATCAAGAATGGCAATGAACCTTGCATCGACAACTCCGCCGGTACGCGCTGCCGTCCATTCATGCACGCCGTAATATAAGGCGAGGTTGGGCATGGCGAGAACGCCCGCGGCGATCGTTAACAATACCACCACATGCGCAATAGAGCGATTGGCCATAAATGGCCGGAGAACGATTAACCCCAACAACGCCAGCAGCGAAGTTAATAGTGCCAGGATTGCCAGGAACTGTTCATCGAACCCAAGTTCATCGATTTCAAACCAAGTCAGGCCTGGCCCCGGCAGAGGAACGGCACGGAATACAAAAATGATTGTCGCTGTCCCGATCAAGGCCATGGCTTGGGCCGGTTCCAGCTCTTTCAGCAGACGCGACATGAGGTACAGGATCACCGTTAGAGAAACCGCAAAGACTGTTTCTTGCGCAAACTCGAAATCGGCGGTTCCCAACACGATGCTAAGCACAACGAATGCCAGGCCGCCCAGTAATATGGACCATTTGACTTCGGTGACTTCATCCGGTGTGTGAGACGAGTGGCCGCGCTTGATAAGTTGACGCTGGAAAAAGCTGTGAAGAACCACTCCACTGACGGACAACACCGGGATGGCCAGAGCTATCAGGTACACTTGGCCATAAAGCGCAAGACGTTCCGATTTTTGCAGATCTTCAGTTCCAGAGAAAATCCAGATGTTCACAGCCGCAACCGCCGCAAACCCGGAAATGATCGAAACTCTGCCCAAGGTTTGCATTGTCGTGTGCTGTGCACGGGTTTCTTCAGGCGTAAACGGAAGGCCGTGCTGGTTAACCCTGGGGACCGCTTCGACCGTCATGGCGTCCGCAACAACGTCTTGAATGGCATAGCCTGAAGGCGCCAGCAGCAGGGCTAGGACATACCAGTCTTCCAGTGGCATGAAATTGGACATCACGGCAGGCGCGGTCACGAGACCGTACATTGTGAGCAAAGACAACGTGATCAGGGATGCGCCAAACAGGATCAGCAGGGACTTCCAGCGCCAAAACAGGTCCACGACATGACCAAGCGGCATTTTGAGTATCCACGGGATACCAGCCCAAAACGCGAGTCCTGCAACGAAAGAGGCGGATAAATCGAGATAGTCTTTTAGGAAAAAAGCGCCGACGACCGAGGTCAGGCCGGACACGCCGGCCGCGAAATAGACCATCAATGGCGGCAAATAGGACCATCGCAGCTGCTGAATCAGATCCACAAATGTTCTATGCCACCAGCCTGAGAGTTTTGATCCTATGGAAGTTTGGTCAGTCGTCATATGCTGTGGTAGCTCTTGGAAGCCTTTGGGTCGTTGTATTTAGTTAGAGAAATCCAGATCCGAAAAGCAATGCACTGGTGATCACCCCAAGGATCGGTACCACAAAAGGAACGCGGAAGTGCTTGGTGGCCTCATCCGGCTGCATCTTCAACAGGATCAGCGAAATGTTGACGAGCACAAAGACGCCCAGAACGATCTGGGATGTGCGCTCTGCCAAAGTACCAATCGGTATAGTTTGGGTCAGCAGAACGATGATCACCACGACCAGCAAAGTAGCAACTACTGGTGTCTGCGTTGCTTTCGGGACAATCGCCAGAACCTTCGGCAGATGGTCACGGTCAGCTAGTCCATAGATCACCCGCGAGGCCATAATCATCTGGATCAGTACTCCATTGACCGTCGCTACAATCGCGACCGCGGAAAAGCCCTGTTTAATCATCTCAGGGGCGTTTGAAAACACAAGCGCGAGGGGTGCTGCGGACGTCGAAAGAACATCAATCGGAACAACAAGTAGGACCGTCATTGAAGTTCCCAGATACAACACGGTTGCCAGAACGAGCGTTAGCAAAATCGCTTTTGGGATGGTGTGCACTGGGTCTTTCACCTCTTCCGCGACATTGGCCATGTCCTCGAAGCCAACAAATGCAAAGAAGGCGAGAAGTGATGCCGCGAAAATGCCTCTCCAAGCGTCGAGTTCCAGCGGCGGAAGCATCGAACTGATCTCGTATCCCTGCGGATCCTGGATCGACATGCCCCAGCCAATCACAAAGAGAAGACCTGCGATCTCGATGATCGTGATGACAGCCGCAACAAAGACCGACTCAGTGATCCCCCAAAGCGCGATTAGACCCATGATCAAAACGACGCTGATGGTCAAAACAGGGATCGCAAAACCGGTCAAAGCATGAAGGTATGATGCTGCGCCAATTGCAACGGCAGAGGCGGAGATAACGCCCGAGGCTGCCACCGCAAGCCCAACGAAAACCGCCATCCATCTTTTCTGAAATCCCGCTTCAACATAGGCCGCTTCACCTGCGCTCACTGGAAATCGAGTTGCGAGTTCTGCATAGGAAAGCGCGGTGAGTGATACGACGAGGGCGGCTACAACAAACGACAACGCCGCAAACGGTCCGGCAATGTCTGCTGTTGCACCGACCAAAACGTAAATGCCCGCGCCGACCGTTACCCCAAGGCCATAAAGCGTGAGCAATGGGGTAGTAAGGGCTCGTCTGAGTTTCTGTTCATTTGGATCAACAGAGTTCATAAGTGATTTCCGCCAACTGCCCATTCCGAACGTCGTCAGTAGCGTCCTTCTCTTTTTGTCTCGATTGGCGCAGCGGCTTAGTCCTATGGTCCAAGCCACACCGAATGCCTTATGTCTCAACGTCTGGGCGCATTGGGCGCCAATCAACTAACTGGGGGGCTCGCCATCACTCCTGCCGAGCCCCCGTGGGTGGAACCTCCACTCCTTCAAAATTCCGTTCACCTTTGTGTTTACTTGGGGACAGGAGGGTGAACGTAGAGTATGTTGAAACATTCGAATTTCACTATGTAAATCGTATTGGTGCTTTGATCTATGTCAATCAACTCGCGGCTTCTGGTCTGCGAGGCTGAACGCAAACCAACTATCGTTTGTCGTCGGACTTAAAGGCAAAGCAAACATGTTAGGTGTTGTGAGATTTAGGGTGGAAGGCAATTCGTGATGCTCTGGAACCTGTTACCAGCCCTGGGTGGCATCGGCCTATTCCTTATCGGCATGCTGTTGATGACGGACGGTTTGAAGGCTTTGGCAGGGGCGCGACTGCGAGATATTTTGGGCCGATTCACATCGACACCTTTTACCGGGGCGGTAACGGGCGCGGTCACGACAGCTGCAATCCAGTCTTCCAGTGCGACCACCGTTGCGGCCGTTGGATTTGTCGCGTCTGGTCTGCTCACGTTTCCCCAAGCGCTTGGGATCATCTTTGGGGCCAATATCGGAACGACGATGACAGGTTGGCTTGTCGCGCTTTTGGGGTTCAAGCTGGACTTGGGGCAAGTGATGTTGCCCGTTGTTTTTGTTGGGGCTTTGCTGGCGCTTTCGGGAAGGAAAGCGGTTGCCGGCTTTGGGCTGGCGTTGGCCGGATTCAGCTTGATTTTCATTGGGATCGAGCAACTCAAATCCGGGCTTGACGCCTTTCGCGGCGTAGTTACCCCTGCCGATTTTCCACCTGATACGCTGCTGGGCAGGCTGAAGCTTGTATTGATCGGTGTCGTTATCACCATGGTGACGCAGTCTTCGAGTGCTGGTGTTGCAACGGCATTGGCTGCGTTGAGCGCCGGTGCCGTGAACTTCCCCCAAGCAGCGGCTCTGGTCATTGGAATGGACGTGGGGACAACTTTCACCGCTGTTCTGGCCACCTTGGGCGGGGGCACGATGGCGCGCCGCACCGGTTTTGCTCATGTGATCTACAACGTGATGACAGGGGCAATGGCATTTTTTCTGCTGGGGCCGTTTACTGCGGTCTTTGTAAGCGCGACGGGGGCTGGAAACTCTCTCACTGCGCTTGTCGCGTTCCATAGTTTCTTCAATGCGATAGGCGTGGCGCTGATCTTGCCGTTCGCGAAACCTTTCGCCAGATTTGTTGAGGCGCTCGTACCCGACAAAGGGGCTGAGTTAACGAGACCTCTGTATCCTCTCGTCCTCGGGATGCCGGAAATAGCGGTGGATGCAGCAAAAGCCGCAGTCGAACAAATTGTAAGGGCCGAAGTGGCGCACCTTCGGTCATGTATCGGGGCATCTCAGCCAAGCGGACCCGACTATGGGCGGGACAGCATTGAGACTGCTGTATCGGAAGCGCGCTCGTACCTAGACAAGATTGAACTGCCCAGCAGGTCCGACGCAGAGATATCCAGCATCAAGGGTATGTACCATGTCCTCGACCATCTTGACCGGCTGCTTTACCGGTGTAGCCAAGATGATCGGATAAGCGAGTTACCAAAAGACCGGCGTTTGAAACGGCTTGCTTCGGTGTTGATTACAGCGACTGACGGCTATTTAGTGATCGACAATCCAGTGCAGTGTGAAAGCACGCTGAACCGTCTTCGCCGTTTTATGCGGCGACAGAGGAAACTTCGCAGAGACTTGCTCATCTCCGACGCTGCAACTGACAGTCTGCCGGACGACGTCGTTTGGGCTCGGTTGGATGCTCTCAGATGGCTGCATCGGGTGTCTTATCACCTCTGGCGAATTCGCTGGCATTTGAACGCATTGGAAGGAGTGCCGTCTGGGCGCAAGGGTGCTGAGGTCAATGACGACGTGGCGTAGTTGGAGGCTGGCCTTGATTCGATTTGGCACGTGCTCAAGCGCTATTCGACCTAAACGCCAATCTTCGTGCTGAAGGGTGCAACATGAGCGAGGTCAAAGAAGTTTCTTAAGGATGCGCATTAACAAGATTTGCATCCGGGGCAGCTAATTGGAGGAGCGTATGCAGATTGTTCGCGGGATTTTACTGGCACTGTTCGTCACGGGGCCCGTACTAGCGCAGGAGGTCAGCGTCGATGAGGGACGAGATTTGTACCGGACGTATTGCTGGCAATGTCACGGTTTCGAAGCAACCGGAGACGGGCCAATGGCGGAAATGCTTGCTATTCGAACACCTGACCTCACCAAATTGGCAGGCGAAAACGACGGTGTGTTTCCGATAGATCGTATAGCTGAACAGATTGACGGCCGTTCGCAATTGCTCGCCCATGGGGGCGAAATGCCAATCTTTGGTGCGGTGTTTGAGACAGACCAACAAATCGCGGTGGCTTTGCCTAGTGGGCAACGAATGATGGTAGGCCTGCCGTTGGCGAATTTGCTCGCCTTTTTGGAATCGATTCAGGCTGAATAGCCACGGGTCAATCTGCTAATCTGTATCAGCCGTGCGTCTGATTGACATGAGAGTCAGTGGCGGCCCCAACACTTCGAAGGCCACAGTGCTGGCAATAGTAAAGGCCATGATGGACGCGGCCCAATTCGGAAATTGCTCTCCGGCAACGAGGGCCATTCCTACCGCGACACCAGCCTGTGGCAACAAAGCGGGGCCGTACCAGCGGGTCTGATGGCGAGGCAGGCCGCCCAGTCTCGCTCCGCAATACCCTCCGACAAGACGGGCCACGGCGCGCAAGATCAGGAAAAGTGCACCAGCCCAACCCATCAAGCCGAAGGCTTCGATATCCAACGTGGCACCCGCCAACAGGAAGAACAGGATCATGAATGGCCACTGAATGTGCTCGATCTCATGAAAAGCACGGTCATGATGGCGGGCAAGATTCCCGATAGCTGCGCCCGCAACCATGCCTGCTACCAAGAATGAAACTTCCAGCCAAAGCGCGAGGCCCGCTGTCAGAAAGACTATACCCACTGCTTCTGCCTGCATCGGCTCTCCCGGTTTCAAGCGGCCGGTCAGGTAAGCGGATGGCACGCCTAGTGCGGCACCCAACAAAATAGCCCCTCCGAAATCCCACATCGCTGTGGTCGTGACTGTGGCCCAACCATCCGAATGACCGGCCAGAACTAAGGCGATGCTGAAAACGATCAGACCCCAAGCGTCATCAATTGCGACGACGCCCTTTAATGTCTCGGTGAAGCTGTTGGACACCCCAGATTGATTGATCACGTCTGTCATGGCGGCCGGAGCTGTAGCCGTAGCAATTGCCGCCAGCACCAACGCCAACCCGAAGGGCACGCCAATTGCGGTCAGTCCAGCAGACACAATAGCAAGGGTTGCAACCACGATTGAAATTGAAATCGTAAGGATGGCTCGACCATGCCTAACCAGGTTCTCGCGGGTCAAAGAACCCCCAAGAAGAAACGCGACCATCGTCAAGGCTACAATGGAAATCTCGTCGAACCACATTGCAACTTCTAGTGGGATCAAACCAATTCCGGCGTTCCCTGCGATCAGACCGAGGAAAAGTAAGGTTGTAACACGAGGAAGATGCGTGGCCCGGCCAAGTTGGTCAGCCGCCAATCCGGCAAGGAAGAGGATGCCAAGGGTAATCAAAAAGCCGGCAGTGTGCATAGAAAACCAAGCGTTAAGTTCTTGTCCAGACTACTCTAACTCCAACACTGCCTGCTAGGAACCGGTGTCGGAGAGAATGCGAATGTCCCGTCGCAGCCTAAGCTGAAGATCCTAAAAATAGGGATATTGATCTGTATTAAGGCGAGAGCGCGCAGCAGGTGGCACAATAGCTCATTCAGGAAACGAGGAGGAATTTTCGATGCCGACAAAGAAATCTAGCACAAATAGCCCGACCTCACTTGTGGATGTTTTCAAGCAAATGCAGCCGCCCATGTCTGGCAATCCGGCCTTCGGCGCCCAGATCGAACAATTTTGGGACGCGCAAGAAAAATTGCTCGAAGAAACAGAGGCCTTTGCGCAGCATTGGTTCGAACGGCGTCACGAGGCGGTTCGGACGGCTCTACAAGCTGCACGCAGAGTGTCTTCTGCGAACCCGTCCGATCCAACGAAAGCGCTTCAGAGTATGACGGAATGGCAGCGCCATTCGGCTGAGCGGTTGGTTGCTGACGCGCAGGAATGGTTCGAAACCGTGTCCCGTTGTGCATCTTATGTCACTGAAACCGAAGTTGCAGCTGTTGAGAAAACAGTTGGTGATGTTGCAGCCGCTACAAAGAGCGCGGGGAAATCTTCAAAGTCCGAGCCTGTTTAAGGTTTGTGCTGCCGAAAAACCAAACTGAAATCATCGGAGCAGTAGATAGGAGGTCAAATGTACAAGAACATCCTGATCCCGGTTGCTCTGGACCAAGAACACGATGCACAAGCGTCGTTTGAAGCCGCGCGCCAATTGGCTGATGCGGAAGCTGTATTCACCGTGATACACGTCCAAGAACCAATTCCGGCGTATGTAGGGTCTCAGATACCCCGCGAGGTACTTGCCAATACGCGGCATGAAATCCTGGAAAACCTGCATCAGACTGCTTCTGAAATTCCGGGCGCGAAGGCTCGGCTTATCTCTGGGCACGCGGGCAGGGCTATTGTCGACTTCGCAAATGAGAACGAGTCGGATTGCATCGTCTTGGCTTCGCACAAGCCTGGTTTTGAGGACATATTTTTAGGTTCCACTGCGAACAGAGTCGTGCATCACGCCAGGTGCTCGGTTCATGTAATTCGTTGAGCCAGTGTTAGCGGTGTGGCTTCCTTTTTGAGTGGCCCGTGAGCCAAATCAGATCGAGAGAATTGACCGCTGAGCCAAAGAACCCTTGGACCGCAGCTGACCTGCGGTTTCGAATTTATTGGAATGCTGGATTACTTTATTGTGCAGAGCAGTTGCTGGTCGGTCGCTTGGAGGCTTTCGACACTTGAGTTGCCTCGGAGCCTCAGTTTGTGTTTCGAGACGTAGTCTACTTTCCTTTTCTTCGATGGACGGTTGTTCGATGAAGGCCAAATCCTGCCCCCGCAACCAATAATCCCAGACAGATAGCAAAGCTCTAGCGCCGCCTTCGGGCAGTGTTTCTATTTGTGCCATCACAACTGGAAGCACTGTGAATGCAAACAGGAGCGAACTCACACTGAGGCGAACGCAGCAACAAACTCGTTGTTGCCATTGTTTTTGACGGTGCATTGTTGGCCGGACATGATCCCCAAACGCTCCTATCGCCTTTCCCTGTCTGACACGCTATTCTGCGGTGCAGAATGGCTGTTGGAGGCTTGATCTATGGGTGGTCGTATAATCTGTGTGGCGCAGCAAAAGGGCGGGGCGGGGAAGACGACGCTTGTCTCGAACTTGGCAATCGCCTTCCTGCAAGAAGGGAAAAGCGTCGCGCTTGTGGATACCGATCCGCAGGGAAGTCTTGGAAAATGGCTGGACGTGCGCGAAGAAACGTTTGGCGAGAACGCAGACCTTCGGTTTTCGACGGCGACCGCATATGGAATTTCACGGGCAATTCGTGGCGTCGGCGGGGATGCTGACATAGTGCTTGTCGATACGCCGCCCAAAGCCGACAGTGACGTGCGGTGGGTCCTGCGCGAGTCGGATCTTGTGTTGGTGCCGGTCTCGGCCAGTCAGGCGGATGTTTGGGCAACTCATGATATTCTGGATCTGGCTGATCGTATTGGGAAGCCGACGCAAATCGTTTTGAACCGAACCCGGGCCGGCACTCGCGTCGGTGAAGATGTTGCGAAATCCCTTAGCGAGATTGGCGCGGCGCAGTTTCAATCCTCATTGGCCAATAGGGTGATATATGCGGAAGCTTTAGGTCAAGGGCTGGGTGTGCTTGAGGCGAAGCGCGCCAGTTCCGCTGCGGAAGAGGTGCGCGCGCTTGCGGATGAGGTCGCGGGGCTTTTGAATGGCTGACCCCTGAAAGCCGCTCACTTGGAATTTTGCGGTCTTGGATCGTCTGTGGCAGAGAGCGTGAATGAACGAAACATCACCCAATCTGTTTTCGACGGTTTCAAGTGACTTTATCGCCGACTGGCTGTCGGCGTTGGAGCCACTTTGCACGGTTTCACATTTTGGGTCGTTATTGGAACGGTCCGAACTGCCGTCGGCGGGCGATACACGTCAGGACCGGGTAACGCTGGATCAGATTGTCGACCTGTATCAGCTGGCGGCTGTTGAAACCGGAGACGAGATGATGGGTCTTTGGTCGCGGCCGATTAGACCCAGAGCTTTGCAGCACTTGCTGACGTCTGTTCGCGAAGCGACGTCATTGTCATCGGCGCTCTAACGGTTCTCAACCTTCTGGAACCTGTTACTGGACGACTATCAGTTCAAATTGACCGAGGCCGATCAAGCCGTCGAACTGGCGCTTATGCCTGTGCACGAGGTCGAGGCCCAGCGGTTTGGTCATATGTTGATCCTAAAGCTGGCCCACGGCCTCATGTCCTGGCTGGCCCGAGGTGAAGTGCCTGTCAAAGCCGTGGGGTTTTCGTTCGACCGTCCGGTCTTTGACGAGGATTATTCGGTTATCTTTCCTGCGCCGGTATATTTCGCCCGGCCGGCCTCCTTCATTTCTTTTGACGCAAGTGTATTGGGTCCGATTCATGCCCGCCAGACGAGCGACCTAGACCTGTTTCTGGAAAATGCGCCAAGAGATTGGATATTCACGCGATCAAGTGAACACACCCAGTCTCTGCGGGTGCGCAGTTTCCTAACCAAAACGGGGTGGGATCACGCGAACCTGTCGGCGGCTGCGAAAGCAATGAATATGACACCGCGTACCTTGATGCGCCGATTGGAATCAGACGGCACATCCTTTCAGGCGATCAAAGACGCACTGCGCCGGGACATTGCTATTGGGCACCTTCAGGCAGGGCGCAAAAGCGTTGAGGCGATCGCTCAGGATCTTGGGTTTTCGTCGTCGGCCAGCTTTCACAAAGCGTTCCAAAGATGGACAGGGGCTGCTCCGAGTGCCTACAGGCGCTCGCCGATTGGATCTCGATAATTTTGTCACTTTTGGACAATTGTCTGTCGTCTCATGAGATGGCGAGCATCCTGACGCGCGGATAGAACCCTTAAAAATAAATGTAACGTTCAGTGTGCCGAATTCTCTTGCTTCTGGGGTGGTCGGTGGATTGACGATTTCGGGCAATATTGCTTGTGAAAGGACTTCTCATGACAGAAAAACTCGCCACAATTCTTGAGGCCGCGCGCCAGCATGCCGAGGATGTCATTGCACCCAACGTGGATTCATGGAACGCGGCGCGGGCCTGGCCTCGTGACGCCTCGGACAAGGCGGGTGCTGTCGGGTTGACGGGCCTGTACGCTCCTGAGGAGTGGGGCGGTCAGGGTCTTCCTTTGTCAGAAGGCATTCAGGTCTACGAACAACTGGGGCTTGGCGATGGCGCCTATGCTTTTGCATTGTCCATGCATAACATCTGCACTTTCGCCGGATGTGGTTACGGGACCGATGCATTCAAGGAAAAATGGGCACGTGATCTGACCTCTGGGCGCAAATTGGCGAACTTCGCGTTGACCGAGCCTCAATCCGGGTCTGACCCCATGAAGATGTACACCCGAGCGACCATCAACGGGGACGGTACGTGGACGATCAGCGGTGCCAAGGCATGGGTCAGCCTGGCGACTGAGGCGGATGTATATTTCACTGTCGTCAAGACAAGCGACGCGCCGGGCCACAAGGACATGGCGATGATCGCGATTCCCGCTGACGCACCGGGTGTCAGCTTCGGGCCATTGTACGACACACCCTCTTACGGTTTCCTCCCGATTGGTGAAATGTATCTCGACAAGGTTGTTGTCAGCGAAGACAACATCATTTTGCCGGTTGGTCAGGGACTTCAGGGATCATTGATGGCGATCGATATAGCCCGGGTTTCGATTGCTTCGGGGTGTTGCGGGCTGATGCAAGCGGCGTTGGATACCGCGCTATCCTATTCGAAAAACCGCAAGATGTTTGGTGGCACAAACCTTCAGCTGGATGGAATTCAGTGGATGCTGGGTGAGGTCGCGACCGAGCTTGAAGTCTCGAAGCTTCTGTACCGCAAAGCGGCAGAGGCGCTGGGAACGCCCGAAGGCCCGTTGATGGCAGCCCATGCCAAACGGTTCGTGCCGGATGCGGCGGTCAAGGCGGCCAATACCTGTACACAGGTTCTTGGCGGAATGGGCCTGCTGCAACCCTACGGGCTTGATCGCTTGTCGCGTCTGGCGCAGATGCTGCGTATTGTGGACGGAACGACCGAGATCAGCCGGGTTGTGATCGGCCGGGCGCTGCAGAAACGCGCTGCTGGTCTGCCTGATCTTCCGGTGCCTAAAGGGTTCGGAGAAACTGACGACGCCAGCCCATCCGTTGCGGCCGAATAAGTCAGATGCGGCGTGCCTGCCGGCACAAGACTGCAAAGCCCAGCTTTCGAAAGAAGGCTGGGTTTCTTGCTTGAGCGCAAGCCCGGGTCGGATCAATCTCTTGGTTTGCGCGACATTTTTTTAAGGCTCGCGGGGACTGCTGCGCTCACTTAGCCATCACCATGGTTTCGGTGCCTTGGGTTTAGATTGCGAAGAGGTGACGGACGCGTCGCGAACTTCCCCAGTGGAATTGCTGATTTGAGGTCACGTCCGCGTCGCGCTGGGTTTGCATAGGATTTTGCGCCTCAATAGCAGAGCTACTGACATTAACAAAGTTTAACTCTCCGCCCGACATTCGTTAATCGGGCCAACCTTTATCGACTGTGTACCCCGCAACATCACCTTAATGATAAAGGAGGAGAAGATGGACTACGCACAGACAGCCAGCCCTCGGAAGGGTTTGTTTTTTAGCTTGTTTTCGAACTATGCAGAAGCGCGCGTCGAACAATTTCGCCGTAAAATTTATGGCAATACAGTCCGCGTTTTGGAGAAGCTGAGCGATCAACAGCTGGAGGACATCGGCATCCCCCGGAGCGAGATCAAGCAGCGCGCGTATCAAAGCGTCTATCACCAGATGCCGTATGACCACCGCGTGCAATAAGCGTCGCATTGTTGAAACTGGATTTGAAGGTGGAGGGATATGATGCTTGATACACATACTTGCTCGGGCGCAACCCCAAGCACGAGCGCTTTGGTGCTGTTTGACCGGGCAATGAAAATCCATGCTATCCGTGCCGATATCGTTCGAGCCGCGCAAGAACTGAACTGCCTGAGTGATCGTCAGCTTTCTGAGATGGGGATCAATCGCACGGATATTGACGAGATGATCGCAAGGTATATCTGAGATGCCTGCCCCATCCCTTGCCGACAATGATGTAGGACGCGAGAGAACCAAAAAAGCCGCTCTGAGGGTTTCAGAACGGCTTTTATTCGCATGAAGGTTTGTGGTGTGGTCAGGCCTGGTGATCGACCACTTGCAGATGTTGGGCCAGCTTGTCGATTTCGGCCATCCAGGCTTGCACCAGTTTCGGATCGCTGGGGGCGGCATGCACTCCGGCGGGGATCGCGCGGTTCAGAACTGCCTCAACTGCCAAGGATACCGGGATCGAGACCAGACGCGCCATCGCCGTGCCTCGCGCGTCACCCCATGCATCCATGACATAGGTTTTGTGCCAGGTCTCGACGCCTTCTTTCTCGGCTTTCAGGCCCACGCACAGAACAACGCGGTCGGGCTCGCCTTCATCATAGGCGTTCTCATCCCAGAACTGGTCCGACATCTCTTTCAGACGCGCGTCGCCTTTGGGGCCGGACAGGGTCTCGATCTCGGTGAACACATCCGACCACGCATCGGCCCAGCCGTTCAGGCGCAGGGTGCCGCGGACGAATTCTTTGACCGGCCAGTGATCCTCGAACTGGTATTCGGCCATGAAGGGGATCGAGTCGCGGTTTGGGTAAACCTCAAAGCTTTCGGGTGTGGGCAGCGGCGCGACATAGCTGGTGATCGCGTCCCACGGGCGGGCCACATCCAGCGGGGCGTAGTCCCGGATGGATTTTGAGGGCGACCGCAGGGCTTTCAGAACGCCCAGCGGCGACCAGCTGAACTTGTAGCGGAACGGGTTGGGGTTTTTCGGGATGCCACCGCAATAGGAGATAAAGCTCAGGTGGTTTTGCGCATCGAACGCGTCGGACGCGCGATAATCGGCCACCAAGGCGTGCGCCATCAGGTGGTCAATGCCCGGGTCCAGCCCAACCTCATTGACCAGAGCCGCACCGGCCTCGCGGGCTTTGTCATCCAGCGCGCGCATTTCGGGGGCGATGTAGGACGACGAAACGAAATTCGCCTCTTTGGAGATCGCCAGTTCCGCCAGCGGAACGTGCCAGTCACCCGGCAGCATAGAAACGATCACGTCGCCCTTGACCAGCACCGCGCCCAAGGCGTCGATGTCAAAGGCGCGGATGTCGTCGGTCAGGTCTCCGACCTCAGCCTTGGCCTTGTCGATGGTCCGGTTCCAGACGGTGACCTTGTGACCGCCCTTGATCAGGCGGCGCAGGCCGGGGATGGCCGACAGGCCGGTGCCACACCAGTGAATCGTCATCTCTCAGATCCCTTCAATATGGGTTTTGTAAGTTGCTTCGGCCCGGCCCCAGACGCCGCTGTTCAGATCGGTCAGGCTCAGCAGGGAGGGCAGCAGCTGCGCGGCGTAGTCTTCCGAGCTTTCGACCGGCAGCATCGAGGGCAAGTTGTCGATGGCCATCACGTCCATCACCGGATCGTTTGCCACGCGCAGGGCGGGCGCGTCCCAAGTGGTCGCGCGGTCATAGACCGGCACCGGGTTGTAATCGCTGTCCGGGTCGCAGGCCACGTCGCCGATGGCGGTCAGGTTGCGCGGTGCGCTCAGCGCCTCGCGCGGGACAAAGACCGGTGTGCCGGGGCGGGCAAAGATGCAGTTCAGGAACAGGTCATGGTCAAGGATTTCGGGAAAAGGCCCGCCGCTGGCGGTCTCGGCCATGTCCCATTTGGTGACGGAAACGCCCATCGCCTCGCACATATCAGCCGCGCCCGTGCCCACGCGGCCCAAAGCGCCGATGACGATAGCGCGAGGGCGGGTGCCCGTGGCGCCCAACTCGGCCAGCAATTCGGCGTTCAGCGCGTCTTTGTTCGGGTACACCCCGACCGGAGGGCATTCCTGCCCCCGCTGCTGTGCGGCCCATGTTTTCAGCGTTACCGCCGCGCCCGCGTATCCGGCCCAATAGCCAAAGGCGGCGACCCGGCGGTCGTTTTCGTCCACCAGATATTCCAGATCATAAAGCGTGCCGCCCCCGGCCTTGAAGCGTTCCAACAAAGCCCGCCCGGAATGCTGCCCCTTATAGGCGTGGCCGAACATGATATGACGGTGGGGCAGGGGTGTCCCGTCCTCGGGCAGTTCTTTCAGGCCGAAGATGACCGCATCCAGCGGGGCCTCGGGCCAGGAATTCTCGGCCGCGATCTCACAGCCTGCGTCCGTATAGCCCTGCAACGGAATGGCGCGCACGGAACTTTCCTCGACCGTCACGCGGATGCCTGCGGCGATCAGGGCGGCGGCACCTTCGGGGGTCAGCCCGACCCGTTCCTCGTTCGGGCGCTGTTCTGCCCGGACCCAGAGATGTGTCATGTCAGTTCCTTTTGTTCAGAGCATCCCGGCGGCGCGCACGGCCTGCACGGACGCCCGCGCCTCCATCGCTTCGCGGAATGCGATAATCTTGGGAAAGGCTGTGACGTCAACGCCGTCGCCCTCCAGCCAGCTGCAAACCACATACAGATAGGCGTCCGCCAGTGAGACCTCATCCCCCAGCACAAATGGACCCCGCAGCCCGTTTGAGCAGATATAGTCACAGGACGCAGTCATCGTCTGCGCCACCTTGTCCTTCATGTCTTTCCAGCTGGATTTCTTGTCGGCCCACCGCGCCCCGCGCATCTTGTGGGCGTGGTTCACATGCATGGTCGAGGCAAGGTAATACATCACCTCGCGCATCCGAGCGGCCATGATCGGGTCCGAGGGCACCAACCCTGCCTGCGGCGCAATCGTGGCGACATAATCCAGCAACGCGCCTGTTTCGGTCAGAATGCCGCCATCCACCACCAGCGCGGGCACGCGGCCCTTGGGGTTGATCTGCTTATAGGCGGGTTTGGTCTGCTCACCCCCGGCAAAGTCCAGCTTGATCGCCTCATACTCCAGCCCGGCCTCTTCCAAAGCGATGGCCACGGCGACCGAGATCGTGCGGGGGGCGTAATAAAGCTGCATCGGGGCCTCCTTACAGGTGAGTTTGGGCGTAGTGCCGGTCGGGCGCTTCCAGATGGGGCACCGCGTTGAACAATACCGGACTCAACTGGCTGCCAATCGGATGCAGACGATGCATCGATGTGTTCATGATGGCAAGCGCCACCCGCGCCATCGCCGGAATGTCCAGCCCCATCGCCTGGCGCACTGCCATCGAAATCAGCGCGCCTGAGGTCACCACAATCGCCGGCCCGCCTTCGGTTCCGATATCGTGCAAGGCGTCTGCGACGCGCGCCTCGAACGCGGCAAAGGTTTCGGGCGCATCCGCGATCTGGCCATTGGCCCATGCCGTGAATGTCCGGGGCAGGTGTTCGACGAACCCCTCACGGTCGGTGGGAACCATAACGTTGTGCTGTTGTTCGAAAAGCTGCGCGAGGGTGAAATACTCGACCTCGTTCAGACGCGGATCGCGGATCGGCTCCGGCAATCCCATGCTCGCCGCTGTTTCCACATGCCGGGTCAGCGTGCCGCTGTAGACACGGGGATAGTGCGCGCGGGTGTCCTGCAGATGCCCGCCCAGCCAGCGTGCTTGCTGATGACCCAGATCGCTGAGTTTGTCATAGCTTTGCTCGTCTCGCGCGGCGGTGTTGGCCTGCCCGTGACGCACCAGTGTAATATGTGACATGGTCGTCCCTCTTGCCGCAAAGTCTTAGGGCAGGTTGTGGGCCGGGACCAGAGGCGTTTGGAATTCTGTTTGCAAAATCTTGGCCGTTCGAAGCTTTCCCCATGGTCAGTTTTTTACGCGGGACAGCGGGGTTTTCTATTGCGCTACGAAAAAAAGTTTCCTATAGGAAACCAAGCTGTGGCATGCGGGTGTATACACCATTCCCGAAGGTACTGCAGCCCACTCTGGCGTGGAACACGTGTCTAACTCTGTTGACTTACAGCAAAGGAGTGGGAAGCTGGCGGAACACCGCCTTTTTGCAGGACGGGGTGTTTGCGACAGTCTGTGACAACGGCTTAGGAAAGCGACCACCCATGACCGAGATTAAGCGCACGCCTTTGTATGATCTGCACGTTGAGTTGGGCGGCAAGATGGTTGATTTTGCGGGCTGGGAGATGCCGGTTCAGTATCCGCTGGGGATCATGGGGGAACACAAGCAATGTCGCGAAAAGGCGGCGGTGTTCGATGTCAGTCACATGGGTCAGGTGATCCTGCGCGGCGAGAATGTGGGCGAGAAGCTGGAAACGCTCTGCCCGCAGGCTTATGCTACGCTGAAGGACGGCAAGGCGCGGTACGGGTTCTTTACCAACCCGGAAGGCGGGATCATGGATGACCTGATCGTGTCGAATGCAGGGGATCACTACTTCGTGGTGGTGAACGCGGCGCTGCGTCATCAGGACATTCCGCATATGCGCGAACATCTGGACGGCGTCGAAGTGATCGAGATTTTCGACCGTGCGCTGGTTGCGGTGCAGGGACCAAAGGCCGAGGATGTGGTGGGCGCGCTCTGCCCTGTGGCGCGGAATCTGAAATTCATGGAAACCACTGTGGCGGATATCAACGGCGTTGAATGCCGTATCTCGCGCCTGGGTTACACCGGTGAGGACGGGTACGAGATCTCGATCCCCGAGGACAAGGCCATCGATATCACCCGCGCCTTTCTGGCGCATGAGGATTGTGAACCGGCGGGCCTTGGCGCGCGCGACAGCCTGCGGCTGGAGGCTGGGCTATGCCTTTATGGCAATGACATTGACCAAACGACCTCGCCGATCGAGGCGAGCCTTGGCTGGGCGATCCAAAAGCGCCGCAAGGAAGAGGGCGGCTTTCCCGGTGCCGACCGCATCCAGAAAGAACTAACTGAGGGCGCCGCACGCAAACTGGTCGGCATAAAACCCGAAGGCCGCGCGCCCGCCCGTCAGGGTGTTGAGATCCAGTGCACGGAAGGCAACACCATCGGTCAGATAACCTCTGGCGGGTTCGGCCCCACGGTCGGTGGCCCTGTGGCAATGGGCTACGTGTCCGCAGGCCATGGCGAGCCGGGCGAGGTGGTCAACTTGATCATTCGGGGCAAGCCGCAACCGGCGCAGATCGTGGCGCTGCCCTTCGTTACCCAGAATTACAAGCGTTGAAGTCAGGAGAAAAACCCAATGGCAACCTATTATTCCGAAGAGCATGAGTGGATTGACGTCGATGGTGACACCGCCACTTTGGGCATCACCAAACACGCGGCGGAACAGCTGGGCGATGTGGTCTTCGTGGAACAGCAGGAAGTCGGCGAAGAATTCGCCAAGGACGGCGAGATCGGCGTGATCGAATCCGTCAAGGCGGCGTCCGAGCTTTATGCTCCGGTTGATGGTGAAATCATCGAAGTGAACGAGGCGCTGGCCGACAATCCGGGCGCGCTGAACGAAGACCCAGAAGGCAATGCATGGATCTACAAAATCAAGATCACGGACGCGTCGCAGCTCGAAGATCTGATGGATGAGGCCGGCTACAAGGACTTCATCGGTTAATTCAACGGCGGATCTTTACACGGATCCGCCCTTCATCTGGCTAAAATACCTCCGCCGGAGGCTCCCGCAGCCTCCGCCGTGTCTGACTTATTCATAGGAGCGCTGCAATGGCTTTCAAACTGACCGACTACGAAGCCTATGACTTTGCCAATCGCCGCCATATCGGGCCCAGCCCGACCGAGATGCGCGACATGCTCAAGGTGATCGGCTTCAAGACGCTGGACGCGCTGATCGACGCCACCGTCCCGCCCGCGATCCGCCAGAAAGAGCCGCTGGACTGGGGTCCGGCGATGACGGAACGCGATGCTCTGTTCCATATGAAAGAGGTGGCGAGCAAGAACAAGGTTCTGACCTCGTTGATCGGGCAGGGATATTACGGCACCACCACGCCTGCTCCGATCCTACGCAACATTCTGGAAAACCCGGCCTGGTACACCGCCTATACGCCCTATCAGCCCGAGATCAGCCAAGGCCGGCTTGAAGCGTTGTTGAACTTCCAAACCATGGTCAGCGATTTGACCGGGCTGGACGTGGCCAATGCGTCCTTGCTGGACGAAGCCACCGCCGCGGCTGAGGCCATGGCGATGGCCAAGCGCGGTGGTCGGTCCAAGGCCAACAACGCCGCCTTCTTTGTCGACCGCAACTGCCACCCGCAGACCATCGCGGTGATCAAAACGCGCGCCGAGCCGCTGGGCATCGATGTGCAGGTGGCCGACCCGGATCAACTAGACGCGGGCGCGGTTTTTGGCGCGATCTTCCAATACCCCGGCACCCACGGCCATGTGCGCGACTTCACCGCCGAGATTGCGGCGCTGCATGAACACAAAGCCATTGCCATTGTCGCCGCTGACATCCTGTCGCTGGCGCTGCTGAAGTCACCGGGCGAGATGGGCGCGGATATCGCCATCGGCTCGACCCAACGGTTCGGCGTGCCGATGGGCTATGGCGGGCCCCACGCGGCCTATATGGCGACCACCGACAAGCTGAAACGCGCGATGCCGGGCCGGATCATTGGTGTCAGCATCGACAGCCGTGGCAACAAGGCTTATCGCCTGGCGCTGCAGACCCGCGAGCAGCACATTCGGCGCGAGAAAGCCAACTCGAACGTCTGTACCGCACAGGCGCTGCTGGCGGTGATGGCCTCGATGTACGCTGTCTATCACGGTCCCGACGGCATCAAGGCGATTGCGCAATCTGTTCACCGCAAAACCTCGCGTATGGCCGCCGGTCTGGAAGAGGCGGGCTTCTCGGTCGAACCCGAAGTGTTCTTTGATACCATCACTGTTGAGGTCGGCCACTTGCAGACGACCGTCATGGAGGCCGCCGTTGCCCGTGGCATCAACCTGCGCAAGGTCGGCGAGACGAAAGTGGGCATCAGCCTGGATGAACAGACCCGCGCCGAGACGATTGAGGCGGTTTGGGGCGCCTTCGGCATCGACCGGAAGGATGACAGCTCGAACGTCGCCTACCGCCTGCCGGATTACGCCCTGCGCGAGACGCCGTATCTGACCCACGAGATCTTCCACAAGAACCGGGCCGAGGCCGAGATGACCCGCTATATGCGCCGTCTGGCCGACCGCGACCTGGCGCTGGACCGGGCGATGATCCCGCTGGGGTCCTGCACCATGAAGCTGAACGCCACGGTCGAGATGATCCCGGTCACCTGGCCCGAGTTCGGCAATCTGCACCCTTTCTGCCCCGAAGATCAGGCGCAGGGCTATCACGAGATGATTGCCGATCTGAACGACAAGCTGTGCCAGATCACCGGCTATGACGCGATCAGCCAGCAGCCCAACTCGGGCGCGCAGGGCGAGTACGCAGGTCTACTGACTATCCGCAACTATCATTTCGCCCGCGGCGAAGGGCACCGCAATGTCTGCCTGATCCCGACCTCGGCACACGGGACCAACCCGGCCTCGGCGCAGATGGTGGGCTGGCAGGTGGTGCCGGTGCAATCGGATGAGAACGGCAATATCGACCTTGCGGACTTCCGCGCCAAGGCCGAGAAGCATTCGGATCATCTGGCCGGCTGCATGATCACCTACCCATCGACCCATGGCGTGTTCGAGACCACCGTGCAGGAGGTCTGCCAGATCACCCATGACCACGGCGGTCAGGTCTATATCGACGGCGCCAACATGAACGCCATGGTCGGCCTGTCGCGCCCCGGTGATATCGGCGGCGATGTCAGCCACCTGAACCTGCACAAGACCTTCTGCATCCCGCATGGCGGTGGTGGCCCTGGCATGGGCCCGATCGGCGTCAAGGCACACCTGGAAGAACACCTGCCTGGTCACCCGGAATACGGCACCGCCGTGGGGCCGGTCTCGGCGGCGCCCTTTGGCTCGCCCTCGATCCTGCCGGTCTCATGGGCCTATGTGCTGCTGATGGGTGGTGCGGGTTTGACGCAGGCGACCAAAGTGGCGATCCTGAACGCCAACTATATCGCAGCGCGTCTGCAGGAAGCCTATCCGATCCTCTACACCTCCGAGACCGGTCGGGTCGCGCATGAATGCATCCTCGACACCCGTCCGCTGGACGCCGAGGCGCATGTGACCGTCGATGACGTTGCCAAACGTCTGGTCGATTCAGGTTTCCACGCCCCGACGATGAGCTGGCCGGTGGCAGGCACCCTGATGGTCGAGCCCACGGAATCTGAGCCCAAGGATGAGTTGGACCGCTTCTGCGACGCCATGCTCTCGATCCGATCCGAGGCGCAGGATATCATCGACGGTAAGATCGATGCGGAGAACAACCCGTTGAAGAACGCCCCCCACACGGTGCGCGATCTGGTTGGTGACTGGGACCGGCCTTACAGCCGCGAACAGGCCTGTTTCCCTCCTGGCTCGATGGGCGTCGACAAATACTGGTCCCCCGTCAACCGCGTCGACAACGCGTATGGCGACCGCAACCTCGTTTGCACATGTCCGCCAATGGACGCATACGCGGAAGCGGCGGAATAAACAGAAAACCCCCGCCTTGGCGGGGGTTTTTCTTAGGGAACGAAGCCTTTTGGCACCCCGAATGGCGGGGAGTCCACGCTGGATCCCGTCAGTGCGTCGAGGAATGCCAGGAGACTCGCGATGTCAGCTTCGGACAATTCCAATGGCGTGATGTCTACCTTGCCGCGCACACGCGCCATTTCCAACCGGTCGTCCCAGACGACGAAATCGGCTTTGTGCAACCAAGGAACGTTCGGCAGGTCGGCCATATCACGATTCCATTTCGACAGGCTGTTTTCGGGGTTCAGGTGATGACGGATCATGCCCTCGAGGTCGGGGAAAGCTCCGTTATGACCATAGGGCGCCGTCAAGGCCACGTTGCGCAACATCGGCGTGCGAAAGCGATAGGCGTCCTCCAGCCGGTCGCTTTCCCCCATGCGGCCGACGTCGCGCACATAGGGGTCCCATTGCCGCGTGCGGCCCGGCCCAAAAGGGGGCAAGGCCAAGGCGTGAAATTCCTGATCTGACATCAGCGGCCCGGAATGGCAGGTCGAACACTGCGCTTTGCCATAGAAAAGATCCATCCCGCCCTTCTGTTCCGCCGTCAGCGCCGAGGAGTCACCCGCGAGGTATTGATCGAACGCGCTGTCGGTGCTGCGCCATTCAACCGCCATGAACGCGGCTAAGGCGTTGGCGATCTGGGTGATTGTGATGTCCTCGGTCGTGTTGACCTCATCAAAAGCAGCGACCATGGCCGGGCCATAGCGCGGATCGGTGCGCACGCGCTTGGCAAGGATCGGCCAGCCCAGATCAATTCGGTCGGCAACCGCTCCGGTCACCTGATTTTCGCCGACATTGCCGGCCATTTCGAATTGTGAGGTCAGCGGGATCAGCGCCTGTGCGGCGAGCAGCGAGTTCAGCCCCTCAGGCAACCATTCCTGCGCCGGAGAGTTAAACCCGTTGCCGTAGACATCCGAGATACTCAGGCGGCCATCGTGGAATACGGTGTGAATCTCTTTCGCGCCAAGGTTCCACAGCCCCGGTGAATTACGGGGGATGCGTTTGCGAATCTTATCGGTTCCTACGCCCGGTGTCCGATCTGGCCCCAAGCCTTGCCCGCCTTCACCAATACCCAGCGATAACCCGTCCGAGGTGCCGAAATCAGGATGATGGCAGTGGGCACAGGAAATGTTCTGGTTGCCCGACAGAATGGGGTCGTAAAACAGTTGATGACCAATCGCGGCCTGTTCCATATCAAAGAGGATAAAGTCATCATCGGTCAGTGGGCGCGGCAAATCCTGAGCCGCAGCCGCTCCGACGAAAAGGAAAAAAACCCCATGCGCCAGCTTGTATTTGCCCTTTGCCTTTTTGCGACCCCGGCGCTGGCCGAATTGGAACAAGCGCGCGACATGATGGAAGCGGGCGAATTTGAGGCCGCGCGTGAGGAACTGCTGCCAGCGGCGCGCTCTGGCAATGCCGAGGCCGAAGAACTGATCGGCGTCATGTACGGCCTTGGGCTGGGGGTCGAGCAGGATTACGAGCGGGCGTTTGACTGGTATCTGCGTGCTTCGATGAAGGGGCATCCGGGGGCGCAGTCGGGTGTCGGCTGGTACTATGAGCTGGGTCTGGGCATGCCCGCGCCCGATCTGGTGCGGGCGTATATGTGGTACACGCTCAGTGCCATTGGCGGTGATCCCGATGCGGCGATCAGCCTTGAGGAAGTGGTCAAGAAAATGTCGCCGGAGCAGATTGAAAGGGCGCATGTGCTGGTGAATGATTACAAAGGGTGGATGTACCCGTTTCGGTAAGGGCCGGACGCAGCGCCCGGCCCCTTTCGCTTAGTTCAGATCCGCATCGCGAGAGGCGTTGATATCGGCCTCGGCTGCTGCAACCGCTTCGGTCAGGGCGTTGAACACCTCGTCCCCGCGGGCCACGTTGGACTGGAACCAGTCATAGACCGGCGTTGCGGCTTCTTTGAACGCTGCTTTCTGGTCAGGTGTCGGCACATAGAGATCCCCGCCACCGGCGACGAAATCTTCATAAGCCTGGATCGACTTGCGCTTGGGCGAGGCAAAGGTGGCCTGCTGCAGAGCATAGAAGCCATCGACCACCACGCGGCGCATGTCCTCGGGCATCTCCTGGAACTTGGCGTTATTCATCCACCACAACGCACCCATGTAGGCGTGGCCGTCCAGCGTGACGTATTGCAGACCGGCATCGGGGAATTTCATCCCCATGATGTCGGTGATCCCGTTCTTGGACCCTTCAACCACACCGGTCTGGAAGCTGGTGAACAGTTCAGGCCACGGGATCGGGGTGGGCGATGCACCCAGTGCCTTGACCAGCTCTTGCGGCAGGTCAGCGACCACGGTGCGGATTTTCAGACCTTCCATATCCGCAGGTTCGGCGATGCGACGCTGGGTGTTGGCAAAGTTGCGCCAGCCGCCGGTGTTGCCAATGGTCATCAGACGGATCGCGCCGCCAGAATCCTCAAGCGCCATGTCGCGGACCTTGCGGGTGAAATCGCCGGACAAGACATGCTCGGCCACGCGGTCATCGGCCATCAGATAAGGCAGGTCCAGAACCTGCACGTAGGGGAAGATGCCCGACGCGCCGCCCGAGGTCGAAATATAGATGTCGATCGTGCCATCAGCCACGCCTTGCAGGCACTCGGCCCCGTTCGAGCACAGCTGCGTCCCGATGAACAGTTCCACCTCGATGGCGCCGTTCGAGGCAGCCTCGACGTAGTTCTTGAAGACGATCAGACCATCATAGTCTTCGTCGTTTTCGTTCGAGTTGGCTGTCGCGCGCAGGGTATAATCTGCGGCGGTGGCGGCAAGTGCGGATGCAGCCACCAGCGAGGTGGCCACCGCAGCGGTTTTGATGAAGTCTCTGAGCATTCGTTTCCTCCCTGTGATACTCAGTTCAGTTTGCAAATCCCGTTATCCTCGGGATCGTCATGGATAGTGCGGGGACATAGGTGATCAGGAAGATCACTATGATTTCGACAGCCAGAAACGGCAGGATCGCCTTGGCAATGGTTTCGACCTTTTCGCGCGATACGGCGGCGGCCACGAACAGCACCAGCCCCATGGGCGGAGTGGCCAGACCGACGGTCAGGTTAACGCTCATGATAATAGCAAAGTGGATCGGGTCCACGCCGAGGCTGGTAAAGATCGGGCCAAGGATGGGACCAAGAATGATGATTGCCGGGCCTGCGTCCAGAAACATGCCCACGACAAACAGCAACAGGTTGATCAGGAACAGCAGGATCAGCGGGTTTTCTGACAGGCCAAGGATCAGTGCCGCCAATTGTTCAGGCGCATGGCTAAGGCTGACAACGGTCTTGAATGCCATCGCCGCGCCCACCAGCAGCAAAACCACGGCCGAGGTCAGGCCCGCATTACTGAGGATCTCGGGCACTTCTTTCAGGGTCAGTGTGCGCAGGACGAAGAAGCCGATGATGAAGGCATAGCCCACAGCGACCGCAGCAGCCTCGGTCGGAGTAAAGATGCCGCCGAGGATCCCGCCCAGAATGATAACGGGGGTCAGCAGCGGGAAGAACGCCTTGAGACTGGCCTGACGACGCTCGCCCCATGTGTATTTGCGGCTGGCGACGGGGAAGTCGTATTTGTCGGCCATCACTTTGATCATCAGCATCAGGCCAACGCCCACCATCACACCCGGCACAATACCCGCAAGGAACAGGGCGGCCACGCTTTCACCCATCACATAGGCATAGATGATCATGATGCCCGAGGGCGGAATGATTGGCCCGATCACCGAGCTGGCCGCTGTGATCGCAGCGGCGAAGCGGCGGGTATAGCCCTGTTTTTCCATCGCCGGGATCAGCATAGACCCCAGTGCCGAGGTATCTGCGACCGCCGAGCCCGATAGTCCTGCAAACAGGATCGAACTCAGGACATTCACGTGGGCCAGACCGCCGCGCAGGTGCCCCATCAGGGCCTGCGAGAACTCGACCAGACGAATGGTGATGCCGCCACGGTTCATCAGCTCTCCGGCCAGCATGAAGAAGGGAATGGCCATCAACGGGAAGCTGTCCATACCGTTGTAGACGTTCCGGTACAGCAGAGTGATGTCGGCGGTCTGACCGTTCAGCCACAGCAGAATGCCGGGCGCGGCCAAAAGCGCGAAAAAGACCGGCAGGCCGATCGTCAGGAAAATCAGGAAGGTGGGCAGGAACCAGATCAGCATCTATTCAGCCCCCACCGGTGCATCTGCGATTTCGGGCAGCAAGTCCCCGCCGCCCATCATCTTGACGATCGACCGCAGGATAAGCTCGATATTGACGACTAGCAGAAGGATGACCCCCACCAGCAACGATGCCATCATCCAGCTGCGCGGGACGCGGTACCACTCGTCAAACCCCAGCGAGGTCGGAATATAGAGCGCCGCCGTGGCGAAGCGGCCGCCAAAACCCGTGACCTCGGACCAGCCGATATTCACGGCGACGGCCAACACTGCCAGCGAGACGAAAAGCAGAAACAGCATCAACACCTGCCCCAGCACGCGCGGCAGCATCATGGGCAGCATATCAATAGCCACAAACCCGCCGCGCCGGAACGCGGTGGGGGCCATCAGCCCGGTCATCCACAACATGCAGAAGCGCGCGGCCTCATCTGGCCAGGGTAGGGCGTTGCCTAAAACGTATCGGAAGAACACCTGAATCAGGATTGCGATCACCATCAATGCAATCGCAACGACACCAACCGCGCGGCCCAAACGCAGCACGGTTTCGTTCACGAATGCAATCGGCGCAAGCGCCGTTGCCAGTCCGCCCATGCGGATCCTCCCTTGTTCAGCCGCAGGTTTGTCCCGCGGTCGTCAAATCACGCCTAGTGCTGCGCGAATTGGCCGAGTTTCCCGGCGTAAAAGGTCAGCGCGTCTCCGTCCGCCATGCTGACTTTCAGGACTTTGCCCACCACGATCACGTGATCGCCTGCATCGTGATAGGCGTGCTGTTCGCACTCAAACCGCGCCAGACAATCCGGCAGCAGAGGTGTTCCGTTCCCGCAGCGGTCGTGGTCGATATCCCGCAGAGCGAATGCGTCTTTCGAGCAGCCAAAACACAGATCGGCCTGTTCCGACGATAGCACGTGCACGCTGAAATGGCGCGCCTTGTGGAAATAGGGGAACCGGCGCGAATTGCGGTCGCCTGCCCACATCACCAACGGGGGGTCCAGCGACAGCGATGAAAAGCTGTTGGCGGTGATGCAGACTGGGCCATCGTCGCTGTCACAGGTGACGATGGTCACGCCGGTCGCAAACTTGCCAAAAGCGTCCCGCAAGGTGCGGGTGTCGTCTTTGTGCGGGACGAATGTGTGAGTGATGTCCTTTGAGATTGCGTTCATCATGGTACCTCATGCCCCAGCGCCGCCTCGTACAGGCGGAACCAGCTTTCGCGATCCAGATTTACTTTCAATGCGTCCGAGATGCTTTTGATCCGGTCCAGATTGTTCGTGCCCATAACCGGAAGAATTCCTGCTGGGTGCGCCAATAGGAAAGCGATGGCGACTGCCGCGCGATCCACGCCGAATTCGGCAGCTATCTCATCTGCAACTATGCCGACCGGAGGGTTTCCGGCCATCAGCAACCCACCCCCCAGCGGAGACCACGCCATAACGTGCTGGCCGTGCTGCTGATGAAAGGCAAGATCGCCATTGGTGAAAGGGTCGATCTGACCCAGAGACAGCTCGATCTGGTTGGTGACCAGCGGCGTCTTCATCGCCGATTGCAGCAGGTTCCAGTCCCAGGGACGGAAGTTCGACACGCCGACAGCGCGCACCTTGCCACTGGCGACCACCTCATCCAGTGCGGCGCCGGTTTCATGGTGGTCCATGAACGGATCAGGACGGTGGATCAGCAACAGGTCAATATGGTCGATGGCCATCTCGGTCAGAGAAGTATCGACCGATTTCAGGATATGCGCGCGCGAAGTGTCGTAGTACTTGACCTTCGCGTCCGAATACCGTCCGCAGGGCGCGACGATATCGCATTTGGTGACGATCTCCATCTTTGACCGCAGGGTCGGATTGGCGCGCAGGGCCGCACCCAGAATGCCTTCGGCCGTGTAGTCGCCGTAGATATCCGCCTGATCGAAACTGGTGATCCCCTGATCCAGACAGGCTTGTATCTTGGCCTCGACATGCGCGGCCGAGGTGTCATCGTCATCCCCGATGCGCCACATACCATATACAATGCGGCTCAGTTCCAGCGTGTCGGATAGTTTCACACGTTGCATCAGCGACGAACTCCATTGCCCAGCGGGGTGGCCGGGGTCTTTGCAGGCACGCGCCCGTATTCTTCGGGCAGCGAGCAGGTTTTCAGATTGGGCAGGACGCGGGCCCCGAAATGCTTGGCCTCATCCATGTGCGGATAGCCCGAGAAGATGAAAGCGCGGATACCCATCTTCTGATATTCCTCGATTTTGGACATCACCTGATCGGTCGATCCGACCAGAGCCGCCCCACAGCCCGAGCGCGCGCGCCCAACGCCGGTCCACAGGCCCGGTTCGACATAGCCATATTCGTCCGCCAGATCGCGGTTCTTGGCCTGATGCGCCACACCCAAAGAGGTCGAGTCCAGCGCCCGTTCTCGGATCGCACGACCATACTCGTCATCCAGCTTCGAGACGATGTAGTCCGCATATTCCTGCGCTTCGGCCTCGGTATCGCGGACGATCATGTGAACGCGCAGACCGTAATCCAGCGTGCGGTTGTAGTTTTCAGCCACCGCGTGAACGGCCTTCATCCGCTCGGCCAGTTGATCCTTGGTTTCCGGCCACATCAGGTAGACATCGCAATGCTCGCCGCAAAGATCGAGCGCAGAGGGGGAGTAGCCTCCGAAATACAGCAGCGGACCTCCGGTCTGATAGGGCTTGGCCGGGTCAGTGGTCAGGCCAGAGAAGTTATAGACCTCACCCGCATGGTTGATCTCATCCTGTGTCCAGGCTTGCTTGAGAATCTCGACCACCTCGCGGGACCGCTGATAGCGGAACGCGCTGTCGGCCTTTTCGCCGGGGAAATCGGACGAGATGATATTCACCGTCAGCCTCCCTTGCAGCATGTGATCCAGCGTCGCAATGGTGCGGGCCAGCATGATCGGCTGCATCTCGCCGCAACGCACAGCAGCCAGCAGGTTGATCCGGTCCGTGATCGGCGCGCAGCCAGCCACGAAACTCAGCGTGTCCTGACCGACCTGATAGGAAGACGGGCACAGGATGTTGCGGAACCCTTGCGCCTCGGCTTCGCGGACGATGCCGGAACAATGCTCCCAACTCGACCGCAAGTCACCATCAGGGACACCCAGAAACTGATAATCGTCTGAGCACAGCGCGGCGAACCACGAAACCTCGGCCGCATCCAGATCGGGGGATGTGATGGGGACGATGGTCATTTGATTCGTTCTCCGTGCATCTTTTGACTTTCCTCTTGCGTAGCAATCACTTTGATGTAGATCAATAGTGTATCAATTTTTTCCACGACTCGGTGAAGCACCTCGAAAATGACTGCCAACAGCCGCAACCCCAACGCGCTGCCGATCTATGTGCAGATCGCCGAGCTTCTGATCCGCGACATTGCCGCGGGTCGGCTGATCGACGGTGAACGTTTGCCACCCGAACGAGACATGGCTGCGAACCTCAATGTCTCGGTCGGGACGCTGCGAAAATCGCTGGCGGAGCTTGAGAAAAAAGGGATGTTGGAGCGTATCCAAGGCTCGGGCAATTACATCCGCGAGACCGGGACGCAGAACAGCGTTTATGCGATGTTCCGGCTGGAACTACCCGAAGGCGGGGGCCTGCCGCGCGCGGATATCCTGTCGGTGGATCATCTGGAAAAGCCCTCAGATCTACCTGAATTCGGTATATCGCCCAATGGGTCGCGAGTGCGCCGGATGCGCTATTTGAATGACACAATCATCGCGGTCGAGGAAATCTGGCTGGATTATTCCGCCGGAAAGGTCGATCAGGCGCTGCTGTCGGATTCGCTTTATCGCTATTACCAGCAGCAGCTTGGGTTCTGGATCACGCGGGCCGAGGATCGGGTTTCGGTCCGTGCGCTGCCCCATTGGACGCCTGAGACCTTCACCAAACCCGCTGGCGAAACGGCCGGTTATATTGAGCGGTTCAGCTGGTCCGAGGGGCCAGAACCGGTCGAGTTTTCAAAAACGTGGTTCGACCCGGATCGGGCCACCTATGTCCAACGTCTGAAATAAAAGGAAAAACGCATGACCCGGACCTTCCATTACGGGCTGATCGGTTGCGGTATGATGGGGCAGGAACACCTGCATAATATCGCGTTGCTGGAAGGTACGCGCGTCTCGGCGATTTTCGAACCCGACGCCGCGATGGCCAAGGCAGCGCAGACGATTGTACCGGATGCGCAGATGGTGGGTTCGGTCGAAGATCTGCTGGCCGTGGATGATCTGGACTGCATCGTGATTGCCAGCCCCAACCATCTGCACGTGGACCAGATCGAGCAGATCGCGCGGGTGCGACCTTTGCCTTTGCTGGTCGAGAAACCTCTGTTCACCGACCCGGCAGATGCGGCGCGGCTTGACGCCATCCAGCGTGACTACCCTCATCCGATCTGGGTGGCGATGGAGTATCGCTATATGCCGCCCATCGCAGCCTTGATTGAGGGGGCGCAGGTGACCGGCGGTGTCAAAATGCTGACCATCAAGGAGCACCGCTTTCCCTTCCTGGAAAAGGTCGGCAACTGGAACCGCTTCAACCGCAATACGGGCGGTACCTTTGTCGAGAAATGCTGTCACTTCTTCGACCTCATGCGCCTGATCCTGCAATCGGACCCTGTGCGCGTGACAGCCAGCGGGGGGCAGGCTGTCAATCATTTGGACGAGGCGTATAACGGCGAAACACCCGACATTCTGGACCACGGTTATGTCATGGTCGATTTCGCCTCGGGTGCGCGAGCAATGCTGGAGCTGTGTATGTTCGCGGAAGGTGCGCGGTATCAGGAGGAGATCTCGGCCGTCGGGTCGGACGCGAAGATCGAGGCGCTGGTGCCCGGACCGGGCCGTTTCTGGCCCGAGCATCTTGGTGATGCGCCGGTGCCGCAACTGATCGTTAGCCCACGTGCGCCTAAGGGACCGGTCGCCAAGGACATCCCCGTTGATCCAACGCTATTGGCCGCGGGTGACCATAACGGGTCTACTTTCTATCAGCATCAAGGATTCCTAGCCGTCCTGCGTGGTGATAAACCCGCCCCCGAGGTGACTCTGCAGGACGGGATGTGGGCTGTGCGCATGGGTCTGGCCGCGCAAAAGGCGCTGGAGACCGGAGAGGCGGTTTGGTTCTAGAACTACTGAGCGGCCTCTTTCTGATGTGCCGACGCCAACAGTGTCGCCAGTTCCGGGCGGCATGAGCCGCAATTGGTTCCGGCCTGTAACGCCTCACCAATGGCTTCGACGCTCATCAGCCCTTTGGTCTCAATAGCGGTCAGGATGGTGTTCACGCCTACGTCGAAACAGGAACACAGGACCGGACCGGGATCGGGCCGGTCGGCCGGCGCGCGGCCTGACAGCAGGTCGGGCACCTGTGGCAGAGTCGCAAGATAGTCGCGCATCACCGCCACTGGCTCGGGCGAAATGAACAGTGCAGCGACCAGTTGTCCGTGTTCGTGAAACGCCAGCCGCGCCATGCCGCGCGCCGGGTCCTCAACTATGGTTGTCTGCGCCTCGGGCAATCCGAAAAGATCACGCGCGGTGGTTTGCCAGTCATTTATTGTGCCCATCCCGGCCAGCTCAGCGCGATAGCCGGTTTTGGTGGGGGTCTTCGCCCAATATTCGCAGGACGGCTGCATTTCGCGATCTGACACCGCAAACCCGTACCACTCGGCGTTGAACCGGGTGACATTTACAACGGACGCTTTGCTTTCGGGCTGCCCGGATACAGGGTCGGTCGCCGCAGCGACCACGGCGTCGATCCGGGCTGAAGGGGCGGTTTCTCCGGTCCAGTGTATAGGCGCAAAGACCTGTCCTTGTGTGACATCGCTGGTAATCCGCGCCCGCAGGATGGATGTTCCATGCGGGCTTGCGACCTGCACCAGATCGGCGGGGTTTATCCCCGTAACGTGCGCATCATCGGGGTGAATGTCCAAAAACGGCTCGGGCAGATGCGCGGACAGGCGCGCGGACATACCTGTACGGGTCATCGTGTGCCATTGGTCGCGCAGCCGACCGGTGTTCAGCCAGAACGGATAGCGCGGTTCTGTTTTGGCCGCAGGTGCGCGCGATGTAACTGGTAAAAGCCGCGCCTTGCCGTCGGGGTGATAGAATTGGCCATCCGCAAAGAACCGTCCGCCCTGCCGTGTCGCGGTGACAGGCCAGCGCGTCGGCTGAAGAGCGTCATAACCCACAGCATCCAAGTCGCTGAGGCCCGAGATATCGAAATCGCGTCCAAACTTGGCGGCAATGCCGGACAGGGTTGCATACTCACGAAAAATCTCTCCGGGCGTTTGATAATCGAAGGCCGAGGCCCATCCCATCCGTCGTCCGACCTCGGCCAGAATGTCCCAATCCGCGCGCGCTTGTCCCGGTGCGGGCAGGACCGAACGTTGTCGGCTGATCGTGCGGTCGGAATTGGTGACTGTGCCGTCTTTCTCGGCCCACGCAGCGGCGGGCAAAAGCACATCGGCCAGTCGCGCCGTATCGGTGCGGGCGGTGATATCCGAGACCACGGTGAACGAGCAGGCGGCGATGGCGTCGCGCACCGCGTCGGCCTCGGGCATTGAAACCACGGGGTTCGTGTGGATCACCCACAGCGCCTTGACGCGCCCGTCGCCCACGGCGCGGAACAGGTCCACGGCCTTGAGGCCCGGGGCCTCGGGCATGGTCGGGGCGGACCAGAAATCGCGCACGGCGGCGCGGTGATCGGCATTTTCGATATCCAGATGACAGGCGAGCATATTGGCCAGACCGCCGACCTCGCGCCCACCCATCGCGTTGGGCTGACCGGTGACCGACAGAGGCCCGCAGCCGGGTCTGCCAATGCGACCCGTGGCCAGATGGCAATTCAGGATGGCGTTGACCTTGTCGCTGCCCGAACTGGATTGGTTCACGCCCTGACTGAAGATCGTCACGACCTTTTCGGTGCCCATCCACATCTGGCAGAACTGCGCGATATCGTCGGGGTTGAGCCTGGTGACCGACACATCGTCGGCCAGCGCACTGTCCAGCGCCTCATGAATACCGGTGGTGTGGGTCAGGGAATCCGCATCCACCAAACCGGCAGTGTCGATTTGTGACAGCAGATGGTTGAACAGTGCGACATCACTGCCCGCGGCCAGCGGCAGGTGCAGATCGGCGCTGTCACAGGACGCCGTGCGGCGCGGATCGACAACGATGATCTTGGTCCCGCGCGCCTGCCGGGCTGCCATCAGGCGTTGATACAGAACCGGGTGGCACCACGCCAGATTGGATCCGACCAGCACGACCAGATCGGCCTCGTCCAGATCCTCATAAGTGCCGGGCACGGTGTCGGTGCCAAAAGCGCGTTTGTGGCCCGCAACGGTTGAGGCCATGCACAGCCGCGAATTCGTGTCGATATTGGCCGAGCCGATGAAACCTTTCATCAGCTTGTTGGCGACATAGTAGTCCTCGGTCAGCAACTGGCCCGATACATAGAAAGCCACTGAATCCGGCCCGTGTTCGGCGATGGTCTCGCGGAACCGGTCCGCGACCAGTTGCAGCGCGTGGTCCCAGCCAGTCTCTTTGCCCGCTACCAAGGGTGCTAGCAGTCGCTGCGACAGGCCCACCGTTTCGGCCAAAGCCGAGCCTTTGGAACACAGCCGCCCTTGATTGGCCGGGTGATCCGGGTCGCCGGTGACGGTCAGGCCACCCGCGCCATCCGGTTGCAGCAGAACCCCGCAGCCCACCCCACAATAAGGGCAGGTCGAGCGTGTGGCGCAGGCACTCAGGTCTTTCACGCGGCGCTCCTTTGCCCCAATGAGGTGCTGTCGAGCAGAATGCGCTCTCCGTCCAGCTGCACCGGGTAGGTGGCGATCTGGCCTTCATCCGCGCCTTGTGCCTGACCCGAGTTCAGGTCGAAAACCCAGTTGTGCAGCGGGCAGGTGACGGACTGGCCATGCACGATGCCCTCAGATAGCGGACCGCCCTTGTGGGGGCAGGTGTCCGAGGCGGCAAAGACCTCATCTTTGGCAGTGCGGAACAGGGCGATGCAGCCCACGGGCGTTTTCACCACGCGCGCGCCGCGCAGGGGGATGTCGCCGATATGTCCGATGTCGATCCAGCTCATTCTGCGGCCTCCAATGTCAGATCGGCCATGGGCGCAAAGCGCGGGGCCTCTTTGGCCTGCTCGGCCCATGGGTCTTTGCGATAGATGGATTGGCTGAGTTCAAACCGCTCAACCAATGCGCGGCGGTTTTCGAGGTCATCCACCACGGTTTCCTTGATCCAGTCGAGACCGACCTTCGCCATCCATTTATACAAACGGTCCAGATACTTGCCGCCCTCGCGATAGGCTTGGGTGACGGCCATCACGACCTCAATCGCCTCATCCTCGGTCGGAACCTGCACCAGCAGTTCGGTTTCCTTAACGTCCATGCCCGCCGCGCCGCCGATGCTGATCTGGAAGCCCGAGTCCACACAGACCACACCGATATCCTTGCAGGTCGCCTCGGCGCAGTTGCGCGGGCAGCCCGAGACCGCCAGCTTCAGCTTGTGCGGCGTCCACGAACCCCACAGGATTTTCTCAAGCTTCACGCCGAGGCCCGTGCTGTCTTGCGTGCCGAACCGGCAGTGATCGGTGCCGACACAGGTTTTCACCGTACGCAGACCCTTGGAATAGGCGTGACCTGAGACCAGCCCGGCCTTGTTCAGATCGGACCAGATATGGGGCAGGTCGGACCCTTTCACGCCCAGCAGGTCGATACGCTGACCACCGGTGACTTTGACAGTGGGCACATCGTATTTCTCGGCCGCATCGGCGATGGCGCGCAGTTCCGCTGGGTTGGTGATGCCGCCCCACATTCGGGGCACAACGCTGAAAGTGCCGTCTTTCTGGATGTTGGCGTGTTTGCGTTCGTTGACGAAGCGGCTTTGCGGGTCGTCCTGATATTCCACCGGCCAGTCGGCCAGCAGGTAGTAATTCACCGCCGGGCGGCAGACATGACAGCCGTTGAGCGTCTTCCAGCCCAGCTCCTGCCAGACGGCCTCCTGGCTTTTCAGCTCTTGCGATTTGATCAGGCGACGGACGTCTTCATGGGTCAGGTCACAGCAGCCGCAGATGGGCTGTGCAGTGGGCATCTGGAAGTCATCGCCCAGTGTGACCTGCAGCAGTTGCTCGACCAGTCCGGTGCATGTTCCGCAGGAGGCGCTGGCCTTGGTGGTCGCGCGGATGGCGCCCAGATCGGTTGCGCCGCCTTCGATAGCGGTGGTGATGTCGGATTTGCAAACGCCGTTGCAGCCACAGATTTCCGCCTCAGGCGGCAATGCTGCAACGGCTGAGAGAGGGTCCGCAGAGCCGCCCCCCTGATAGGCCGGGCCGAAGATCAGCGTCTCACGCATCTCGGACACGTCCTCACCATCGCGGATCAGGCCGAAGAACCAGTTGCTGTCGGCGGTGTCGCCATACATGACCGCGCCAACCAGCGTGTCGCCTTCTAGCACCAGCCGTTTGTAAACGCCGCGAGCAGGGTCGCGGAAGACGATGTCCTCGCGGGTCTCGCTCTCGGCAAAGTCCCCTGCACTGAACAGGTCGCAGCCGGTGACCTTCAGCTTGGTCGAGAGCGAACGTTGTTTGAACGCCGCATCCTCGCCCAGCAGGGTCTGCGCCAGCACTTTGGCCTGATCGTACAGCGGCGCGACAAGGCCAAAGACCTCGCCCTGATGCTCGACGCATTCGCCCACGGCATAGATATCGGCGTCCGAGGTGATCATCTGGTCATCCACATGGATACCCCGACCCACGGCAAGGCCCGTTTCCTGCGCCAGCGCGGTGTTGGGTCGGATGCCCACAGCCATCACCAACAGGTCGCAGGGCAATTCCGTGCCGTCCTCCAACAACAGCGCCCGGGCCTTGCCATCCTTGCCCGCGATTTCGGTCGATTTGGCATTCAGCAGAACGGTGATGCCTTTTTCTTCCAGCGATTTCTTGAGCAGATACCCTGCAGCAGGGTCCAGCTGACGTTCCATCAAGTGGCCCATGATATGCACGACGGTCACATCAGCTCCGCGCGCGGCCATGCCTGCGGCGGCCTCAAGCCCCAGCAAACCGCCGCCGATCACGACGACCTTGTTGCCCGCGCCCATGCCCATCATCTGTTCTGTGTCTTCCAGATCGCGATAGGCGATGACGCCGTCCAGATCATGCCCCGGCATCGGGATCATGAAAGGGTTCGATCCGGTGCCGAAGATCAGCTTGTCGTAAGGCACATGGCCGTACTCGCCTTCGACCACCTTCAGATCACGGTCAATTTTGACCACTTTCTCGCCGAATCGACAGGCGATGCCGCGCTCCGCGTACCAAGTGTCGTCATGGGTGACGATCTCTTCATAGGTCTGATCGCCTGCCAGAACCGGGCTCAGCATGATGCGGTTGTAGTTCCCGCGTGGTTCGGCGTTGAACAGGGTGATGTCGAACGCATCGGGGGCAGCGTCGGTCAGGTGCTCCAGCACCCGGCCCGAGGCCATGCCGGCTCCGATGACAACCAGTTTCTGTTTCATGTCATTCACTCCGCAGCGATGGCTTTGGGGGTAGGGGATTTGGGCTTGGGTTTCGCGCCGTGCTCGTATTCCTCAAGGAAATCCAACACCTCTTGCCGGTATTCGTAGTAGTCGGGATGGGCCAGCAGCGCCTTGCGGGTGCGCGGGCGCGGCAGGTCGACATTGGTGATCTTGCCGATGGTGGCCTGCGGGCCGTTTGTCATCATCACCACGCGGTCGGCCAGCAGGATCGCCTCGTCCACATCATGGGTGACGCAGATGGTGGTCACTTTGGTACGTGACCAGACTTCCATCAAAACCTCCTGCAGCTCCCATCGGGTCAGGCTGTCGAGCATCCCGAAGGGTTCATCCAACAGCAGCAGTTTCGGCGACAGGGCAAAGGCGCGGGCGATGCCAACACGCTGGCGCATCCCGTTCGACATGTCGGCGGCGGATTTGTCCATCGCGTCGGCCAAACCGACCCGTTCGAGGTAATATTCCACCACATCCTGCCGCTCGGCCTGGCTGGCGCGCGGATACACGCGGTCCACACCGACCGAGACGTTTTCTTTGGCGGTCAGCCAAGGGAACAGCGAAGGCGACTGGAACACCACGGCGCGTTCAGGGTCTGCGCCTTCGACGTGGCGGCCATCCAGCTTGATCGCACCCTTGGAGATTTCGTTCAGACCGGCGGCCATGGTCAGCACCGTGGACTTGCCACAGCCCGAGTGACCGATCAGCGAGATGAACTCTCCACGGTTGAGCTTCAGGTTGAAATCCTCGACCACGGTCAGCGGGCCTTTGGGCGTGGGGTAGACCTTGTGCAACTGGCTGAAATCCAGATAGCGATCTTCGATCAGACCCGACTGCGCCTCTTTCACCGCTGCCGGTACACCGTGGATCGGGGTGACGTCGGGCAGGGTCTTGGTGCCTTCGACCTTGGCCTCGATGCCCACATCCATCAGGTATTTCGTGACCTCGCCACGCAGCGCCTTGAACGTCTCATCATGGTTCATGGCGGACCGGTCGCGGGGGCGGGGGATCGAGACCTTGAACTCGGTCCCCAACGTGCCATCGGGGTTCAGCGGCATAATGCGGTCGGCCAGCAGGATCGCTTCGTCCACGTCATTGGTGATCAGGACACAGGTCTTGCGGTCGGCCTCCCAGATCTTTTCGATCTCTTCCGCCAGATTGCCACGGGTCAATGCATCCAGCGCCGACAAGGGCTCGTCCAGCAGCAGAACCTCGGGGTCCATCGCCAGCGCGCGGGCCACGTTCACCCGCTGCCGCATCCCACCCGACAGCTCGGCAGGGCGGCGACCAGCGGCGTGGCTAAGGCCGACCATGCGGATGTAGTGGGCAACCTTTTCCTCTTTCTCAGCCTTGGGCATCTTGGGAAAGACCGCGTCCACGGCCAGCCGCACATTGCCCGTCACCGTCAGCCACGGCATCAGCGAGTAGTTCTGAAAGATCACCCCCCGTTCCGGCGCGGGGCCGGTGATGGCTTTGTCGCGAAAGGTTACGCTGCCCTTGGAGGGGAATTCGATCCCCGCCATCAGGTTGATCAGCGTGGTTTTACCGGTGCCAGAAAAGCCCAGCAGTACCACGAATTCACCTTCCTGAACCGAGAGGTTGATGTCTTTCAGCACATCCGTCGCAGCGGTGCCGGTGCCAAAAGATTTGCTGACATTCTTGAAGTCGATCACAGCCATTTGGGTCACCGGTTGTTCGAGAAGGTAAACAGCGACTGCAGCGCATACATCACGCGATCCAGCAGGAAGCCAATGATGCCGATGGTAAAGACGGCAACCATTATCTTGGCGAGTGAGCTGGACGAGCCGTTCTGGAACTCATCCCAGACAAACTTGCCCAGACCGGGGTTCTGCGCCAGCATTTCAGCCGCGATCAGAACCATCCAGCCAACGCCAAGCGACAGACGCAGGCCGGTGAAGATCAGCGGCAGGGCCGAGGGCAGCACCAGCTTGGTGATCTTGGTATAGGTGTTCATTTTCAGAACTTTGGAGACGTTCACCAAGTCTTTGTCGATCGACGCCACACCCAGCGAGGTGTTGATCAGCGTGGGCCACAGAGAACACAGCGTCACGGTGATGGCCGAGATCAGGAAGGATTTCGCGAACCAGCCGTCATTGGTGACGTAAACGGCCGACACGATCATAGTCACAATCGGCAACCAGGCCAGCGGCGAGACGGGTTTGAAAATCTGGATCAGCGGGTTCAGCGCCGCATTTGCGGTGGGTGACAGGCCCGCAGCGATACCCAGCGGCACAGCGACAATAGTGGCGATCAGGAACCCGAAGAACACGGTTTTGATCGAGGTCCAGATCTGGTTGTAATAACTCGGTGCGCCGGTATAGGCGACCTCTTTGACTTTTTCGGGCTGGCCCGCGTCGATGAACTTCTGGTTGCGCTTTTCAACCATGGCCTCGAACTTGGCCTTTTTGGCGGCCTTGGCCTGCGCGTCCTGATGCAGGCTAATGGCTTCGGACCAGACCTGCGCCGGACCAGGCACTGCGCCCAGCGAGGTTTGCACCTTGGGTGCCAACGTGCCCCAGAGAACCAGAAAGGCACAGATGGCCAGCAGAGGCACGACCAGCAGGCGCCAAATTTCGCCCATCTGCGCGCGCGGGTTGTCGCCTGCACCGGCCTTCAGGATGGGGGTGATCCAAGCCAAGCCCAGAACCTGAAACCATTTATCGGCGGCGTTGATCCGGGTGAACAGGCGGGCGCGTCGGGCCTCGCGTTCAGCATCAGCGGATAGCGTATCGTGGTCGATGGCTGTCATCTTGCGGTCTCCTGGCCCGGTCGTTCAGCGCCGGGCGGGGGTGGAATTCTGTGTGAATGGGGAAGCCCCCCAGCCACCAAGGGCCGGGAGGCAGGGGAGTTAACCCTGAACTTCGGTGCCGACGACGACCTGTTCGCCTTTCAGGCCGATCGGCAGGCTTTGCAGATAGGCGTTGGGCTGACGGGCGTCATAGGGAATGCCGTCGATGATATCCTCGGCGGGCGTGGGGGCCTTGTAGCCGTCGCTGTCCCAGGGGAAGTCGGCCTCATTCGCCAGGCCTTCGTCGACCAGCATTTTGGCGGCGTCCAGATAGATGTCCGGGCGGTAGACGGACTTGGCGACCTCGTCATACCAGGCATCGGTCTGCGGTTCGGCGATCTGGCCCCAGCGGCGCATCTGGGTCAGGTACCAGATGGCGTCCGAATAGAACGGGTAGGTCGCGTTATAGCGGAAGAAGACGTTGAAATCGGGCACTTCACGCTTGTCGCCTTTCTCGTACTCGAATGTACCGGTCATCGAATTCGCGATCACGTCATAGTCAGCACCCACATATTCCGGCTGGCTCAGCATCTCGACCGCGGCGGGGCGGTTGGCGTTGTCGTTTTCATCCAGCCACATCGCAGCGCGGATCAGAGCTTTGGTAACAGCGCGGGTGGTGTTGGGGTACTGCTCGGCGAACTCGGCATTTATGCCAAAGACCTTTTCGGGGTTGTTCTTCCACAGCTCATAATCGGTGATGACCGGCACGCCGATGCCTTTGAACACGGCCTGCTGGTTCCACGGTTCACCTACGCAATAGCCATAGATGGTGCCTGCTTCCAATGTGGCCGGCATTTGTGGCGGAGGCGTCACCGACAGGAACACATCCGCGCCGATCTGGCCGGTTACGTTTTCAGGGCTGTAATAGCCCGGATGCAGGCCGCCAGCGGCAAGCCAGTAGCGCAGTTCGTAATTGTGGGTCGAAACCGGGAAGACCATGCCCATGTTAAAGGGCTTGCCTTCGGACTTGTATTTCTCGACCACCGGGGCCAGAGCCTCGGCACTGATCGGGTGCTGCGGGCGACCGTCATCCATTTTCGGGATGTTGGGCTTCATCTCTTCCCAGACCTCGTTCGACACGGTGATGCCGTTGCCGTTCAGGTCCATCGAAAAGGGGGTGATGATATGCGCCTCGGTGCCATAACCGATCGTCGCGGCCAGCGGCTGACCGGCCAGCATGTGCGCACCGTCCAGCTGTCCGTCGATCACGCCGTCCAGTAGCACTTTCCAGTTGGCCTGCGCTTCGAGCGTTACGAACAGGCCCTCATCCAGGAAGTACCCATTCTCATAGGCCACAGCCAGCGGGGCCATGTCGGTCAGTTTGATAAAGCCAAAGGTCAGTTCGTCCTTCTCCAGCTCCAGCGTTTCTGCCAACGCGGGGCTGATCAGGGCGGTGGTTGCGACAAGGCCTGCAAGCAATTTCTTCATGTGGGTCTGTCCCTTTCTTGGTCCCGGTCAACCGGGTTGGTGAAAAACAAAAAGCCGCTGCACGCTCTGGCCGGGAGGAGGTGACCAGAGAGTGAGCGGCTTTGCTCAGTCGTTCCCAAACTTTGGGAGGAATTCTTGCGACACACGCCTTTGTGTGCCGATGGGTCCAGAGTGGTAAATGCGCCGTTGCCGATCAAGCGATTTTGCTGCAACGCGGCGTTAAATGCTGCAATCGCGCGGTGTTGCGCTCGCGTCTGCCTAATTCTTAGGCGTCAGAAATCCTGAGGATCAAAAATGCGCCCATCCAAGAACGCATCCCGCTTTAGCGACAGCTGCCCGTTATGGGAAGCAACGGGCGTGGTCTCACGAATCGCGCCTTCCAGCTTTTCCGACGCACCGGGCAGATCGGCCCCCAATCCTGCTAGTTGATTGCGGTAGATATCGCTGCGGAACACGCTGCCCGCTTGGGCCAGCGCCAGATGTGGGTCCAGACCGTATCTTTGCGCCAGACGGTGGGCGATCCACTTGGCCTGACTGCGCCATGGGAAGTTTGCGGCCCCGTCGTGGAACTCGACAAATCCCGGCACCTCGCGCTGTTCGGCGTGGCCGGTGATGGTAAAGCGCCCCGAGAGCGCCCGGTCGATCAGTTCCGAAGGCAGGTTCAGATAGGTGTCTCGGGCAAGGATTTCAGCGGCGGCGGTGTGGCTGCCCGGCTGGCCCAGCCAGCGTCCGGCGCGCCAGACGGCCCGCATCAGCTTGCCCAGCAGGTGCGGCTCGGTATCCGCCCAGTCGGTGCGCACGGCCAGCACCTTTTCCGGCGCAAAGGCCCAGATCGCCTGACCGGGCAGCAGTAACGCCCCCGCCTGCGATTCCACAGCGACCGAACCCCAGGGTTCACCCACACAGAACGCATCCACATCACCCTCGGCCAAGGCCTGCGCCATCAGCGGCGGCGGGATGGTGCGCACCTCGACCCCGATTTTGGACAGTTCGGTGGCCTCAAGCCAGCAATGCAGAAGTTCCACATGCAGCGAGAACGGGAAGGGCACGCCGAAGACCAATGGCCCATCCGCGACCGAGGCCAGCGCAGTAGCGGCCTTGAACGGATCGCGGAAATCGAACTCATAGCCTGCGTCGCGCAAGCGGATCTCCAACGCGCGGCTAACACCGATCACATCGCCGTTTACCGATAGGACCGACACGGCGGACAAGGGTTGTGTCACCCCGCCCAGCCCCAAGGCCATGGCAACAGGGACCGGCGACAGCAGGTGCGCGGCATCCACCCGCCCAAAGGCCAGCATATCGCGCACGGATGACCATGAGGGCGCTGCGATCAGGTCCAGTTCGATCCCTTCAGCCCGGGCCAGACCCATCTCATGCGCCACGATCAAGGGGGCGGCGTCCACCAGCGGAACATAAGCAACGGGCAGCGTCACAGCGTTCATGACAACAGCCCCGAGGCCGTGACCAACGCCTCGGCCACGTCGGCGACGCGGCGGCCCTGATCCATCGCGGCCTTGCGCAGCAGGGCATAGGCCTCTTCTTCCTCAACCCCGCGCGCCTTCATCAGCAGACCCTTGGCGCGGTCGATCACCTTGCGTTCCTCCAGCGCACGTTTGGTTTCGGCCAGTTCGCGGCGCATCTGGCGCACGATCTGAAACCGCGCGATGGCGGCATCCAGCACGGGCTTCAGCCGATCCGGCTGCATCCCGTCAACCACATAAGCCGACAAGCCCGCCTCAATCGCGGTCGAGGCCAGATCTCCGGCTGCGCCTGAGACGAACATGGCCACGGGCCGTTCTAGAGGCCCGGATGCAAGCGTCAGTTCCTCAAGCATATCGCGGGTCGGGTTGTCGATGTCGATCAGCACCACATCCGGAATCAAGGCGGCAATCTTGCGCGCAAGGCTGGAGACATTGCCGATCACGTGCACATCATAGGCCCCGGACGCGTTGAGTGCGTCGACGATGGCAATCGCACGCTCGCGGTCTTCCTCTACTACGACAATGGTCAGGGTGTCTGGCATGGCACCTTTTCACCGGGTGGCTGCGCGATCTCAAGAGTTCGGTGGCTTTTCCGTCGGGACGCGAGACAGAGTGCCTAAAAAACAGTCAACCCCACCGCGTGAATGTTCATGGCGCGCAAATCTTTTCGCCTATCGGAAACCTATGACCGTGTGCGGAGCGAAAAGTGATGTCGTTTTTCGGCATTCAAACGTCTTTTCTGCTTGCTGCACTGCCGAGGGGTTTCTAGGTGTGGCGGCGGGACACCCCTCCCCAACGAGGGGCGTGTATCTGGAAGGGTAATACACATGAGCATTGAACAACCGGCTACGCGGCCGGCGAATCCGCGTTTTTCCTCGGGCCCCTGCGCCAAACCCCCCACATTTGATCTGAACAAGTTGGCCGATGCCGCGCTGGGCCGGTCGCACCGTGCTGCCGTGGGCAAGGACAAGCTGAAAGCGGCCATCGAAGGCACGCGCGAGGTGCTGGGTATTCCGGCGGATTACAAAATCGGTATCGTTCCCGCATCGGACACCGGCGCGGTCGAGATGGCGCTTTGGTCGCTGCTGGGCGAACGCAAGGTCGAGATGCTGGCGTGGGAAAGCTTTGGTGCCGGTTGGGTCACCGACGTGGTCAAGCAACTGAAAATCGACGCCGAGGTGAAAACGGCGGAGTACGGACAGATCGTCGATCTGGCCTCGGTCGATTTCGTCAACGATGTGGTGTTTACGTGGAACGGCACGACCTCGGGCGTGCGAGTACCCAATGGCGACTGGATCGCGGATGACCGTCAGGGTCTGACGATCTGTGATGCAACCTCGGCTGCCTTTGCGATGGACCTGCCGTGGGACAAGCTGGATGTGACTACGTTTAGCTGGCAAAAGGTGCTGGGTGGTGAAGCAGCGCATGGCATGCTGATCCTCAGCCCGCGTGCGGTGGAGCGACTGGAAAGCTACACCCCCGCATGGCCGCTGCCCAAGATTTTCCGCCTGACCAAAGGCGGCAAGCTGATTGATAGCATTTTCACCGGGGCCACGATCAACACGCCTTCGATGCTGGCGGTAGAGGATTACCTGTTTGCGCTGGACTGGGCGCGCTCGGTGGGTGGCTTGCAGGGCCTGATCGCCCGCGCCGATGCCAATGCCGGAGCGGTGCATGCGTTTTGTGACCAGAACGACTGGATCGCCAATCTGGCCGAGGATGTGGCGACGCAATCGAACACGTCCGTCTGCCTGAAATTCACCGATCCTCGCATTCAGGATGGCGCGACCTTTGCCAAGGCCGTGGCCAAACGGCTGGAAGCCGAGAATATTGCGCTGGACATAGGTGCCTATCGCGATGCCCCTGCGGGCCTGCGCATCTGGTGCGGCGGCACGGTCGAGACCTCGGACATTCAGGCCATGCTGCCCTGGCTGGCCTGGGCCTTTGAGGCCGAGATCGCTGCGCAATCGGCAGCCGCCTGACAAGATTTTTCGACGAAAAATCTGGGCCCGCCTGTGGCCCGGACATCTCCCTATATTCAAGGACCAGAGAAATGGCCCCCAAAGTACTCGTATCTGACAAGCTCAGCGAAACCGCCGTGCAGATTTTCCGCGATCGCGGCATTGATGTGGATTTCATGCCCGATCTGGGCAAGGACAAAGACAAGCTGGCCGAGGTGATCGGTCAGTATGACGGCCTTGCCATCCGCTCGGCCACCAAGGTCACGCCGACCCTGTTGGAGAAAGCCGACAATCTTAAAGTGATCGGTCGCGCCGGGATTGGCACAGACAATGTCGACAAGGAAGCGGCCTCGAAAAAAGGCGTGATCGTGATGAACACGCCGTTCGGCAACATGATCACCACCGCCGAACATGCCATTGCGATGATGTTCGCCGTGGCGCGGCAAATCCCCGAGGCCAGCGCCTCGACCCACGCCGGCAAGTGGGAAAAGTCCAAATTCATGGGGATTGAGCTGACCAACAAGACCCTCGGTGTCATTGGTGCAGGCAACATTGGCGGCATCGTTTGTGAGCGCGCGCTGGGCCTGAAGATGAAGGTCGTCGCCTATGATCCCTATCTCAGCGAAGAGAAAGCCGCCAAGATGGGTGTTGAAAAGGTCGAACTGGATGACCTGCTGGCCCGCGCCGATTTCATCACTTTGCACGTGCCTCTGACCGACCAGACCCGCAACATCCTGAGCCGCGAGAATCTGGCCAAGACCAAGAAGGGCGTGCGCATCGTCAATTGTGCTCGTGGGGGTCTGGTTGATGAGGACGCGCTGGCCGAGATGCTGCAATCGGGCCATGTGGCTGGTGCGGCCTTTGACGTGTTCAGCGAGGAACCGGCCAAGGAAAACGCTTTGTTCAACCTGCCCAACGTCGTCTGCACGCCGCATTTGGGCGCCGCCACGACCGAGGCGCAGGAAAACGTAGCGTTGCAGGTGGCCGAGCAAATCTCGAACTATCTGCTGACCGGGGCTGTTGAAAACGCTCTGAACATGCCCAGCGTCACCGCCGAAGAGGCCAAGATCATGGGCCCGTGGATCAAGCTGGCCGGGCATTTGGGTGGATTCATCGGCCAGATGACGGATGAACCGATCAAGGCGATCAACATCCTCTATGATGGTGTGGCCGCCGAGATGAACCTGGCCGCGCTGAACTGCGCCGTGGTTGCGGGGATCATGAAAAAGGTCAATCCCGATGTGAACATGGTCTCGGCGCCGGTCGTTGCCAAGGAACGCGGGATCAAGATTTCGACCACCAATCAGGACAAGTCCGGTGCGTTTGAGGGTTATATCAAAGTCACCGTTGTCACCTCGAAACGCGAACGTTCGATCGGTGGGACAGTGTTCAGCGATGGCAAGCCCCGGTTCATCCAGATTAAGGGCATCAATATCGACGCCGAGGTCGGGGCGCATATGCTCTATACCACCAACGAAGACGTGCCGGGCATCATCGGTGCGCTGGGTCAGACGATGGGCGAGAACGATGTGAATATCGCGAACTTTACCCTTGGTCGGTCTGAGGCAGGGGGCGAGGCCATCGCGCTGCTCTATGTCGATGAGCCGGTCCCGGCTGAAGCGCGCGCCAAGCTGGCCGAAACCGGGCTGTTCACTCAGATCAAGCCTTTGGTATTTGACGTGGCCTGATCTGCGGCAAAGCGGAAACAACTGATGCCCGCGCCGATGAATGCGCGGGCATTGTCTTTTTTAAGTTACTCAGATGCGCCACAAGACAGCAGAGTTTCAGGAAAGGTAAAGCCGTGACGCCCCCCATCTATGCCATCGGAGATATCCACGGGCAGCTTGACATGCTGAAAGACGCCCTGGCGCGGATCGAAGCGGATGGCGGGCCGGATGCGCGTGTGGTCTTTCTTGGTGACTATGTTGATCGTGGTCCGAGCAGTCGCGGCGTTCTTGACCTGTTGAACGAAGGTCAGCGTGCGGGTTGTAACTGGGTCATGGTCCGGGGCAATCACGACCGGATGATGGCGCGGTTCGTGCAGGATTGCGAGGTCGCGGACAGCCACTTGCCGGTCACGCTCAGTTGGTTGCATCCGCGTTTGGGCGGGCGCGAGACATTGGCCTCTTACGGTGTGGATGTCACCGACAATGACCGCATCATCCATGTCCATCAACGCGCGGTCGAGACTGTTCCACCGCAGCATCTGGATTTCCTCAATGCTCTGCCGAACTATCACCAAGAGGGCGAAATGCTGTTCGTTCACGCGGGTATCCGACCGGGCCTTCCGCTGGAGCAGCAATCCGAGAATGACCTGATCTGGATCCGCAACGAATTCCTGATCGAAGCCGCGCCGCATCCGTGGCTGATTGTCCATGGTCACACGCCTGTCGATCAGGCCGAGCATTGCGGCAACCGGGTCAATCTGGATGCGGGCGCAGGTTACGGCCGTTCATTGGCCACGGCGGTGTTTGAGGGGCGTAAGTGCTGGCTTTTGGGCCCAAACGGACGCGTGCCGCTTAGGTAAACAGCTCGGCGAAACGCTCGCGCAGGGCGTTTTTCTGCACCTTTCCCATCGTGTTACGCGGCAGCTCGTCCAGAACGATCAGCTTGCGAGGATGTTTGAAACGGGCCAGTTCGGCCTGCGCACGGGCCATGATCGCGTCCAGATCAAGAGTCGCGCCTGGTTCCGCCACCAGCAGGCCCACGGGGGTTTCGCCGAAATCCGGGTGCGGCACGCCGATCACGGCGCTTTCCAGAACGCCGGGCTGGTCGTCCAGTAGCATCTCAAGTTCCTTGGGATAGATGTTGAACCCGCCCGAGATGATCAGATCTTTGCCGCGCCCGACGATATGGACATAGCCATCCTCGTCCACGCGCCCCAGATCGCCGGTGATGAAAAACCCATCCTCGCGCAGTTCGGCGGCGGTTTTCTCGGGCATTTGCCAATAGCCCTGAAACACGTTTGGGCCGCGCACTTCGATCATGCCGATCTCACCCAGCGGCAGGGTCTCGCCGCTGTCGGGGTCGGTCACTTTCAATTCGACATCGGGCAGGGGGAAACCGACAGTACCGGCGCGGCGCTCACCGTCATAGGGGTTTGAGGTGTTCATGTTGGTCTCGGTCATGCCGTATCGTTCAAGAATGCGGTGGCCGGTACGGGTTTCGAACCGCTCATGGGTTTCCGCCAGCAACGGGGCTGAGCCCGAGATGAACAGCCGCATATGCCGGGCCAGATCACCGGTGAACCGATCATCCCCCAACAGGCGGGTGTAGAAGGTCGGCACCCCCATCATTGACGTCGCCTGCGGCATCAGGCGCATCATGTCATCCAGATCGAACTTGGGCAGAAAGATCATCGACCCGCCCGAAGCCAGCACAACATTCGTCGCCACAAACAGCCCGTGCGTGTGGAAAATCGGCAAGGCGTGCAGCAGCACATCATCTGCGCTGAACCGCCATTCCCGCACCAGCGTTTCCGCGTTCGACAGCAGGTTGGCCTGCGACAGCATCGCTCCCTTGGAGCGCCCGGTTGTCCCTGAGGTATACAGTAAGGCGGCCAGATCTTCCTCGGACCGGCGCACGGGTTCAAACGCGGGCAGCATCCCAAGCGCGCGTCGCATGAAACTGCCCGATCCATCGGCGTTCAGTGTTTCCAGCCGGGCGTTTTGGGCAGTGGCAATGGGGGCCAGACCCTTGGATTTCGCGTCATCGCAAACCACTAGCGCGGCTTCGCTGTTTTCGATGAAATATTGCAGCTCGGCCGTGGTGTAGCCGGTATTGAGAGGCAAAAAGATCAGTCCGGCCTGCGCGCAGGCGGCGTACAGCGCCAGCGCCTCGGGGGATTTTTCGACCTGAACAGCCACACGGTCGCCGGGCTCAAGCTCATACCCGATCAGCGCATTGGCCAGCCGGGCTGACATGTCCAGAAAATCGGCATGAGTCACAGTCTGACCGTTCGGAAGATGCAGGAACGGTGTGTCTTTGCCCGCGTGAATGCCGAACAAGCGATCGTAAAGCGGGTTGCTCATGACAGATGTTCCTTTCGCCAGATCAATTTCGTGGAAATCTGGCGCGGATCGGCAGGACGGTAAAGCCAATTCGTGACGAAATCAGAACTGCGTCGTCATGCGGTAGCCGGCCGCGAAATACATCTTGGCGAAAGTTACAGGCTGGCCTTCCAGCCAAGTGATGCGCTCACCGGTGAAAACGGGCTCGCCTTCAGGAACGTCCAGAAATCCGGCAACCATTGCGTCGGCACGGCTGGCCAGGAACGTCAGTTCGACATTTGTGAAAGGTACTGTCTGGATCAGCCATTCATTCGGTCCGATCTGCGAGAAATCCGCTTGCATCACTTGCGGAACGCTATCGACGACGATCCAACGGTCTTCGTATTGAAACGGCGTGTTGCCCGAAAAGTGCATGCACCTGACATGCATCACCGGTTGCCCCGTACGCAATGCCAGCCGGGCCGCCAGCCAGTCGGGCGCGTTTTCCTGAGCCGAAGAGACCAACGCATAGCGATAGGTCCCGCCAAGGGCCTCAACCTCGTCTCGGACCATCGGAATGGTAAATCTGGCTTGCCTCTGAGGGGCGCTCAGAACCCGTGTGCCTGCTTTGCGTCGACGCTCAAGATATCCTTCGTCGGCCAGTTCGCGCAGGGCGCGGTTCACTGTGGTGCGGGTGCATGAAAACTCGGCGGCCAGATCCTGTTCGTTGGGCAGCAGAGAATCCGGCCCCCAATCCCCGGACCGAATACGAGACAGGACCGTTCTCTTGATGTCCTTGTAGCTGGTGGTCTCGGATGTCTGGGTCATGTGCGTCCTGCTTTCAGGGATTCGTTTTAGACGTCAGTCAGCAGCTCGGCAATCGCAGCGCGGTAGGTATCTACAATGCGGTCGCGTGCGACATGGCGGCCTTCGCGCACCATGTGCCGCCCGGCGGACCAAAGATCCGTGACCAACCCATCGGGGCCCGCAAAACACAGCCCGTCCAGTACCTGATCATCCGTCAGCGGCCATAAGGACGGATGGGAGCGATCGAAGGCCACAAGATCGGCCAACTTACCAATGGCTATCGAACCAGAATCCCGATCCAACGCCTGCGCTGCTCCGCTGGTGGCGCCTGTATAAAGCGCATGGCCCACGGACCCTTCTCCGCGAACCAGAACAGCGCGTTCGCGGTCGCGCAAGCGTTGCGAATACTCCAACATTCGCAGTTCTGCGGGCAGTGAAATTCTGATGTTAGAGTCGGAACCAACACCAAACCGACCCCCTTCGTTGATAAAGGCGGAGCCGTTGAAAATACCGTCGCCAAGGTTCGCCTCGGTTATCGGACACAGCCCTGCTACAGCCCCGGATCGCGCCAGCATGCGGGTTTCGGCATCGGTCATGTGGGTGGCGTGGATCAGACACCATCTTTGGTCGACATCCATATTGTCCAACAGCCAAGCCACAGGGCGTTGGCCTAATGCGGCCTCGACATCGGTAACCTCTTGTACCTGTTCAGCGATGTGGATGTGGACCGGGCCAGTTGGGTCCAGTTGCATCAGCTGTTTCAGGTCACCGGGCGAGGTCGCCCTCAGCGAATGAGGCGCAACACCGATCCTGCTGTCTGCATGCGGCAGGATCGTGCGGCACTCTTCGGTCAGGTCACAATAGCGGTCCAAGCTGTTCCCAAATCGCAACTGCCCGCCCTCTAAAGCCTGTTGCTGTACGCCCCCGTAGGAATAAAGGACCGGCAGGTGTGTCAAGCCGATCCCGGTTTGATCCGCTGCGGCAAAGATTCGTTGGCTCAGTTCGGACAGCGTGTCATAGGGCTGCCCGCCGGGCTGGTGATGGACATAGTGGAACTCACCAACTGCGGCAAAGCCGGCCTCTTGCATCTCCACATACGTCAGCGCAGCTATGGCCTGGATTTGATCGGGCGTCAGCCTGTCGAGAAATCGATACATCAAGGTGCGCCAGGTCCAAAAGCTTTCACGCCCTGCCGCTCGGGTTTCGGTCATGCCGGCCATGGCGCGTTGAAACGCATGGCTATGCAGGTTTCCCGGCGCCGGCAGCAAAAGGTCGACGCAGGTATCCCCAGAGACTGCCGCGCTGGTTTCAAGTCCGGATATCCGGCGATTCCGAACGTGGACTCGTATGTTCTTAGCCCATCCCGTTCCCAACAAGGCTGTCTTCGCGTGGATCGTCATGGCATATCCAATTTGTGTAGACTTTAAATTTTTATAAGTATACTTAAAAATAAACAACCACGGAAACCGAAAAGAGCTTCGATGATGACAAATATGGTCATTTTTGCGGGAAATGTCGCAACCATGGAGTGCGACCGGGAGCCCTACGGTTTGTGCGTGGACTCAGCGATCGCGATCGAGGGTGGTCGGATTGTCTGGGTCGGATCGAAAAATGAGTTGCCCGAGCGATTCTCGGGCTGGGAGGCCACGGATTATGGTGAAAGGCTGGTGACCCCGGCCTTGATCGACGCGCATACGCATCTGGTGTTCGGGGGCAACAGGGCGGCTGAATTCGAGATGCGGTTGAACGGTGCATCGTATGAACAGATCGCGCGCGCCGGAGGGGGCATTCTGTCGACTGTGAGCGCCACCCGCGCGGCATCCGAAGAGGCGCTGTTGTCCGACGCTTTGACCCGTGCTGATGCTTTGGTGTCTGAAGGTGTCAGCTGTGTCGAGGTGAAATCGGGATACGGGTTGGACGTAGAAACCGAACTGAAAATGCTTCGGGTTGCACGAAAAATAGAAAAACTGCGCCCGATGCGCGTGAAGACCACCTTTCTTGGCGCGCATGCTGTTCCGCCCGAGTACAAGTCCCGCCCCAAAGACTATTTGACCGAGGTTTGTATCCCGACCCTGCACGCAGCCCACGCCGAAGGGCTCGTGGATGCGGTTGACGGTTTCTGTGAGGGCATTGCCTTCACCCCCGCCCAGATGGCGCTTGTCTTTGATGAGGCGCAATCTCTTGGTCTGCCGGTTAAGCTGCATGCTGAACAACTGTCCAATCTTGGCGGGGCCAGATTAGCTGCCAGTTACGGAGCACTGTCGGCTGATCATGTGGAATATCTGGATGAGGACGGTGTCGCGGCCATGGCGGAGGCGGGCACGGTAGCCGTGCTTTTGCCGGGCGCGTTTTACACGCTACGCGAAACTCAGGTTCCGCCCGTGAACAGACTGCGAGACAAATCCGTGCCGATGGCATTGGCGACAGATTGCAATCCGGGGTCGTCTCCGCTGACGTCTTTGTTGCTGACGATGAATATGGGGTGCACCATGTTCCGCCTGACGCCCGAAGAGGCGCTGGCTGGTGTGACCCGGAATGCGGCGCGTGCGCTGGGCTTACAGGACACGGGCGAAATCACTGTGGGCAAACGGGCGGATCTGGCTGTCTGGGATGTGCGGCACCCGGCTGAACTGGCGTATCGGATCGGGTTCAATCCCCTCCACCAGCGAATCTTCGGAGGGATGTGATGGCGCACCTCACCGTAACACCCGGAGGCGTAACCCTTTCGGAATTGGCCAAGATCTACTGGAATCGGCCATCTGTGCGACTGGACCCTGCCTGCGAAACTGCCGTGCAGCGCGCATCACAGCGCGTTCAGCACGCCGCCGAGGGCGACGTGGCCGTCTATGGCGTCAACACCGGGTTCGGGAAGCTGGCCAGCCACAAGATCGCCCCCAAGGATACTGCGGTTTTGCAGCGCAACCTGATCCTCAGCCATTGTTGCGGTGTTGGGCCGTCTGTCCCGCGCCGTATAGTTCGGCTTATGATGTCGCTGAAACTGCTGTCCTTCGGCCGCGGCGCGTCGGGCGTTCGATGGCAACTGATTGCGCTGTTGCAAGACATGCTGGCACACGATGTTATCCCGGTCGTTCCGGCGCAGGGGTCGGTCGGCGCGTCTGGTGATCTGGCACCCTTGGCCCATATGGCGGCGGTCCTGATTGGCGAGGGTGAGGCCGACTGGAACGGCAAGATGATGCCGGGGCGTGACGCGTTGAAAGCGGCAGGGTTAGAACCTGTTGCGCTGGGCCCAAAAGAGGGGTTGGCCTTGATCAACGGCACTCAGTTTTCGACAGCCTACGCTTTGGCGGGCATGTTCGAAGCCTGGCAAGCGGCGCAAACTGCGCTCGTCATTTCGGCCTTGTCCACTGATGCGATCATGGGATCTACGGCCCCTTTGCGGCCCGAAATCCACACCCTGCGCGGACATCGCGGCCAGACCGAAGCCGCCAGCGCCATGCGCGCTGTGCTGGCCGGGTCAGAGATTCGCGAAAGTCATCGCGAGGGAGACAGTCGTGTGCAGGATCCCTATTGCATCAGATGCCAGCCACAGGTCACGGGGGCGGCGATGGACGTCATACGTCAGGCCGCTGCGACTTTGGAAATCGAGGCAAATGCCGCCACTGACAACCCGTTGGTTCTTGAAGATGCGATAGTCTCTGGTGGGAATTTCCACGCTGAACCCGTTGGATTTGCCGCTGACATGATCGCGTTGGCGCTGTCCGAGATCGGCGCGATCGCGCAGCGCAGGATCGCCCTCATGGTGGACCCTGCGCTGAGCTTTGATCTGCCACCCTTCCTGACACCCGATCCGGGCTTGAACTCGGGCCTTATGATCGCCGAAGTCACCACTGCCGCATTGATGAGCGAGAACAAGCATCTTGCCAACCCATGCGTCACCGACAGCACGCCGACCTCTGCAAATCAGGAAGATCACGTTTCGATGGCTGCGCATGGGGCGCGGCGGTTGGGACGGATGGTCGAAAACCTGACCTACATCCTTGGGGTAGAATTGTTGTGCGCCGCGCAGGGCGTCGAGTTTCGCGCGCCGTTGGCGACCAGCGCCCCGCTGCAGCAAGTCATCAACCGACTACGCCGCGAGGTGCCTACATTGGATCAGGATCGCTATATGGCGCCAGACCTTGAGACAGCGAAAGCACTGGTAGCGCGCGGTGACATTCTGAAGGCGGCTGGCAACCCGATGCCAGAGTTGCGCTGATGCAGGTCGTTGGTGTCCAACAAGGTGACAGCCCGGTTGTGCTAGGCCAACCGCACGGCGGGACGTTGGTTCCGAACGAAATAGCTGGGCGATTGAACGCAGCGGGCGCTGCGCTGACAGATACGGATTGGCACATAAACAGGCTCTATGACGGGCTATTGCCGGGTGCGACCGTGGTGCAATCTCATATCCACCGCTATGTCGTTGATGCAAATCGCGATCCCGAAGGTGCCTCGCTTTATCCTGGGCAGAATACGACAACGCTCGTGCCCGAGACGGGTTTTGACGGTCAGCCGATCTGGCAAGCCGGTCAGGTGCCCTCAGCCGATGAGGTCCAGAAAAGGTGCAGCGCATACCACGCTCCGTACCACGCGGCGCTTGCGGCAGAGCTGGATCGCGTCAGGGCCAAGCATGGCGTGGCGGTCTTGTTTGATTGCCATTCGATCCGCAGTCGCATTCCGTTCCTGTTTGACGGTGTTCTGCCAGACTTGAACATTGGAACAGACGGCGGAACGACCTGCGCGCCGGAAATCGAGGCTGTTGCGTACGAATTTGCGGACTCGTCGCCGTATAGCACCGTTTTGAACGGACGTTTTCGCGGCGGGTGGACCACTCGGCACTACGGTCGACCGAGCGAATGTGTACACGCCATTCAAATGGAGATTGCGCAGTCCGCGTACCTAACCGCCGAGCGCGCGCCGTGGCGCTATGACACTGCGAAGGCCGACCGTCTGCGCCCGTGGTTGCGCGATATTCTGGATGCCATCCAAGACACAGTATTGGAGCTTACGCCATGAACGATCCCCGTAAGAACGCGCGAGATATCTATCCGCCGACTGGGCCAGAGCTGAACGCCAAAAGCTGGATGACCGAAGCGCCTTTGCGGATGCTGATGAACAACCTGCACCCGGACGTGGCCGAGAATCCGCATGAGTTGGTGGTTTATGGCGGGATTGGTCGCGCCGCACGTACATGGCAGGATTTCGACACTATTGTTGAGGGTTTGAAGGATCTGGAAGAGGACGAGACTCTGATTGTCCAGTCTGGCAAGCCCGTGGCCATCATCCGCACCCACAAGGATGCACCGCGCGTTCTGATCGCCAATTCCAACATCGTGCCGCATTGGGCCAACTGGGATCACTTCAACGAGCTCGATAAGAAGGGCCTGATGATGTACGGCCAGATGACGGCCGGCTCGTGGATCTATATCGGCACGCAGGGCATCGTTCAGGGAACCTATGAGACCTTTGCCGAGGCCGGGCGTCAGCACTATGGCGGCGACCTGACCGGCAAGTGGATTCTGACCGGCGGCTTGGGTGGTATGGGCGGCGCGCAGCCTCTGGCGGCCGTCTTTGCCGGGGCTTGTTGTCTGGCGGTGGAATGCAACCCCGACAGCATCGACTTCCGCCTGCGCACCAAATACCTGGATGAAAAGGCCGAGACGCTGGACGAAGCGCTTGAGATGATCGACCGCTGGACCAAAGCCGGTGAGGCGAAATCCGTCGGTCTGCTGGGCAATGCCGCCGAGGTTTTCCCCGAGATCTACCGTCGCATGGCCGAGGGGGGCATGCGCCCCGATATCGTTACCGATCAGACCAGCGCCCATGACCCGATCAATGGATACCTGCCTATCGGCTGGTCCATGGCACAGTGGCGGGAAAAGCGCGAAACAGAGCCTAAGTCGGTGGAAAAAGCCGCACGTGCGTCTATGAAACAGCATGTCGCGGCCATGGTTGATTTCTGGAATGCAGGCGTCCCGACACTGGATTACGGCAACAACATCCGCCAGGTGGCGCAGGATGAAGGGCTGGAAAACGCCTTTGCCTTCCCCGGTTTTGTCCCTGCTTACATACGCCCGCTGTTCTGCAAAGGGATCGGCCCGTTCCGCTGGTGCGCCCTATCCGGCGACCCCGAGGATATCTACAAAACCGACGCCAAGATGAAAGAGCTGTTCCCCGAGAACGAGCACCTGCATCGCTGGCTCGATATGGCGCAGGACCGCATCGCGTTTCAGGGTTTGCCCGCGCGTATCTGCTGGATCGGGCTTGGGGATCGGCATCGTGCTGGGCTCGCCTTCAATGAGATGGTGGCCAATGGTGAACTAAGGGCCCCTATAGTGATCGGGCGGGATCACTTGGACAGCGGTTCGGTCGCCAGCCCGAACCGCGAGACCGAGGCGATGCTTGATGGCTCAGATGCGGTCAGTGACTGGCCTTTGCTGAATGCGTTGATCAACACAGCCAGCGGGGCGACATGGGTGTCGCTGCACCATGGCGGCGGCGTTGGCATGGGCTTCAGTCAGCACGCGGGTGTGGTGATCTGCGCTGACGGGACCGAGGACGCCGCGCGGCGGTTAGAGCGGGTGTTGTGGAACGATCCGGCCTCGGGCGTGTGGCGTCATGCGGATGCCGGGTATGAGGCGGCGAAGGATTGCGCCCGTGCGCATGGGCTGCGGTTGCCGGGTATTCTGGGCTAGGGCGCATCTGTCCTCTGGCGAAAATGCTGCACCTGCGATATCTCGCAGGTGAGCTTGCCGGAGATTGAAGATGTATGTTGCCACCCTTTTGACCAACCCCGAGAAGAACACGTTTGATCAGGCGTTGGTCGACTCCCTGCGCAATGCTTGGGGCGGCGGAGATGTGCAGTGGTTGAGCCCGGATGAAGCCGCAGAGTTTTCGCTGGCGGGCTTGCCGGATAATCAGTGGGACGTGTGGGCTGATTTGCAGAACATGGGTGTCGATCTGGTGGTCCAACCCGCCGACGGTCGCCGCAAGAAGATGCTGCTGGCCGATATGGACAGCACCATGATTCAGCAGGAATGCATCGACGAACTGGCCGATGAGGCGGGCGTTGGCGAGCGCGTCAAGGACATCACCGCGCGGGCCATGAACGGCGAGCTGGATTTCGAGGGCGCTCTGACCGAGCGTGTCGGGTTGCTGAAAGGTTTGGACGAGGCCGTGATCGACAAGGTGCTGGCCGAGCGAATTACCCTGATGCCGGGTGGCAAGGAACTTGTTGGGACCATGCGGGCGAATGGGGGTTATGCCGCATTAGTGTCGGGCGGGTTCACGGCCTTTACGTCCAAGGTTGGGGCCGAACTGGGCTTTGATGAGAACCGCGCCAACACGCTGCTTGCCGAGGGCGGCAAGCTGACCGGTGATGTCGGGCGTCCCATCCTGGGTCGTCAGGCCAAGGTGGATGCTTTGGAACAGATCACTGCGCGGTTGGGTCTGTCCGAATCGGATGTGATCGCCGTGGGCGATGGCGCGAATGATCTGGGTATGCTGGGCCGGGCTGGAACCGGGGTGGCGCTGCACGCCAAGCCCTCGGTCGCGGGACAGTGTCAGGTGCGGGTAAGCCACGGAGATCTTTCGGCTTTGTTGTTCCTGCAGGGCTATGCACGATCTGAGTTTGCGGCCGGTTAACACAGCGCGGCTTTCTTTTATTTAACAAAAATGTTAAACAATGGTCATGAACACTCTTCTGACCACATTTTCCGCGTTGTCTGACGCAACGCGATTTTCCATCGTCGAGCAGCTTATGCAGGATGGAGAATTACCTGCCGGAGACCTGATCGAAGGACGCGGCATGTCCGGCGCCGCGATCTCGCGCCATTTGAAACTGCTGCGCGAGGCGGGGCTGATAAATCAGCGCGTGCAGGGCAGCCAGCGGATGTATTCGATCCGCGCCGAGGGGCTGCGGGCGATTGCGGAATGGACCATCTCGAAACGTCAATTCTGGGAAAGCAGCCTGGACCGCCTGGGTGATGCAATCGAAAAGGAGACCTCATGGCCGATTTGAAACTGGAGCGCGCTTACCCGCTTGCACCGGACGATCTGTATGCGTGGATCAGTACCCCCGACAAGCTTCTGCAGTGGTGGGGACCCGAAGGGATGCATGTGCCCGAGCACAACCTGGATTTCTCTCGCACGGGGCCGTGGTATTCGGTGATGCAAAATGGCGAAGGGCAGCGGTTCAAGGTTTCGGGTCACGTGACGCATGTCGATCCGCCCAAATCAGTTGGGTTCACATGGGGCTGGCATGACGATCAGGACCAGCGCGGAGCCGAAAGCCATGTGATGTTGGTGGTCGAGGCAGCAGAAGAGGGTGCAAAGTTGATCATCGACCACCGCGAGCTGGGCGATGACGAAATCGCAGCGAACCACAGCAAAGGCTGGACGTCGACGCTGAACAAGCTAGCGGCACAGCTGACATAGGATTTCATCAGGGAGGAAATAAATGCCACAGTTTCTATTTGTTTATCACGGCGGTCATACCCCGACCGACCCCGCTGAAATCGAAGCGACCATGGCCGCCTGGGGCGCGTGGTTTGGCGGAATGGGCGAAGCACTGGATATCCCCGGAAACCCGGTTGGCCAGTCTTACACCGTCAGCAGCAGCGGTGTTGTCGACAATGGCGGCGCCAATCCGGCCTCGGGTTTCACAGTTGTCAAAGCCGACAGCATGGATGCTGCGACCGAGATGGCCAAGGGCTGCCCGATGGTTGTGAACGGATCCGGTTCGGTCGAAGTGGCCGAGATTCACGAGATTGAGATGTAGCCTTTAGCTGGGGAACCCCGGTGCGGGTTTGATCACGCCGCATTCCAGCCCGCGACGGCTGTATTGCGCGGCGTTCAGAAATTTGCAGGTGGCTGGATGGTCGGCCTCCAGCACGCCCAAGCTGACCAGAATCGCGGCAATGGCACATTCGCTGGCGCGGGTGGCGCCGTCGGTGATTTTCAGTGCCACGCCCATGCGCTTATCCGGTAGGATCGCGACGAACACGGCCTCGGCACCGGTTTTGATGGCAACGCGACCACCCATGGCGCGCATCAGTTCGGTGCAGGCTCGGGTTTCACCGGCGACCAGCTCGGGGTGTTTCATCATTGCGGCCGTCAGCTGTTGCGCCGCGTCGCTGGCCCGATCTGACCGATCCGAGGCGCTGGCAAACCACGCCATCGAACGCGCCAGCCCCGCCAGCGAGGTCGCAAAGTTCGGGGCCGAGCAGCCGTCAATCCCATAGGCAGGGCTGGTCTCGCCGGTTGTTTCCTCCAGCGCGGACAGGCAGGCTTGTTGTACGGGGTGGTCGATTTCCAGATATTCCGGTCCGGCGCCCATATGCTGAGCAACGGTCAGAAACCCGCAATGCTTGCCTGAGCAGTTGTTGTGAATCTGACAGGGCGTGTCGTCGGCCAAAATTAACCCGTCGCGCGCAGCCATGTCCTGTGGCTCTTGCGGGCCGCAGCGAAGATCGGGTTCCGCCAGACCCAGATGGTCCAACCAGGCCGAGACGCGATCCGTGTGGATATGTGCACCGCTATGCGAGGCGCAGGCCAGCGCCAAGTGTTCCGAATTCAGCCCGTATTTTGCCGCAGCACCCGAGGTGATCAGCGGCAGCCCCTGAATCATCTTGGCCGAGGATCGCGGATAGATCACAGCGTTCGGGTCCCCCCAACTTTGAACGATCTGGCCGGTATCGTCGCAGATCACCGCATGCCCAAGATGTAGGCTTTCCAACAGGGGTCCACGCCACAGTTCTGTCATTGGTACGGCTTGTGTCATGCGAACCCTCCTAAACATGCGCAAAATTCTGCCAATCGCCCTTTCGCCTGTGGCGAAACCTGCGTTACAGTGTGTATGTCGGCAAACACCAGAAGACGCAACTTACAGACGAACCAGGCAGGGTTCGCACGCGACGATGGTGGGTATGAGGTAATAGTCGAGCTAGGAGGCTGGACGATGGGATCAAAGCTTGTCCGCGTGATCGCGGGCCTTTGCGTGGCGGGGCTGGCCACAACTGCAACCGCTCAACAGGCAACAAGCACCAACAGGGTGGCTGCCAAAACCGATTGGAGCGTTTTCGTCGAAGACGACCCAACCGAGTGCTGGAGCGTTTCTGCACCTAAAGAGACAGTGAATACCCGTGGCGGTCGCGTAGTCTCGGTGCGCCGCAGTGATATTTTGCTGTTCGTGTTCTACCGCCCCAACGCCGAGGTTAAAGGTCAGGTTACCTTTACGGGTGGCTATCCCTTCGCGGCAGGGTCAACCGTGAGTCTTGATGTCGATGGCACCAAGTTCGAGCTGATCACCGAAGGCGAATGGGCGTGGCCTGCGACCGAAGGCGAAGACCTGAAGGTTGTTGCCGCGATGAAACGCGGGACCGAGGCTGTACTGACTGCGCGCTCTGAGCGTGGCACGCAGACCAAGGACACGTTCTCATTGCTGGGGTTCACTGCGGCGATTGAAGACGCGGAAAAGCGCTGCACTAGCTAAACTGGGCATTTGCCTGACCGCTGCCCCGCCAGTTCGGCGGGGTTTTTGCTTTGTGACAAGGCATTGTGCAGCGTTCTGGAGGCGGCACCCGTATTCAGAACTTGATTCCGGTCAAAGAAATGAATGCAAATATCTGCATGTATAAGGCTCTGAACTAGTGAAGGAGCCCGAAATGCCAACGAAATCACTCACCACCGTCTTGATGATGGCCGCCCTTATCCTGAGTGCCTGCGAGAAAGAGGCCGATACATATCCGGTCACGGGCGAGCAATGCGGGCCGGATGATCCGGTTCAAACGCTGGACGCAACGGATTGCAATATCCTGCCACCGGGCATTTGACGCATGCGGGTCCCATCGTGGCACGGCCATGTCGTCGTGCCTGGGGCTTCGTAGCTTTGGGATGAACCCGGGCCTGTGCTAGTATTGGGCAACCAAAAGGGAGCTGCCTGATGCGCTTTGCATTTTTGATTTTGTTTCTGTCCTCCGCTGCCAGTGCCGATCCAGCACTAGAATGTCTGGATGCTGGGTCTCAGGTAGAGATCGGCGCATGCGTGGGCGCGATGGAGGACCGCGTCAATCAGGCGATAGATGCAAGTTACGACATCGCCATGCAGTCGGCCAAAGAACTGGATGATGTTACCGGACGTGTTGTGGCAGTGCCCGCGTTGGACAGCGCTCAGACCGCGTGGCTGGCTTACCGCGATGCCCAATGCGAGGCTGTTGGCGCGTCGTTCGGCGGTGGGTCAGGTACCGGCATTGGCATTACCGCCTGTCGGGTAGAGTTGGGCCGGGCACGTGTGGACGAATTGCTGCGCTACGCGAATTAAACGCGACGATTTCTTTTGATCTTTGCGCTAGGTCCTATATAGAGGCGCATCCCAAGCCAGAATCTGCCGAGATAGCCCCATGTCGCCCAAAGCGCCGATCACTCAAGACGTCCTGACCCTCCCTCGCAAACTGCCCGAGGGAAAGGTGAACCTTGTCGGCTTGACCCGCGACCAGATGCGTGCGGCTTTGATCGAACATGGCACGCCGGAAAAGCAGGCCAAGATGCGCACCGGTCAGATCTGGCAGTGGATCTATCAATGGGGCAAGCGCGACTTTGCGGATATGACGAACCTTGCCAAAGCCTATCGTGCCCAACTGGCCGAGAATTTCGTCATCGAAATCCCCGAGGTCGTGACGCGGCAAGTGTCCGAGGACGGCACCCGAAAATACCTGTGCCGCATCGCCGGCGGGCATGAGGTCGAGGTGGTCTATATCCCCGAGGAGGATCGCGGCACGCTGTGTATTTCCTCGCAAGTGGGCTGCACGCTGACCTGTTCTTTCTGCCATACAGGCACACAGAAACTAGTGCGCAACCTGACCGCGGCCGAGATCGTGGGTCAGGTAATGATGGCCCGCGATGATCTGGACGAATGGCCCACCCCCGGTGCGCCCAAGGATGAAACCCGTTTGCTGTCGAACATCGTTCTGATGGGCATGGGCGAGCCGCTCTATAACTTTGAAAACGTCCGCGACGCGATGAAGATCGCCATGGACCCCGAAGGGATTTCTCTGTCGCGCCGCCGGATCACCCTGTCCACGTCCGGCGTTGTCCCTGAAATCGCCCGCACCGCCGAGGAAATCGGCTGCCTGCTGGCAATCTCCTTCCATGCGACAACGGATGAGACCCGCGACGTGCTGGTCCCCATCAACAAGCGTTGGAACATTGAGGAACTGCTTCAGGCGCTGGCCAGCTATCCTAAAGTCTCGAATTCCGAACGGATCACGTTTGAATACGTGATGCTGGATGGTGTGAATGACAGCGACGCTGACGCGCACCGGTTGATCGACCATATCAAGCGCCACAAGATCCCGGCCAAGATCAACCTGATCCCGTTCAACGAATGGCCCGGCGCGCCGTACAAGCGCAGCTCGAACAACCGAATCCGGGCTTTTGCGAATATCATCTATCAGGCGGGCTATGCTTCACCCATCCGCAAGACTCGGGGCGAGGACATTATGGCGGCCTGCGGCCAGCTGAAGTCAGCTACGGAACGCGCGCGCAAATCTCGCAAGCAAATCGCAGCCGAAGCGGGGTTGGACAGGCAGTAAGCGCAATATTTCAGCGATATGTGAACAGATTTAATGCGCCGTCCGCTGTCTATTGTATGCGGAATTTGGTATGTTTGTCTGGCCTGAGTGGTTGAAGCACTGACATACCAGCGCCTGACCAAGCGCAAGCTTTACCCATTTTGGCAAGATTAAGCGTGGCCGCTATCCACTTGCCACTCACATGACGTGCTGCGTTCCTGTGAAACGAATTACCGGTTGGGCCATAGAATGCTATTGGAATTGATACGACGAATCCCCGGCATATTTCCGGGGCTATGTGTCGGCTGTTTGGTTGCAGTTTCTGCTGTAGCCCAGTCCGAGAGTGAAAGCGCACATCTTGCCATCGAAAATCCTGCTGAACTGTCCAAGGAAGAAGCGTCCGGCATCTATAGCTCGCTGCAAAAGCGCATGGCGCGGGGATATGCCTCCGCGCAAATGGAAATCATCAGAAACTACCAAAGCTGGCCGCTGTTCAATGATGCGCCTTACATCTCTGAGACACATGGCCGGCGGTTCGTGAACAGCTATGCAAACCGGATGGCACACAACTATGGCACTCTGACTGAGGGCGAAAAACTGCCCATGGGGTCTGTGTTGGCGAAGGACAGCATGACCGTCACGGATACCGGCAATACGCATCCCGGCGCATTGTTCGTAATGGAAAAGCTGGCCGAAGGCGTTAGCCCCGATACGGCGGATTGGCGGTACATCATGGTGATGCCGGACGGGTCGGTGTTCGGTGACACGATGGGAGATCGCTCAAGCGCCGTAGCCTATTGCCACGATTGCCACGAGGCTGTGGCTGATCGGGACTATACTTTTTATGTACCCGAAGAATATTTGGTGCAGAATTGAACCTTACTTTGACCCGAACCGGGCGATTCCGATCACATCGATCAGGTTTTGCCTGACTGGTTCCGGCTGCGCTTCGACGGCGCTCAGCACCTCACGCAGTTCGGCGCGCAAACCGTGCATCTGGTCGATAAGTGAGATCATCATCGACAGCGCGTCGGTCTCCATGTCGTATTGTTCATGCAATTCACAGGCCAACTCCAGCCGGGCCACGTCGAGGCTGTGGTAGACCAGCCCTTGTTCAGTGTTCTCAGGGATCACGATTTCGGCGGCCAGATACTCGGTCAACCGGGCCGAGGTCAGGCGGGTCACGGATGCGATCACTTCGGATTCGGTCAAGGTGCGGTTCATGACGGCATTCCTTTGCGAGGATCATAGCTGTGCGTGTCGCGCCAATTTTCCATGAAAGCCCTTAGGTCATCGTCGACCTGGTCGGGCATGGCGACGGTCAATTCGATCAGTTGGTCGCCCCGTTCGGCCGAGCCGCGTTTTTTGACCCCTTTGCCCCGCAACCGCAAGGTTTTGCCGCTGCTGGTGCCGGGCGGCACGCTGACGTTGACGCCGCCGTCAATAGTTGGCGCGGGGATTTTGCCGCCCAGAACAGCCTCGTCAATGGTGATGGGCAGGGTAATGTGGATGTCATCACCCTGACGTTCAAACACCGGATGAGGTGCGACTGTCACGGTGACCAGGGCATCACCTGCAGGCCCGTCGCCAAACCCGGGATCCCCCTTGCCGCGAAGTCGGATGGTTTGGCCGTCTGTAATGCCTGCCGGGATCTTAACCTCGATCCGGTCGCCGTCAGGCAATGTCAGTTTCTGGCTGGCGCCAAACACAGCATCTAGAAAGCTGATCTGCAGGCTGTAGCTGCGGTTATGCCCCGGCGCGTGGAAGCCCTGGTTGCGCTGGCCATAGCCGCCACGCCCGCGCATGAACTCGGCGAAGATGTCCGACATATCGTCCGAGTCTGCGGCGCGCCCACGATAAGGGTTTCCGGCGGCTTCGGCATAGTCGCGATAGTATTGCTGCTGGGCGCGTTCCTGACCCGAAGCGTCAATCTCGCCCCGATCAAACTGCGCGCGCTTTTCGGGGTCTTTCAGCAGGTCATAAGCGGCAGCTGCGGCTTTGAACTTGGCCTCGGCCTCGGCATCGCCGGGCTTTAGGTCGGGGTGGCAGTCTTTGGCGATGCGCCGATAGGCTTTTTTGATCTCGGCATCGCTGGCGTCTTTGGTGACGCCAAGGGCGGAATAGGGATCGTCGCTCATCTCACCTCTCGCGGCTCGGAGGAACAGGATGGTTTTATCATGCGTTTTCAACGGCCCAAAAGGAAGAGGCTTTTGAAACCGCTCGCAAATCCCTATAGATCTGCTAACATACGCATGTTTTTATAGATTGACCGGAGGCCCCATGACGCGCCGATTGAAATCCATTCTGGCCTTGCTGGCCGGGAACGCCATCGGGCTGCTGCTGGCGGCGATCCTATTGCCCGAGTTCGCGATCCGACCGATCTCGTTCATTGTGGTGGTGATCGTTTTCACGCTTATTCAATGGATCGCCGAGCCGCTGATCCTGAAACTGGGGGCAAAGCGCGCGCCTGCGATCAAGGGTGGCATCGCGCTGATCGTGACCTTTGTCGGCTTGTTGCTGACCGATCTGATCACAAACGGCCTGACTGTAGGCGGGATTTCCAACCTGCTGGCCTCAACCCTGCTGGTCTGGCTGGGGGCGTTGATCGCCAGCATCGTGCTGCCGATCTATGTGTTCACCGAGTTGCGCGAGCCCAAGAAGTAATCACAGCGCGTTAAGGCTGGCGTTTATCGCCTGCCACAACTCCTCGACCGGTTCACAGCCGACCGAAAGTCGGATGAAGGCTGGGTCCACATCGTCGCCCCAGCGCGCGCGGCGTTCAGCCGAACTGTGGACGCCCCCAAAGGACGTGGCAGGACGCAGCATCGGGCAGGCGTTGATGAAGGTTTCGGCTTTGTCTTCACTGTCCAGCGTGATCGACAACAGAAACCCGAACCGCGTTGTCTGCGCTTTGGCCAGCGCGTGCGCGGGGTCAGAGGGCAGACCGGGATAGCGGATGGCTTTCACCGCAGGGTGATCCGCTAGCCGCTCGGCCAGTACCTGCGCCGAGGCGCACATTCGGTCGAACCGCACATCCAGCGTTTCCAATCCGCGATGCAGCAGCCATGCCTCATGCGGGCCGGGGATCGCGCCCGAGACTTTGCGCCATTCCTCGACCCTCTCCATGATCTGCGGATTGCGGCTGGAGACATGGCCCATCAGCAGGTCGGAATGCCCGCCCATCGCCTTAGTGTCTGAGGCCACAACCACATCCACGCCCAGATCCAGCGGGCGCTGGCCCAGCGGGGTCATGGTGGTGTTGTCGGCAATCGTGATCCCGCCAGCAGCGCGCACTGCCTGTGCAATCGCGGGCAGGTCCATCATATCCAGACCGGGGTTCGAGGGGCTTTCGACAAACACCACATCGAACCCGTCAAATCCGCCCTCGGTAAACGCGGTCGTGGGGCGTTCGGTGACCGACACGCCCAGACCCGACAGAAATCGATCCGCCAGCACGCGGGTGACGTAGTAGCCGTCGGATGGGATCAGGATACGCGACCCGGCCTTGATGGCGGCAAACAAAGCGGCCGAGATCGCCCCCATGCCCGAGGGGAACACGAGGCAAGGCGCGCCCTCCAGATGGGCCAGAACATGTTCCAGATGCACCCATGTGGGGTTGTCGACGCGGCCATAGGTCGGCAGGCCATCCGGCGCGCCTGGCAGGTGGTACATGCTGCTTTGGGTCAAAGGCAGCGCTACAGGGTCGCCTGCATTCAGGGCATTGCCGCGCAGGTGCAGCATCTCTCCGGGTTTGGGGGCCATCTCTCAGCGCCCCGGAATGTCGTCGCGGGGCGGGGCGGGTTCCCAATTCTCGATGATGTCGACAGCCTCTTGCGCGGTGTCGACAAAGCGGAACAGGTCCAGATCTTCGTCCGAGATGGTGCCCGCATCTGCCAGCGCTTCCCAGTTGATGACTTTCTCCCAGAATTCACGGCCAAACAGCAGGAAGGGCACGCGGTCCATCCGGCCGGTCTGGATCAGGGTCAGCGACTCGAACAGCTCATCCATCGTGCCGAAGCCGCCGGGGAAGATGGTGATGGCGCGAGCGCGCATCAGGAAGTGCATCTTTCGGATGGCGAAATAGTGGAAGTTGAAGCTGAGCTCGGGCGTCACGTACTCATTCGGCGCCTGCTCGTGCGGCAACACGATGTTCAATCCGATGGAACAACCGCCTGCATCTTGCGCGCCGCGATTGCCAGCCTCCATTACGCCAGGGCCGCCACCGGTGACGATCACGTTCTCACGGCAGCCGGCCTGGTTCGACTTCTCGGTCATCAGCCGGGCGAATTCGCGCGCCTCGTCATAATACTCCGACAAATCAGCCAGCGTTTTCGTGCGGGCGGTGTGTTTCTGCGACGGTTCCGGGATGCGTGCACCGCCGAACATGACGATGGTCGAGGTGATCTGACGTTCGCTCATGATCATCTCAGGCTTCAGCAGTTCCAGCTGCAGGCGCACCGGGCGCAGCTCATCGCGGCACAGGAACTCGTCATCGGCAAAGGCAAGGCGATAGGCGGGGGAGCGCGTCTGCGGCGTATCCGGCACCTCGCTCGCGGTCGAGCGGTCGGTCTGCGCGTCGCGAAACGGGCTGTGGCGGTCTTCTCTCATAGGTGATCGATCCCTGCTTGCGTGTTTCCAAAACAGCTATAGGGTTCGCGGGCGGAGTGCCAGTCACGGAAGTACAAGAATGAATTGGAAAAACGAAATTTCAGCGGCCGCAGACCGCATCGCCGGATATGCTCAGGTTACACCCGTAGTGGAAAGCCATGCGCTGGGGCTGGACTATCCCGTCGAGTTGAAGCTGGAGCATATGCAGCACACTGGCAGCTTCAAAGCGCGCGGGGCGTTTAACACGTTGCTCAGCATGGATGTCCCCGAGGCCGGTGTGGTGGCCGCATCGGGTGGCAATCACGGGGCAGCGGCGGCCTATGCGGCGCAGACGCTGGGCTATCCGGCCAAGATTTTCGTACCCAAACTGGCGGGTCCGTCCAAAATCGCATTGATCGAACAAACGGGAGCGGACCTGAGTGTGGTCTCTGGCGAATACGCGAACGCGCTTACGGCGGCGCAAGATCATGAAGCGCAGACCGGCGCGATGCAGATCCACGCCTATGACGCGCCGGGCACCGTCGCCGGGCAAGGCACGTGTTTCGCCGAATGGGAGGCGCAAGGCCTGCAAGCCGACACAGTTCTGGTCGCTGTCGGTGGCGGAGGGCTGATCGCCGGAGCGCTTGCTTGGTTGCAAAATGCGCGCAAGGTCGTGGCCGTAGAACCCGAAACCTCATGTGCTTTGAATGCCGCCTTGCAGGCCGGTGAGCCGGTGGATGTCCGGGTGTCCGGGATCGCGGCCAATGCGCTGGGTGCGCGGCGTATTGGGTCAATCTGTTATGGGTTGGCTCAGGGCATGACCTCGGTCCTGGTTCCCGATGAGGCGATTGCCCAAGCGCAGCAACTGCTTTGGCAAACCCATCGCATCCTTGTCGAGCCCGCAGGCGCGACCGCATTGGCTGCGCTGTTATCGGGCGCTTATACACCTGCGCGCGGTGAAAAGGTTGCAGTACTGGTGTGCGGGGGCAACATCTCACCCGACCCATTTATGGGCTGAGAATGCGGCTTGTGATCAGTGACGGTGGATTTTATCTATAATTCATGAGCGCGACCATTGCCGACATTATCTATGACACCCTCAGCCAGCAAATCATTACCGGAGAGCTGAGCGCGGGGGAAAAACTGCGTCAGGACCACATCGCGCGGGCTTTTGATACCAGCCATGTCCCGGTGCGCGAAGCTCTGCTGCGTTTGCAAGCCCATGGGCTGGCCAAAAGCGAACCCCGACGCGGGATGCGTGTGACGCCACTGGATCCGGTTGAAGTGCGCGAAGTGATCGAAATGCGTGTCGCCCTTGAACCGTTGGCCTTGCAATACGCGGTGCAGAACATGTCGATGAACGCGGTCACCCGGGCAGAACAGGCGCGGTTGGCCTGCGATGCGGCTGAAACGATGCCCGAGTGGGAGGCCAAAAACCGCGCTTTCCACCGCGCCATTCTTGCACCATGCGCGCTGCCCCGGCTGCTGCGGACGATTGATGACTTGCACATTGCCAGCGCGCGCCATCTGTTCGCGCATTGGCGGCCAAAATGGGTGCAGCGGGCGGATACGGATCATGCGGCGATCATGCAGGCGATCCAAAAGAAAGACACCGCAGGGGCGGTTGGGCTTCTGGTTCGGCACATCCGGCGCGCGCGTTGACCACTGCTGTAGCCTTTGATTGCGATCGGCCCGACGCAAACGCGCCCACCTGCGTCGCATTGCGCCAAGGTTGGCGCTTGCGTATAGGCAACACCAACATGAACAGATTCGTCAGGGAGCCCCGAAATGTCCAACGCGCAACTGGAAGCCGCCATCGAAGCCGCCTGGGAGGCACGCGATACAATAACCCCCGCCACCACCGGTGAACAGCGTGAAGCCATCGAAGATACGCTGAATGCACTGGACAGCGGTTCCCTGCGGGTTGCAGAAAAGCTGGACAGCGGCGATTGGCACGTAAACCAGTGGGCCAAAAAGGCGGTTCTGCTGGGTTTTCGCATCAAGGACATGGAAATCCAAACGGGTGGCCCGCAGGATGGCGGTTGGTGGGACAAGGTGGACAGCAAGTTCGCCGGTTGGGGTGAGAACCAGTGGAAAGCCGCCGGTTTCCGCGCCGTGCCAAACTGCGTGGTGCGTAAGTCGGCTTATGTCGCGCCCGGCGTGGTCTTGATGCCGTCCTTTGTGAACCTTGGCGCCTATGTGGACGAAGGCACCATGGTCGACACATGGGCCACTGTCGGGTCCTGCGCACAGATTGGCAAGAACGTCCACCTGTCGGGCGGCGTTGGTATCGGCGGCGTGCTCGAGCCGATGCAGGCTGGCCCCACGATCATCGAGGACAATTGCTTTATCGGTGCGCGGTCGGAAGTGGTCGAGGGTTGTATCGTCCGCGAAGGGTCGGTTCTGGGGATGGGCGTGTTCATCGGCCAGTCGACCAAGATCGTCGACCGCGAAACCGGTGAGGTCATGTATGGCGAGGTGCCGCCCTATTCGGTGGTTGTGGCCGGTTCGATGCCGTCGAAAAACAATGTCAGCCTTTACTGCGCCGTCATTGTGAAGCGGGTAGACGAAAAGACCCGTTCCAAAACCGGGATCAACGAGCTGCTGCGCGACTGATCCCGAGCGTTCGCGGGAAAAGGTCATGTTTTGTGGATTTGGCCTTCTCCTGCAGTCTGAAGAATTGACCGGCTCTTTCTCGCACCTTTTGAGGTCTTCATGATTCCCGTTGACGTGGTCATTTTGTTCATGAGCGTTGCCATCGCTTTGGCCGCGGTGCCGGGGCCGGACAATATTTTTGTACTGACCCAATCGGCGCTTTATGGCCGGATGTCAGGGCTGATTGTGACGCTTGGCTTGGCATCGGGGCTGATTGTACACACCACTGCGGCAGCGTTCGGGGTTGCGGTGCTGTTTCAGACCTCGCAGGCGGCCTTTGCCATGTTGAAATATGCCGGGGCGGGGTATCTGGTCTATCTGGCGTGGAAAGCCTTCACGGCCACCGAAACCCGGCTGGACAGTGCAGATGCACCCCGTATCGCGACGCGCAAGTTGTTTCTACGCGGTTTGATTATGAATATTGCCAATCCCAAGGTGACAATCTTTATGCTGGCGTTTCTGCCGCAGTTCGTCGACCCGAATAACGGGCCGATCATTGGGCAGTTCTATCAGTTGGGCGCTCTGATGTTTCTGGCTACGGTCGTGGTCTTCGGTGCTGTGGCGCTGGCCGCGGGTACTCTGGGCGGGCTGCTGCGCGGGTCGCCGGGCGTTCAACTGTGGCTGAACCGGATCTCGGGCGTGATCTTCGTGGCGCTGGCGCTCAAACTGGCGACGGCCGAGCGTTAGTGCCCCGCGCTTGACCAACACGCGGCGCGGCGATAAGGCCGGGCGCATGGAAAAGCAAAAGAAACCCTCTCGTCAGCAAGTTTACACCCTGCTTGTGCAGATCGGTCGCAAGGAAGGCGATGGTTTGCCCGAAGGTGCAACCGGTGCAGCGCTGATGTGCTTTGCCAGTGGCGTGGACGAAGCCGAGGCCGTGCGTGAAACCGTCGCCATCCTGAAACAGGCTGACACAGCGCCTTTGGATGTGACCGGCTATGGCACGCTGGTTGAACGCGAGGCGCAGGGGCATGACATCGACCCGGATGAGCGCGCCCTGATGCAGCGCGCGCTGGATGAAAACGCGGTTATTGTCGCCCAGATGACACCGTTTTTCGGGGATGAGGAACCAGCTTAGTTCCGCGCCCCGAACCATTTGCGGTAGATCTCGTCATAGGTTCCATCTTCGCGTAGCGCCAGCAGCGCCTGATTGACATCCTCGACCAGAGGCGACCCGGTGGGAAAGGCTATGCCGTAGTTTTCGCGCAGGAACACCCCGCCCGTCATGGACGCGAATCTGCGTCCTTCGTGCGATGCATAGTAGGATAGGATGGGCGCATCAAAGACGATCGCGTCCAGTTCTTCGGCCCGGAATGCGTCCAGCAAGGGTTCAAGACTGTCGTATCCGGTAAATTCGATCTCGCGCCGGTTCAGGAAGCTGGCCGCAGTCGAGTTCGAGATCGTTCCGACCTGTTTGCCGTACAGATCATTCACCGAATTCACGTTGCCGCTGATCGCATCCACCGTCATCACCGAGGTGATCCGTGCGGTAAAGACAGACACGATGAACAGGGATGATACGACCAAAACAACACCCAGCAAGCGCCCAAAGGGCGTGCGCGGCATCCGTTCCTCGAACCCGCCATTCACGACCAGATTGAGCGCCCACCAGAAGGACGGAAACCACGCTTCGTCCAGCTTGCGATCGAAATAGGGCTGCGAGCGGCGCTCGAACACCCACATCAGCATTCCTCCGCCCAGCAGGATGGCAAAGGCCAGCCCGATTGCGATGAACAGCTCGACTGACAACAACGCCTGCAACAGTGACGGGCGGCGCATCGCGTCCGACGGCACCATGATCTGAAGCCCGGCCTCGAAAATCGGTTGACTGAAATCCATCTGGGTTTCACGCGCTGCCGTGATCGAGATATTGGCGATGGCCAAATCTGCTGATCCGTCCTGCACTGCGACCAGCATATCTCCGAACCCCTCGACCCGGTTGATTTGGTAGTCCCAGTCCAACGATTGTGCCAATGCAGCCAGAAGATCCATCGAGAATCCGGTCTCTGCCCCGTCCTCGACATACGAGAACGGTTGGCGGGTCACAGTGGTGACCGTCAAAGTCTGCGCCTGGCTTTGCTGTGCAAGAACGGCGAAAGTCAGGCAGATCCAAGCGATAAAAGCGCGTGTCATCGAAATTTACCTGTTTCGCGGCCCTCTAACGCGATTTCGAATTGGGCGGCAAGGCAATCGCAACGGAAACGCCAATGTTTTGTTGACATGTCAACGCGAGATAGACTGCAAAAAAGCGTGTGAAGCGTGCCGTGCGGGGGTTGGCAATCCCGCCAATTCGTTGAATCTGTGCGCGAAGATGCAGTTCAGTGCAGAGAAAGGGCAAGAAATGACAGATGCGGTAGAATTGACAGCGGACCTGATCCGTTGCCCATCGGTCACACCTGATGAAGGGGGCGCCCTTGTTCTGTTGGAAAAGCTGCTGGCGGAGGCGGGGTTTGCCTGCACCCGTGTCGATCGCGGCGGGATTTGCAATCTGTTTGCACGCTGGGGCGACAAAGGGCATCCGCGCAGCTTTGGTTTTAATGGCCATACAGACGTCGTGCCGGTTGGGGATGAGGCTGCATGGACCATGCCACCTTTCGGGGCCGAGGTGAAAGATGGCGTGATGTTTGGTCGAGGCACGACGGACATGAAATCCGGAGTGGCGGCCTTTGCCGCAGCGGCCGTTGATTTTGTGCGCGACACGCCGCCCGACGGGGCCGTCATCCTGACCATCACCGGGGATGAGGAAGGCGACGCGCTGGACGGCACCACCGCCCTGCTGGATTATATGGACAGTGCCGGGGAAAAGATGTCGGTCTGTCTGGTGGGCGAGCCGACCTGCCCCAACACAATGGGCGAGATGATGAAGATCGGGCGGCGTGGCTCGATGAACATCTGGTTCACCGTGACCGGGGTACAGGGTCACGCGGCCTATCCGCACCGCGCCAAGAACCCGATGCCCGCAATGGCGCGGCTGATGGATCGGTTGGCCAGTCACGAGCTGGATCAGGGTACGGACCATTTCGACGCCTCAACACTGGCCGTGGTGACGATCGACACGGGCAACCCGGCAACCAACGTGATCCCCGCGCAATCTACAGGAGCGGTGAATATCCGGTTCAACGATCTGCATTCTGGGGCCAGCCTCAGCGATTGGTTGCGGGCCGAGGCCGCTGCAGTGGCCGATGAGTTCGGGGTTGAGATCGACCTGCGCATCAAGATCTCTGGCGAGAGCTTTCTGACCCCGCCGGGGCCTCTGTCCGCCCTGGTCGCCAAGGCGGTTGAGGCGGAAACCGGTGTGGTGCCCGAGATGTCGACCACGGGCGGTACCTCGGACGCGCGATTTGTGAAGAACCACTGCCCGGTGGTGGAATTCGGCCTTGTGGGCCGCACCATGCATCAGGTGGATGAATGCGTCGAGGTGGCACAGATCGAACAGCTCAAGGCCATCTACACGCGCATCCTGCGGGACTATTTCGCCTAACATGCAGCGCACTCTCGTGATCATGGTGAAAGAGCCGCGCCCCGGTCGGGTGAAAACCCGGCTGGGCCGCGATATCGGTATGGTTGGGGCGGCTTGGTGGTTTCGCCACCAGACACGCTCGTTGATCCGGCGGCTGCGTGATCCGCGTTGGCAGATTGTGCTGGCGGTCGCGCCTGACCGCAAAGGTCTGACCAGCCGAATCTGGCCTGCTGATCTGCCGCGGGCGGCGCAGGGGCGCGGAGATCTGGGTGACCGGATGGGTCGGATGCTGCGCGGGATGCCGCCGGGGCCGGTCTGCCTGATCGGCGCGGATATTCCGGGCATTACCCGCAGCCACATTGCCCGCGCGTTCACGGCGTTGGGGTCCGCGCAGATGGCATTCGGCCCCGCCCCGGATGGCGGCTATTGGCTGGTGGGTGCGCAAAGATATGGCGCGCTTCCCAACAACCTGTTCCGCGATGTGCGCTGGTCCACCGAACATGCACTGGCCGACACGCTGGCCTCGATCTCCGGCGCACGGGTGGCGCTGCTGGACCCGTTGCGCGATGTGGACACGGTGGCGGATCTGAAACCCTGATCCGTTTTTGGTCATGACGCCGTCGCACGCCCGTGTTACGCCAAATATATGAGTCGTATCCCCACCAAGCAGGAGGTCCTTGACTGGATCTCGGCGAACCCCACCCTGACCTCGAAACGCGATATCGCCAAAGCCTTTGGGATCAAGGGCGCGGCGCGGATCGACCTGAAACGCATCCTGCGCGAGCTTGAGGCCGACGGCCATCTGGAAAAGCGCAAGCGCAGCTATGGCGACCCGGATCGTCTGCCGCCGGTTAGTGTGCTGCAAGTGAAGGCTCCGAACGCGGACGGAGACTTGTTCGCCCGCCCGCTGGAATGGCATGGTGAAGGGGTTGAGCCCATCGTCTTGTTGATCACTCGCGCCAGTGACCCGGCTCTGGGCGAGGGCGACCGGATTCTGGCCCGCCTGACCGTGGTGCATGAGGAAGACCACAATTATGAGGCACGCCTGATCCGCCGGATCGGCACCAACCCGCGCAAGATCGTCGGCATTTTCCGCAAAGGGGCCGAGGGCGGACGGATCGTGCCCATCGACAAGGCGGGCCAAAACGAATGGCTGGTGACCGATGGCGCGGTGCATGGGGCCAAGGATGGTGAGCTGGTCGAGGCCGAACAGGCTGGCCCCAAGAACCGCATGGGCCTGCCCCGCGCGCGGATTGTCGAACGGTTGGGTGATCCCACCGCGCCCAAGGCGGTGTCGCTGATTGCGATCCACCAGCACGGCATCCCGGATGATTTCCCCGACAAGGTGATCGATGAGGCCGACAAGGCCAAGCCCGTCGGCCTGAAGGGCCGCGAAGACCTGCGGGATATGCCGCTGCTGACCATCGACCCTTCGGACGCGCGCGATCACGACGATGCCTGTTACGCGCACGCTGATGACGACCCCAAGAACCCCGGCGGTCATGTAATCTGGGTCGCTATCGCAGATGTCGCCGCTTACGTGCAGCCCGGCACCGCGCTGGACCGTGAGGCACGCAAGCGCGGCAATTCCAGCTATTTCCCAGACCGCGTTGTGCCGATGCTGCCGGATCGTCTGTCGGGCGATCTTTGTTCGCTGCACGAAGGCGTACCGCGCGCCTGTATCGCCGTCCGGATGCAGATCGACGCCGAGGGTAACAAGATCGGCCACCGGTTTGTGCGGGGGCTGATGCGCTCGGCTGCATCTTTGCATTATGCCGAGGTGCAGGAGGCCATCGATGGCACCCCCAACGACCGCACCGGGCCCCTGTTGGAGACAGTGCTGAAACCTCTCTACGCTGCCTATGCCGCGTTGAAGTCCGCGCGTGCGGTGCGACAGCCATTGGAGCTGGACCTGCCCGAACGCAAGATCGTCCTCAGCGACACCGGTGAAGTGACTAGCGTGGCGTTTCGCGACCGGCTGGATGCTCATAAGCTGATTGAGGAGTTCATGATCCTCGCCAACGTGGCCGCCGCTGAAACGCTGATTGCCAAACGCCGCCCGCTGCTGTTCCGTGTCCACGAAGAACCCGCGCCCGAGAAGTTGGAAAGCCTGCGGGAAACTGCTCAGGCTGCAGGTTTGAACCTTGCGAAAGGGCAGGTGCTGCAAACACGTCACCTCAACGCGCTGCTGAACGCTGCTGCGGGCACTGAAGATGCCGAGTTGATCAACCTGACCACCCTGCGGTCGATGGCGCAGGCCTACTACAACCCAGAGAATTTCGGCCATTTCGGTCTGGCGCTGCGGAATTATGCACATTTCACCTCGCCCATTCGCCGCTATGCGGACCTGATCGTGCATCGGGCGCTGATCTCGGCCCATGGTTGGGGCAAGGATGGGCTGACCGAGGATGAAATCGCGCGACTGGACGAAACCGCCACCCATATCTCGGACACCGAGCGGCGTTCGATGATGGCTGAGCGCGACACAACCGATCGCTATCTGGCGGCCTATTTGAGCGAGCGGGTGGGCAATGAGTTCACCGGCCGCATCAGCGGCATCGCGCGGTTCGGGGCCTTTGTGAAGATGGACGAAACCGGCGCTGATGGGTTGGTGCCCGTGCGATCCTTGGGGCGTGAGTTCTTCCACTTCGACCGCGAAGCCGGGACGCTGATGGGATCAGACACCGGGTTGATCATCGCCATCGGTCAACGCGTCACCGTGCGTCTGACTGCGGCGACGCCGGTTACGGGCGGGCTGGAGCTGGAGCTGCTGTCCATCGACGATCAAGCCCTGCCGCGCGGCCGCGGCCCAGTGAAACGCGGCGCACGGCGAAAGGCGGTCAGCAACAAGCGCAAGAAAGACAAGATCAAACGCAAAGTCGAACGCAAACGTCGTCAGAGGTGATAGGTGAGCGCCCGCGCAATCAGCCATCCGTGGCGGTTCGCGTCAATCTGGCGGGGGTCGTCGAAAAGAACTGCCCGGTTGCCTTCCAGCCGATCCTCGTCTGGGAAGGACGAAGTGAAATCACTGATCAGACGGCTTTGGCAATGGACGAACAGTGCGAAACTGGCGGTCTTGTGGCCCCCTAACCTGATCGTGGACCCTTTGGGTGCCAAGTAGGCGGGTTGCCCCCAGCGCAAGGCTTCTTGCAGCGGTTGGGCGCTGGGAAGAGTTAGGGCCGTTTCAAAGATCAATTCACGCAGGGCCAGCACACCCTTGTGGGTGTCTGGCTTGTACCCGTCGAAAACGGACTGAACAGCGGGGTCTTGAAAGGGCGTCATAGGGGGATCGCCTGCTCTAACCGGTCCAAATAGCTGTTAAGCAAGCTATCGGTTTTGATGCGTCGCGTCAGCTGAGTTTCTTTTGGTGTCGCGCGCATCGCCGCCAGTACAGGCCCGACGCTCATATCTGCGGCGGTTGGGCTTTCACCGAACAGGAAGGGCGACTGCCACAGAAAAGCTGATATCGCTACGAGGTCACGTTCCAGGCGATCTGTGCGTTCAGTATCCGAGAACCGCGAGACACCGGCCCCGTCCATTCGCTTCATCACCGATTTGCGGATTGCGTGGGTCACGGGGCGACGGATCAGTGCAGGAACCTCGGTGAAGAACATATCGCGCAGGATCGGCCAGACCTCGTCATTGCCCCAGCGATCCAGAACGACGTGGTTATAGATATGTTCTTCGGCCATGCGGATCAGGGCGCGGGACTGGGCCTTTTGAATGTCGCTAAGGTCTGCATCGAAATTGGCCCCTTGTGTTTCCAGCCAGTCCCGGATCAGGTCGCTGTCGGCCACCAGCCTTTGAGACGTGCGCAAAACAGGCAATTTCTGGTGGGGCATCTTCGATGGGTTCAGCATATCGGACCGCTGCCAGCTTTGGCCGGACAGTTGCAACATATAAGCCGTTTTGACGCAAAAAGGGCTGGCGCTGAATTGGCCAAAGGCGGCAGGGAAGGTCAGAAGGGTCAGCATCGTTGGCTCCGGAGTCGTTAAGATGCCGTTTGGATAAGATGCCATAATGACAGTTTTTGTCATTAGCCTTAGTCTAGATTGCGATATGTCTCGCACCGCTCGCCTGTTCCAATTGATGCAAGCCTTGCGCTCTGGCCCGTCGCCCAAGACTTCGGTCCAACTGGCGCAGGATCTGGGCGTCTCAGCCCGCACCGTTCATCGTGACATCGACGCTTTGCGCGGACTGGGAGCTGTCATCGACGGAGAGGCAGGGTTTGGGTTCACCCTGATCGAGGATGCGACTCTGCCGCCTTTGGGCTTCACCGATGACGAGCTAGAGGCACTGGTTCTGGGCTTGCGCGAGGTGCAATCCATTGGCGATCCAGGTCTAGCAGATGCGGCTGGGGCGGTTCTGCGCAAGCTGCAGGGACGCTTGCCACACCGCCAGTCGCATCGCCTGTCACACGCCGTCCTGACGGCCACCCGGTTTGATCGCCCGACCCGGCCAACCATCGATGTGCGCGATCTGAGACAAGCCACATGGGATGAACGCACAGTCGAGTTTGCCTATACCGATGCCAAGGGGGATGCCACCCGTCGTCGGGTGAATCCGCTGAGTATCGTATATATGGACCGGGCAAGCGTTTTGATCAGTTGGTGCCATTTACGGCAGGACTTCAGAATATTCCGGCTGGACCGTATGCGCGACATGGCCCTGACCGAAGACTTTTTCCGGCCCAACAGGGTGCCTCTGCTTCGGCAAGCGCTGGATCGGTTGCGGGCCGAGCGGGCAGCAAAACTCCGCGAGGACGAAACCTGAGCTCTTTGTGATTTCGCCATTATGCGCTACCTTGGTGTTGAGCAGTAATCAGGAAAATCGGAATGCATAAATGCGTAAGCGGCGTCATGACCGCTGCATTATGGGCATCCATAGTGCAGGCGGATCCTATCAACTCGGCCAATGGCCCACAGATTCACGAGCTCGCATCGGCCGATGTCACCGTGTCGATACGGCCGGTTGTTCGGCCAGAGTTTAAGGAGATCCGCGTGTCAACTGAAGGGAATGCGCGCTTTCAGGCGTGGCTGGGAGTGTTCCGCGAACGCGCGTTGCAGCAAGGTATATCTGCGACGACGTTGGACCGGTCATTGGCGGGGCTGACTTACGATTGGGACGTTATCAAGCGCGATCGCAATCAAGCCGAGTTCTCGAAGCCAATCTGGGAGTATCTGGACTCTGCCGTATCAGACCGGCGAATTGCGAATGGACGCGCCGGGTTGGAGCGCCATGACGCGGTCTTGACCCGGATCGAAGCGCAATATGGCGTCGAGAAAGAAGTTGTAACGGCCATCTGGGGGCTTGAGACCTCGTATGGTTCGTTTCGGGGCGGAGATCAGACGATCCGGTCGCTGGCAACGCTGGCGTTCGACGCACGACGGGCGTCTTTCTTCGAGGCGCAGCTGGTGGCCGCCTTGCAGATCATTCAGGCTGGCGATGTCGCGCCCGGCGCGATGACAGGCAGTTGGGCGGGCGCAATGGGTCATACGCAGTTTATGCCGACCTCGTATTTGGAACATGCGGTGGATTTTGATGGCGACGGACGGCGAGATATCTGGTCCGACGACCCGACAGACGCTTTGGCTTCGGCGGCGTCCTACCTGGCGCGACATGGGTGGAAAAAGGGTCAACCCTGGGGGATCGAAGTGCAGTTGCCAGACGGTTTCGATTTTGCCTCGGCCAAGCGGGATCACAGGTTGATGCCATCCGAATGGGCCGCGCTTGGTGTTGTTGGACGTGATGGACAGGCCATTCCGGATCATGGGAAGGCGGCCATTCTATTGCCGGCAGGCGGGCAAGGCGTGGCCTTGATGATATTCGAGAATTTCAAGGTGATCGAGAAATACAACGGTGCCGACGCCTATGTGATCGGGATTGGCCATTTGTCGGATCGGCTGGTTGGCGGCGCGCCATTTCAGGCATCTTGGCCCCGCGATGATCGGATACTGAGCTTTACCGAAAAGAAAGAGCTGCAGAGCCTTTTGACCGAGGCTGGGTTCGATACCCAAGGAATCGACGGGCGCACAGGCCCGAATACTGTCAACGCGGTGCGGGCCTATCAGTTGGCGCAAGGTCTGGTGCCGGATGGTTATCCAACCCTACGGTTGCTAGAGCGGTTGAGGTAGGGGAGGGGGCTCTGCCCCCATCGCGGCAAGCCGCGATTCCCCCGAGATATATTTGGCCAGATGAAGCTGCGCGGATCAGCTGGCGGCTTTCATCAGCCCTTGTTCGATGATGTCGGCTTGAGCTTCGTCCAGCGATTTGTGGATGCGCACGAACATCTCGTCGATATCCGATGGGGTCAGGATCAGCGGAGGTGAGATGATCATCCGGTCCCCCACATGGCGCATGATCAGGTTGTTGCTAAAGCAACGGTCGCGGCAGACATAGCCGACGGTGCCGGGGGCTGAGGCGAACTTAGCGCGGCTTGCTTTGTCGGGCGTCAGCGCAATCGAGGCCATCATACCGACGATTTTCGCTTCGCCCACCAGCGGGTGATCGACCAGCGCCTCCCATTTTTCTTTCAGGTAGGGGGCGGCGACGTCGCGGACGTGGTCCACGATCTTTTCCTCTTCGAGGATGCGCAGGTTTTCCAGTGCCACGGCGGCGGCGACCGGGTGGCCGGAATAGGTGTAGCCGTGGTTGAATTCGGTGCCGCCAATCACCTCGGCGATCTCATCATTGACGATAGAACCTCCGATGGGCGCGTAACCCGAGCTGAGGCCCTTGGCGATGGTCATGATATGGGGGCGGATGCCCACGGTTTGAGACCCGAACCAGTTGCCAGTGCGGCCAAAGCCGCAGATGACCTCATCCGCGATCAGCAGGATATCGTATTTGTCGCAGATACGCTGGATTTCAGGCCAATAGGTGTCGGGGGCGACGATCACGCCACCTGCGCCCTGAACCGGCTCGGCGATGAAGGCCGCGACGCGGTTTTCGCCCAGTTCAAGAATTGCCTCTTCCAGTTCCTGCGCGCGGGCCAAACCGAACTCTTCGGGCGTCATGTCGCCGCCTTCGGCCCACCAGTTCGGCTGGTTGATGTGGTGAATGTTCGGGATCGGAATACCACCCTGCGCGTGCATCCCTGCCATACCCCCCAGCGAGGCCGAGCCAACGGACGAACCGTGATAGGCATTGTGGCGGCTGATGATGATATTCTTGTCTGGTTGGCCTTTTTCGGCCCAATAAGTGCGAACCAGACGGATATTGGTGTCATTTGCTTCAGACCCGCCAGCAGCGAAGAACACATGGTTCAGATCGCCAGGCGCCAGTTCGGCCAGCTTTTTAGCCAGCGCGATGGCGGGGACATGCGTGGTTTTGAAGAAGGTATTGTAGTAGGGTAGTTCGCGCATTTGTCGCGCAGCCGCCTCGGCCAGTTCGTCGCGGCCATAGCCGACATTGACACACCAAAGACCGGCCATGGCATCCAGGATTTCCTCGCCTTCGCTATCGGTCAGATAGACGCCCTTGGCGCGGGTGATGACGCGAGCACCCTCTTTCCCGAGCGCGCCATTGGCCGAGAATGGGTGCATGTGGTGGGCGGAATCCAGTGCCTGCAATTCGGCAGTAGGCATGTGATTTGTGATGGTCGACATCGGGGAATCTCCTGCAAGAGCGATTAGCGGTCACAATATGATCAAATTTTTTTCTGTCAATCGAATCGCATTTATCTAGGTAGATGACAAGGCACCTGCCATCAGCTCCATTCCCTGTTCGATGTCCTGCGCGGTGGCTTTCGCGACCCTGTCGGGGTCCTTACGGCGGAGCGCCGTTATGATATCTTTGTGGCGGTCGGGCAGGCTTTGGGTTCCGAAACGACCGCAAACGACACGCAGTGAAGGGCCGAACCGCAGCCATAACCGTTCCGCCAAATCGTTGAGAATCGGAGCGTCTGCGTAGGAATAGAGCGTTTCATGAAACAGGTGGTTGAGGCGCAGATATCCGCCGACGTCGCCGTCGGCGATGGTACGGTCCAACTGTTTATCGATCTGAGCCAGGTGATCTATTTCTACAGCGCTCATGTTGGTTGTCGCGCGTCTGGAAAGCTCTGATTCTATTGAAATTCTAGCGAAAATCATCTGCTGAACATCGCTATGTTTCAGCAAAGGTACGCTGACCCGGCGATTGCCCTGAAACATAAGTGCTCCGTCAGAGATCAGCCTGCGAATCGCTTCGCGAACAGGGGTCATGCCAACGTCCAGCGAATCAGTCAGCCCTTGAATGGTGACAGGCTGTCCGGGGACCAGATCGCCATACATGATCTGGGCGCGCAGCGTCTGATAGACCTGCTCGTGGGCAGGTCGTTTCTGATCATCGGCCACTGGCCTCGGTGCCTTATTTTTGATCAAATCCAATTGGTTTGCCCTGTTTGCGATTGTGTTGACTTGCCAGGTGCCTGACCTCGTGAAACCATACGACGGATCGGGGAAAAACGCAAAACTTGATCAAATCCAAAAAAACGGGAAAATACCCGCACACTTGCAGGGAGAATAAAATGTCAATCAAAACGCTGACACTGACAGCGGTCATCGCATTGGGGACTTCGGCGGCCTTCGCTGAAGAAGTGCGTGTCTACAACTGGTCGGATTATATCGACGAAGACCTTTTACAGAAGTTCGAGGAAGAAACCGGTCTGACGCTGATCTACGACGTGTTCGACAGCAACGAGGTTCTGGAAACCAAGATGCTGGCCGGTGGGTCTGGCTATGATGTGGTGGTTCCGTCCGGCACGTTCCTTCAGCGCCAGATTCAAGCGGGGGCTTTCCAGCAACTAGATACTTCCAAGCTGGATAACTCGGGGAATCTTTGGGACGTCATTCAGGAACGGACCGCAGGATACGACCCCGACAACGCCTTCTCGATCAACTACATGTGGGGAACCACGGGGATCGGCGTCAATGTTGGTAAGGTCAAAGAGGCGCTGGGCGATGACGTCGCGCTGAATAGCATGGAGTTGGTGCTGAACCCGGAAAACATGGAGAAGCTCGCCGGGTGCGGTGTGCATTTCCTGGATGCGCCTGCCGAGATGATCCCCATGACGTTGCAATATCTGGGCGAAGATCCGGACAGCCACGATCCGGACGTCATCCAGAAGGTCGAAGAAGTTCTGACCAGCGTGCGTCCGCATATCCAGAAGTTCCATAGCTCGGAATACATCAACGCTCTGGCCAATGGTGATATCTGCGTGGCCGTGGGTTGGTCAGGTGACATTCTACAGGCCCGCGACCGTGCGGCCGAGGCCGATAACGGGGTCGAGATAGAATACCATCCGTTCGCTGAAGGCTCGCTGATGTGGTTTGACCAGATGGCCATCCCGGCAGATGCTCCAAACCCAGAAGGCGCGCACAAGTTCCTGAACTTCATTCTGGATGCCAACAACATGGCTGCGGCGTCGAACTATGTTTATTACGCCAACGGTAACAAAGCCTCGCAAGAGTTCCTTGAGGAAGACGTGATCGGCGATCCGGCGATCTACCCGGACGACGCGACGATGCAGAATCTCTACATCACCACGCCCTACCCGGCAAAAACGCAGCGGGTTGTGACCCGTCTGTGGACCAAGATCAAATCGGGTACCTGATCCGATTTCCTAAGGCAGGGCGGGTTTCCCGCCCTGCCGTTTTTCTCAAGATTGCCGAACGGGGGCTGTAGTGAACTCTGACGTCTTTGCGCCGTGGGAAGACCCACAGGCGAAACCCTTGATCCAATTCCAGAATGTCACCAAGCGGTTTGGAGACTTTACGGCAATCGACAACCTGTCTTTGGATATTTTCGAGAAAGAATTTTTCGCTCTGCTGGGGCCATCGGGCTGCGGCAAAACCACGATGATGCGGATGTTGGCGGGGTTCGAAACACCCACCGAGGGCCACATCATGTTGGGCGGTCAGGATATCGACCCGATCCCGCCGAATAAGCGGGCGGTAAACATGATGTTCCAGTCTTACGCCCTGTTTCCGCACTTAAGCATCTGGGAAAACATCGCCTTTGGCCTGCGCCGGGACAACATGCCCAAACGCGACCTTGAGGACAGAGTCGAAGAAATGCTGCGCCTGACCCGGCTGACGCAATTCGCTCGTCGTAAACCGCACCAGATCTCGGGCGGGCAGCGGCAGCGGGTCGCTTTAGCGCGGTCTTTGGCGAAAGCGCCAAAACTATTGCTGCTGGACGAACCGTTGGGCGCGCTGGACAAGAAGCTGCGGCAGGACACGCAGTTCGAACTTATGGATATTCAGGAAAAGACCGGCACCACCTTTGTCATCGTGACCCACGATCAGGAGGAAGCTATGACCGTGGCCAGCCGCGTGGCCGTGATGGATCAGGGACAGCTGATGCAGGTCGCCACGCCGGACCGGATTTATGAGAACCCCAACTCGGTCTATGTCGCCGACTTTATTGGCGACGTAAATATCATCGAAGGCCGCGCCACCGCCAATGGCGAAGACACATATCAGATCGATTGGGCCGAAGGGCAGGCCCCGTTGACCGCGACCTCGGCCAATGGGTTCGCGCAGGGGCAGGCCTGTCATCTGGCGATCCGCCCCGAGAAGGTAACTATCTCGGCCGACCGCCCGGCGGACGCGATCAATGCGGTGCAGGGCAAGGTCCATGACATCGCCTATCTCGGTAACCTGTCCACCTATCACGTCGAATTGCCCAACGGCACGATCATCAAGGCGCAGACGGCCAATACCCGCCGTATCTCGCGTCGGTCCTTTACCTGGGAAGACCCGGTCTGGCTGTCCTGGACAGCAACGGCTGCGGTTCTGCTGGCCGACTGATGCGCCGCGCCTTTCTGATCGCCGTCCCATATGTCTGGCTGCTGGCGCTGTTTCTGGTGCCGTTTTTTATAGTCCTGAAAATCTCGCTGTCGGATATCGAACTGGCGATCCCGCCTTACACGCCAACGCTGGACTTCTCGCAGGGCTGGTCAGGAATCAAAGAGTTCTTCAGCCAATTGGATTTCGAAAACTTCGTCTGGCTGACCGAGGATGACCTGTATTGGAAAGCCTACCTCTCTAGCGTCAAAATCGCGGTGATTTCCACGTTTTTCACGCTGCTGGTTGGCTATCCCATCGCTTATGGCATGGCCCGCGCGCCGGTTGAATGGCGGCCGACGCTGATGATGCTCGTGATCCTTCCCTTCTGGACCTCGTTCCTGATCCGCGTCTATGCGTGGATGGGCATCCTGTCGAACGAAGGCTATCTGAACCAGTTGCTGCTTTGGACAGGGCTGATCTCGACCCCGCTGACCATTCTGAACACCAACACTGCGGTCTATATCGGCATTGTCTACACCTATCTGCCGTTTATGATCCTGCCGATCTATTCGGCGCTGGAACGGATGGACGAATCCCTGATCGAGGCCGCCGAAGACCTTGGTTGTTCGCGGGTTCAAGCCTTTTGGCTTGTGACAATCCCGCTGTCGCGCCCCGGTATCATAGCAGGCTGTTTCCTTGTGATGATCCCGGTGATTGGCGAATTCGTCATCCCCTCGCTTCTGGGCGGGTCAGGCACGTTGATGATTGGCAAGGTTTTGTGGGAGGAGTTCTTCTCGAATCGCGACTGGCCGGTGGCGAGCGCCGTGGCGGTAGTGCTTCTGCTGATCCTTGTGATCCCAATCGTGCTGTTCCAGCGAAACCAGCAGAAACAGACGGAGGCCGAGCAATGAACAGGCTAAGCTGGTTCAACGCGGTCTCGCTGACGCTGGGATTTGCGTTCCTCTATATCCCGATGATCATCCTGATCATCTTTTCCTTTAACGAAAGCAAGCTGGTCACCGTTTGGGCTGGCTTCTCGACCAAATGGTATGGTGAGCTGGTCCAGAACGAGGCGTTTCTTGATGCGGCATGGGTGACAGTCCGGGTGGCTGTGTTCTCGTCTACGCTGGCGACCATTCTGGGCACCGCCGCCGCCTATGTGCTGGTGCGCGGGGGGCGTTTCTTCGGTCGAACGCTGTTCTCCGGTATGATCTACGCCCCGCTGGTGATGCCCGAAGTGATCACCGGCCTGTCATTGCTGCTATTGTTCATAGGCATCGGGCTGGATCGCGGTATCCTGACCATCGTTCTGGCGCATACGACCTTTTCGATGTGTTTCGTATCGGTCGTTGTCTCGTCGCGCTTGGTCACGTTCGATCAGTCGCTGGAAGAGGCTGCTCTGGACCTGGGTTGTTCGCCCGCGCAAGCGTTTCGCCTAGTGACACTGCCGATCATTGCGCCTGCCGTGATTTCCGGCTGGTTGCTGGCCTTTACCCTGTCGCTGGATGATCTGGTGATTGCGTCCTTTACCTCGGGGCCGTCGGCCACAACCCTGCCGATCAAGATCTTCTCGGCAGTCAGGCTGGGTGTCAGCCCCGAGATCAACGCGCTGTCAACGTTGATGATCGCCGTCGTGACAGTGGGCGTCATTACCGCGTCGCTGGTGACAAAACGCGCCATGATGCGACAAAAGCAGGATGAAATGGCCGCGGCGCGTACCGAATGAAACGGCTGTTCCCGGACTACACTTATGGCCCCGGACCCCGGGAAGGTTGCTGGTGGGATGAAACCATTCCCAGCCTGAATTGGCCGGAAATGAAAGGAGACCTGACGGTTGATGTCGCGGTTGTGGGTGGTGGGTTCACGGGCCTTTCCGCGGCGCTACATTTGGCGCAAGCGGGTACGTCTGTTGCTGTGCTTGAGGCCGAGACGCCCGGCTGGGGCGCGTCCGGGCGAAACGGTGGGTTCTGCTGTCTGGGTGGTTCAAAACTCAGCCCGAAGGCAATGTCCCGCAGGTTCGGAGCTTCTGCTGCGCGTGAATACGGACAAGCCGAAGCGGACGCCGTTCATCTCGTGGCTGGTCTCCTAAGGAACCATCGGATTGAGGCGGATATCCATTCGAAAGGAGAAACCCAGCTGGCGCACAATGCGCGGGCCATGTCAGCCCTTAGGAAAGGTGCGGATTCGACCGGAGTTTTGCACGAAGCCAAGGACTTGCCCGGTCTCGGTTTTGGTGGCGCGTTTCATGGCGGGTATACGAACCCTGTGGGATTTGGCCTGAATCCCCGGAAATACTTGTTCGGACTGGCCGAAGCGGCGCAGCGAAATGGTGCAAAACTGTTTCAGAAAAGCGCCGTTCAGACACTGCAAAAGATCGCTCAGGGTTTTGAGGTCACAACACCTGTAGGGAAAGTGCGTGCATCAAATGTCCTGATTTGCACCAATGGGTATTCCAGCGAGGATGTGCCGAACTGGATGTCCGGGCGCTACATGCCCGCCCAGTCCACGGTACTGGTGACTCGTCCCTTAACCAATCTCGAGTTGGCGGCGCAAGGCTGGACCACGGATCAGATGTCTTATGACACGCGGCACCTGCTGCATTATTTCCGGCTGATGCCCGACCGGCGGTTCCTGTTTGGAATGCGCGGCGGGCTGCGATCCTCACCCCGAGCTGAGGCCGCGATTCGCCATAAGGTTCAACGTGACTTCACACAGACGTTCCCGGAATGGAGCGCAGTGGATATCACCAATATCTGGTCGGGAATGGTGTGTTTGACACGGGGGTTAACGCCCTATGTGGGGCCAGTTTCGGGCCAGCCTGGCATGTTTGCAGGGTTTGCGTTCCACGGCAACGGCGTCGCAATGGGGACTTATTGCGGGCGCGCACTTGCCCAGTTGGCCATTGGTCAAGGCCCGCAGCTTCCCACTCCGATGACGCGCACTCCTACCCGGTTTCCGCTGGGGCCCTGGCGGAGGGCACTGATGCCGCCCGCCTATTGGATGATGGGGCTTGCGGACATGTGACCCGGTCACAGTGACTCGAGTTCCAGTTCCAGACCCTTTGCATAGTCTTCGGCCCCGCGCTCGATACGCCACAGGCAATAGGCCGCCATGCGCCAGGCATACCAGGGACGCAACGCAAGATAGCGTGACGTTGTGGCCGGGTGATTATAGGCCGCCAAAAAGGCGTTTTCCTCATCGGAGGTCAGGGGCGCGCCGCGATAGACTTGCTGCATGGCAGGCGACAGGAACATGGCAAGGTCTTCGCAGGGGTCGCCCTGTGCGGGGCATTGCCAGTCGATCAAAGTCAATGCCGAACCGTCGACCAGAATATTGCCGGCCACCGGATCTCCATGGATCAAGCAGGTTTGGTGAGACGGCGGAACCGATGTCGTCGGGCGCATTCGGTTGAAGCGGGCCTTCATCGCGGACTCGCACCCGCTCAGAATGTTTAGCGTGTGAGCCTCCAAATCGGCGCTTCCGTTGCACCCGGCTGGGGCCTGAACCGGGATTTTAAGGTCGTGCAAATCGCGCAGTAATGCACCGACAGCCTCTGGCCCGGTCGACCAGGGCGATCCCGGCGCATGGTCGTAGAATACCCAATGACCCTGCCCATGCGTCCCGGTGGTTCGCAAACGCGGCACAAAACCGGTCTGTTCCAATGCGCGCAGACACCGCGCCTCAAGTTCGGGATCATTGCGAAACAGGGGATTGCACCGATTGGCACGGTAGAGCTTTAGGACTTTGTCACCATCTCCGCCGAGCACTTTCCACACCTGATTGGTGCGCCCGCCATACAAGGTGCGAAACTGCGCACCCGCTCCGATAAGCCCGGCGTCGCGCAGCCGGTTGACAAGGTCTTGTGGAGGAGGCGTCTGGTCAGGCAGCGGGATCACCGTTTGAAAAACGAGTCGAGGGTTGCAAACCTTTGGCCTGTCTCGCCTCTTAGATCAAGCGCCCGCTCTGACTGCAGTCACGTCTCCAACCGGCACAACCTCCCCGCTTTCCAAGGTCAGAAGGACAGCACCCTCTCCAATTTGTGCTTCCACCACCCGGTTGTAGACCGCGGCCAGCTGCTGTGACACAAGCTCTTCGCCGTCATAGCTTTCCAAAGTGGCCGAATAAGAGCCGGTTGGCAGGGGCGTGCCGATACCGTCTGTGCCTGCCCATTCGAACTCTGCCTGATCGGTCGGAACGGGGATGCGGTCGATCACTGCCCCGTCCTTGTCGCGGATGACCATGACGGCGCTGTCCGCCGCCGCGCTGGCCTGCGCAAGCAAAGTAACGGGCTGGCCATCAAAGCGGAACGCGGCCGGTGACCGGACTTCCATCCCGACCCAGCTGGCAAGCTCGCCCATATCCACGTTGCCCATCGACAAGGCCAGACCGGTCAGAAGGTCGTTGGTCTGGACCTGTTGCTCGACCATCGAAAACTGCGCCAGTTGCGAGGCGTATTCCGTCGAGTCCAACGGCTCAAGAGGGTCCTGATTCTTTGCTTGAGCCGTAAGCATCAGCAAGAAGGTTTCAAAATCCGAGGCCAACCCGGATGAAACCGAAGGTGCGGTGGTCTGTGCCGTGTTACCGGGTTGAGTTGCAGATTGAATAGGAGTGATCATTGTTAAAGCCTTATGTCGATGCGCCCTAGGGTGCCAATTATTGGTCGGGCCGAAGGGTCTGGTTGCGCTTGGGTCGCGTGTTCGGGTTCTGATGCCGCAGTGTGCGCATCGTTCTGTTCGTCCGATCCCGTGTCAGACGAAGTCCCGAGATCGAAAGACAAATCCCCCAGTCCAAGGGACTTGAACTCGGCCTCCAGCAACGAGATGTGCCGCCGCATCATGTCCAGTGTTTCGGGGCGTTCGGTGGCGATCGTCAGATGCAGCCCATCGTCACGGCCATTCATGACGATCGAAACACGCCCCAGTTCTTCGGGGTTAAGAGCGATCTCGATCATACCTGATTGCGGTCGCGCGTGGATTGCCGCAGCCATTTGACCCGCGACGGCGCGGGCCGTCTCGGCGCGAGCAGATGCGGTCAAAGCTTGCGCGGCCGCCAACGTATCGCGGGCTGAGGATGTGGGTGATACATCTTTGAAAGCCGAGATTTCGTCTAATTCGGGTGTGTTGGTAACGTCGGGGACAACAGGGTTTTTTCTGTCGCCATGATCTGCATTTGAACAAGGCTGGTCGCTGTATTGATTGGCGTGCGTGGCTGCGCGGCCGGAGCGTCCTGAACTGGCTCGACCAGATTCGGATCGGCTGCATTTTCTGACAGAACCGGTGTAGGCGGCTTCGACGTTTGAGTTGCTTGGGCCAGTGATGTCGAATTCACCGCCCGATTAACGTCAGGCGCTACGGGCACGGGAGTCTTGGTCGGTGAAACATGCGGCAGATCAGACGCGACACGGCCGGAATGTTGGGTTGGTTTATCCGACTTGACGATGATGGCAGCCGCCGCCTCGCCCCTGACCGCCGGTTTTTCCGGCGCTAGTGCATTCCCAAAATCTAGAATGGCGCGATCTGGTTGGACCTCAGGATTGCCATTGGCCAACGAGGTTGGTTGGTCACTTGGCAAAGGCTCGGCATCTGTAGGTTCGTCGCTGATGGGCAGCTCATGTTGTACCGCCTCAGCCTCTGGCGTCGGAACATCCGGCGTTTCGGCATCACCGGTGGTCGTTTCTGTTTGCTCGTCCAGAACGGATTGAAACGAACCCGCCTCTTTCTGTTCAGGCTGTTCCTGCGCGTTCTGGTTGCCTTTTGCATGGGTGGTCGGCGCTGACATCGCCGCTGTAAGAGGGTTGGGCATTTTGCTCCGACTCCGGTTGTGTGACCCGAAATCTGCCTGCAGGAAGTTACGTTTATTTTAACCGCTTTCGCCTTTGATCAAGAAAGTTCGACGTAAATTTCGGAGAAAACAATGCAGATCTCTGCGACCTTACCTACGCATCAAACACCCACCACATCCGACAGGCTGCGCTCTGCCGCGGTCGAGATTGAGGCAGCGTTTCTTTCGGAAATGCTCAAGTCGGCAGGGTTGGGTGAAGCGCGCAAAGCCTTTGGTGGCGGTGCGGGCGAAGACCAGTTCTCATCTTTTCTTGTTCAGCACCAAGCACGCCAGTTGGCCGAATCCGGTGGCGTTGGCCTTTCAGAAATTCTTTTGCGGTCCATGATGGAGAAAACCAATGCCGACAAAATCTGAACCTGATCTGGTGCAGTCTCTTGAAGAGGTTTTGGATCTGGAGCGCTCTGCTCTGATCGAAGGTGATCTGGATCGCCTTAATCATATGGTCCCTGCAAAGGAAAAACTGATTGGGGCGATCAACGAACTGGATGTGTTCGACAGCGAGGATTTGATTCGCGTGCAAAAAAAGGTCGAGCGGAACCAGGCACTGCTGAACAGCGCGGCGGATGGGATTCGCGCTGTGGCCGCGCGCATGGCCGAACTGCGCCGGGTGCGTCAGGAATTCAGCACTTACGGGGCTGATGGGCAACGCAACGGCTTCGCGGTCCGTAGTCACCCGAAACTGGAAAAACGGGCATAGATGTCGGTTTGATTCAAATCCGAATTTTTCCGCGTTTGGGTTTTAGCACTCCGTTAGGGGATCGGCGGCAAAGGTGGTCGGGCATCTGAAACAGCAGGTGGCGCGAACAGCCCGACGGCGGATCGCAATGATCAGAAAGACGTTAAAGCCCGCATGTGGTGCGGGGTTAGCACGGGCGCAAAGGGCCCATACGAAAAAAGGAAGAAGCTATGTCCAGCATTCTGACCAACAATGGCGCAATGGTTGCGCTGCAGACCCTGAAATCGGTTAACAAGAACCTGGCGATGACCCAGAACGCGATCTCGACCGGTAAAGATGTTGCTACGGCCAAGGACAACTCGGCTGTGTGGGCAATCTCGAAAGTCATGGAATCCGACGTCAAAGGGTTCAACGCGATCAAAGACAGCCTCGCCTTGGGTGAGTCAACTGTCGCGGTGGCGCGGAACGCATCGGAAACCGTGACTGACCTGCTGAACCAGATGAAAGGTAAGATCGTCGCGGCGCAGGAAGACAACGTGGATCGCGGCAAGATCAACGACGACGTGACCGCGCTGCGCGATCAGATCACCGCTGTTGTCGGAGCGGCCCAGTTCAACGGGCTTAACCTGGTTAACGGGTCGGCGGGTTCAGCTTCTATTCTGGCTTCGCTGGATCGTGACGCGACGGGCGCTGTTACGGCTTCTTCCATTACCGTCACGGGGCAGGATCTGTCGGTTGGGGGTTATACGGCCAATGACATTTTCTCGGGCAGCTCAGCGGGTGCCTCGGCCAACGGTGACACTGTCGCGATCGCGCTGGATAATGGTGGCGGTAACGAACAGATTGAAATCGCCGAAAACGCCACCGCCTTTGCAGCCGGAGACAGCGTTAGCCTTACTGTTGGCGACAAGACCGTGTCCTATACCGTGACCGCTGATGATGCTGCAGCGACAACAACGGCTGACATCGTTGCCATTGCTTTGAAAGGCAAAGTTGACGAGTTGGGTATCGCCGGTTTGACCGTGGATTATGACAGCGGCACACCAGGTACACTCGATTTCACCAATGCCGGTGGCAATGACCTGACTGTCAGTGGTCAGTTCGCCAATGCTGGTTCTGGTGGTCTGGGTGCTTTGTCTTCGATTGATGTGTCCACCGGTGCCGGTGCCACCGCCGCTCTGGGTACGATTGAGACATTGATCGACACGGCTATTGATGCCTCGGCGGCCTTCGGTTCGTCGCAGGGCCGGATCGAAACCCAGAAAGAGTTCATCTCGAACCTGGCGGACTCGTTCAAATCCGGTATCGGTTCGCTGGTTGACGCCGACATGGAAGAGACCTCGGCCCGTCTGCAGGCCCTGCAGGTGCAACAGCAGCTGGCCACCCAGTCGCTGTCGATCGCCAATCAGGCACCACAGTCGATCCTGTCGCTGTTCCGTTAAGTTCAGGAACCTGGACGGGGCGTGGTTTCGCGCCCCGTCCCTGATCGCCCGCAGACGGCCTATTGGAAGGATTTCAAGTGACTCCGCAAACTCTTGCACAGCGTGCGTATGCACAAACCGCCGCCCCGACCCGCACACCGCGAGACACCGAGTATGAGGCGATTTCAAAGATCACACATCGCCTTAAGGCAGCGGCTGCGCGCCAGAAATCGGATTTTGGGGCATTCGTTCACGCGTTGCACGAAAACCGCCGCCTGTGGACGGTACTGGCCAGTGGTGTCACAGATTCCGACAACGCGCTACCAAATGAGCTGCGCGCCCGGATTTTCTATCTGGCCGAGTTTACCGAACAACACAGCAGCCAGATTCTGGGCAACAAGGCAAGTGTTGAGCCATTGCTCGAGATCAATATGGCGGTACTGCGTGGTCTCCGTCAGAGGGGGACTGCCTGATGGGAGGACTTGTTCTAAAACTCGCCCCGAAAGAGAGAGTGTTAATCAATGGGGTTGTCGTTGAAAATGGCGATCGTCGAAGCCGATTTTCGATCATGACCCCACAGGCGAATGTGTTGCGTCTGCGCGATGCAATACACCCGGATGAGGTCAATACACCTGTCCGCCGTGTTTGCTATGCCGCCCAGCTTGTCCTGTCGGGCGATATGGAGCCGGGAGACGCCCGCCAACAGCTGTTGCGCCGGGTTGAGGAACTGAGCCAGGTGTTTACCGACGCAGATAGTCGCAAGGTTCTGGCTGAAGCGACCGAAGCGCTACTGACCGAGCAGTATTACAAATGTCTCAAATCCTTGCGTGCGCTGTTGCCGCGTGAGGAACGGTTGATGGCCTATCAGCAATGACATTCCAGCCGGTCATTCCCACTGGCGGCATTGTTGGCTGGCGTTTTCTGCAGCGCACTTATGACGTGCAGATCGAGAGCTTTGCATCGTCTGCCGTCAATGAGCGAGAGTCGCAATACTTCTTGGACAACATTGGCAAAGTGCAAACCGCCGAGGATTTGGTTTCAGACCGACGGTTGCTTCAGGTGGCATTGGGTGCGTTTGGACTGGAGGGTGATATCAACAATCGCTACTTCATCCAGAAAATATTGTCGGACGGAACCAGCGCGGATGACGCCTTGTCCAATCGGCTGGCAGATGGCCGGTACCGAGAGTTTTCCGAAGCTTTTGGTTTGGGCCCAGGTGAAATTCGACGCACAGGCCTAGTCACGTTGATGGAAGACATCGCGCGCGACAATATTGTCTCGCGGTTCGAAGTTACCGTTGGAGAACGCGACGATACGATGCGTATTTCGCTCTATGCGCGCCATGCTTTGGCTGATCTCGCGGCGGAAGACACAAGCGCGGATACGAAATGGTTTGATCTGATGGGTTTGCCTCCGTTGCGCAGCATGATGGAAACAGCGCTTGGTTTACCATCCAGTTTTGCGCAACTCGACCTGGACCGACAGTTAGAGGTGTTCAAAGACCGGCTGTCTCGCGCAACAGGATCAGAAGATCTGAGCCAGTTCACTGACGAATCTGCAATCGACCAATTGACGGACAGGTACCTTGCACGAAGTCAGATTTCCCAGCTGCAAAGCACGATCTCGCCGGCGCAAACAGCCCTGATCCTGCTGGGTGGTTAGCCATTGGCGTTACGCCAGCAGGATTAATCGAAACCCGTTCAAACAGGAACTGTGGTTTCAGCCGTTCAGGACGGCGTCTGCAGCCGTTCGCAGCGCATAGGACTCGACCGGTTTCGACACATTGTGAAGCTTAACATCACCCAGTGGGATAGCGTCGGCACATGCGGGAACAATATCGGCCGAAACCACGATCCGGTGATTGACTGTTTTGCCATATTCCCCAAGGCGTGCAGCAACATTGGCGGCTTGGCCGACCACTGTAAAATCCAGCCGTTCACGCGACCCGACATTGCCGTAAGTCACGCGCCCAAAGGCCACGCCGATCGAACAATCGCAATGAATTTCTGATACCGATTGACGCAACTCGCCCAGCTTTTCGACTATTTGCACGGCCGTTTTCTGCGCATTGTCACGTGCCGACTGGGCATCTTCCCCGGCGGGGAAGACAGCCAGAACCGCGTCTCCGATGAATTTCAGGACTTCACCTGCGTTCTCATGGACGATGTTTGAGACGGTTTCAAAGAAATCATTCAGAAGACTGATGTAGGTTTCCCGCCCCAACCGTTCTTCAAGGCTGGTCGAGTTGCGCAGATCACAGAACATGATCGCCGCATCAATCTCGTCCCCGTCACCCCGCCGGATTTCACCGCCCAGCACTCGCGCGCCCGAGCGTTTGCCCACATAGGTTTCCAGAAGGACCTGCGCGTTTTCCCGCTGCATGAACACCTCGTAGAACCGCGCGATGACCGAGGAGCATTCGAATACCAGCCCCAGATTCTCGGTGGTGAAGCCATCCGGATGGTCGCAGGTCAGCGTTATGACATTGGTGCGCCCGTCAGAAAACGGCAGCGGCATGGCGACGTAATCGGTCGCACCTTTGGCGCGCAGATCCTCAATAATGGGAAAGCTATTGTGCGGGTTCTCATCATTCAGGCGTTGTCGTACACCGCCCAACCCATTGGAAACATGGCGCAGTGGGCTGTTGATGTAAGCGGGATGATCATGGATTTCGTAGGTCGGCACATTGGTCGAAATCTCGTCTTTGTCCTTTTCCCAGATGTAGTGTTTGCCTGCGATCAAAGGGTGCAGTGACCAGACAAGAATACTCAGCCGCTGAATTGCGATCCCGTGTTCCAGCATCTTTTCTGCCAGCGCCTTGGTAAACTCCTCGGACGTCTTGATGTCCGAGGCCCCCCGCATCAACCAGTCGATCAGCGGGCCGCTTATATTGCCGTCATCTGGCGTCTTGAGCCGGTTATCGCCCAAATCCATCCGATCATAAGCGGTTGATGCAAACCCTATATGGCCCTGAATGATCTTGCTTTCAGGCAGGGCATCTTCGTAAGCCCAGACTGAGTTTGCCAAGGTTTCACCCGGCAGCAACACGTCCTGATAGGTGGCGGTGCCTTTGAACGGGCAGAAGGTTTGCAGATCGGTTTCAGCGCTCAGGTCGATCAGAACATCCTGGCGCGGGATATAGATCATCGGCGGCAACCGTGTTTCGTACATCACCTTGGCGTCTGCGCTTTGCGCCAGCAGGATGTCACCCCGGTATACCGAGACCAAGCCATTCAATCGTTCGACAGTGATTCCATAGCCACTGGACTGTGGTGCTGCGTGGACGTTCATAGGTAACCTCCTTGGCACAGGTTCCTAAAGGATGGGGCTTTTGCGCAGTTATTCCAAGGGGCGCGGTGCATTTTTCGAGAGCGTGAACCGCGCAATCAAACCATCTGAATGACGTCTTTCTCGATGGACAGCATGTACCCTTTTTTGGCGATGTTCTTGACCAGCAACTCGCTGACCATCTGATTGCCCAACGCATCCCGCAACCGTTTGATCCGTGTCGCGCCCGCGGCCTCGTCGCAATCGGCAGCATCCTTGCCTGAAATCACAGCCTCAATCTGAGCGCCTGACAGCATCTCGTCATCCAGCCGGGATTCAGCCAGAACAGACAAGGTCTCCATCGCGGCAGGGGTCAGTTTGAAATCCATGTTGTTGAGGTAAACAGTGTTTTCTTCGCGGCTGACCAAAAGGGACGTAACTTGTATACCCGTACGTTCGATCTGGGCCATGCGCCGGTTCAGCAAAACCAACATGACCAGAAACACAAGCGCAGTGACCAGCATCGCGCTGGCGAACACCAACAACACGAAAATCACCATCCGATAGCTTGAGAGCGTATCCGCAAACGCCGTGCCCGATTGGGCCAGAATCTCGAGCAGCCGGATTTCGGTCTGCGCGGTCAGATCGCTTTCGACAAACAATCGTTCGACGCGGGCGTTAAAGGCGTTTGCGTCGGGCAGAGTCCAGAATAGGAAGATGGCGGCCGTCACCAGAATCAACACGATTGCTGCAATTCCTGCGCCGACCAGACGTACTCCGGATCGTCGGGCCTCAGTAACGGAGATAGAATTGTCCGGCATTTGCCTTCCTTTTACCCAGCCCTTCCGGCCCAAACACCGACATCACGTTCAGCAAGGTCCAGCCCGACCCGCGCAGCCGTTGCGACACTTCTTGGGTCGCCTTGCCCTTGTCGCAGGCCGACACTTGCATCACCCCGTAGTGCAGGCGCAGGGGGTTGTCCTGTTTTGCCTTGTAATCGGCATAACAATCCGCCGCTGCCACCGAGCTTGCGACCGATATCAGGGCCAGAACAGCCAAGAAAGATAGGATCTGTTTCATAGGCCGCATCCTGCGCATGGCTTGGCCTGATATTCAATAACCCAAGGGGTTTTGGTGTCCTGATATTCGATAACATTTGCCCGTTATTGCTTGTCTGAGGGGGGCGTCCTCATTGTCGGTGCAACGAATTCGCGATCGTTCACGGATCGCCCCAGCACTAAAAGGACAAGCACCATGCATCGGAAATTCATCGCCCTGATCGTAGCAACTGCCATCACCATAACAGGTGTTTCAGTGTCGCAGGCGCGGGCCGCAGATGCCAAGGACATTCTGGGTGGCCTAGCCGCCATCGCGATCATTGGCGCCGGCGTGCACTACTACAACAAAGAAAAAGACAAAGACCGTGACCGTCGTCATCGTTCGCACGTTCAGACACCCAAGCCGGTTCACCCACATCACCCGGTTCGCCCGCTGCCCCACCGCGTGGCCAAGTATGATCTGCCGAAACACTGCCTGCGGACGTACGAGCGTTACGCGCCTCACCATGCGCTTTTGGGGCCGCGTTGTCTGAAAAAGTATTACAAATACACCAATAGCCTGCCGCAAGAGTGCAAAGTCGGTTTCTGGAATGGCAAAAAGGTCAAGCGCGCCTACGAGCCCGCCTGCCTGCGCCATCATGGGTACCGCGTGGTTTACCAGTAACCGTTTTCGAGCAGGAGCGGCGCCACAGAAGCGCCGTGCAGGAGAGGGTGGCGCAAGCTGCCCTCTCTTTTTTGTTGCGGACGGTGGCGAAACACGGTTTGCCAGAAAGGATGACGACTCCGAATTATGACATCGAACAATCAGTCAAAGCCCATGGGTATGTGCGGATCGCGGGCGTGGATGAGGTGGGTAGGGGCCCCTTGGCCGGACCCGTGGTTGCTGCTGCAGTGATTCTGAACCCTGGGGACATTCCGCAGGGGCTGAACGATTCCAAGAAGCTGACCGACAAGCGTCGCGCTGCGTTGGACACTTCAATACGTGAACGGGCCGAGTTTGCGGTGGCCCAGGCCACAGTTGCCGAGATTAATACACACAACATCTTGCGCGCCTCGCATATCGCGATGGAGCGCGCAGTGGCCGCCTTGGACCCGCCCCCGGATTATGTGCTGATCGACGGCAACATGATTCCGCGCGGTTTGTCGATCCCGGCGCAGGCGGTGGTCAAGGGGGATGGGCGGTCGGTCTCAATTGCAGCGGCATCGATCCTTGCGAAAAACTGGCGCGATCAGGCGATGGTGGATTTGGCGCAACAGCATCCCGGCTACGGGTGGGAGTCGAATGCAGGCTATCCGACAAAAATGCATCGCGAAGCGTTGCGAAATCTTGGTGTGACCCCACACCATAGACGTTCGTTCAAACCGGTCCACAATATCTTGTATCAAGAGTAAATCGTAAGCTGCTGATTCAAAAAAGAAATTGACGGCGATTCGTCTTTGACTCATCCTTGTCTCAACCAAATGAGCGCAAAAGCGCCGTGGATACTTGAGGCAGTAAAATGACGACAACCACCAAAAAGGGCGTAAAAGCGCTCCCTTTAAACACGATTCTATCCGGGGACTGCATCGACGTGATGAACAGTCTGCCCGAGGCGTCGGTTGACCTGATCTTTGCAGACCCGCCGTATAATTTGCAGCTGAAAGGTCAGTTGCACCGCCCGGATAACTCTCAGGTGGATGCGGTTGATGATCACTGGGATCAGTTTTCCAGCTTCGGGGCCTATGACCAGTTCACGCGCGAATGGCTGAAAGCAGCGCGTCGCCTGTTGAAGCCCAATGGTGCGATTTGGGTAATTGGTTCATATCACAACATCTTCCGCGTTGGCTCTGCCCTTCAGGATGCTGGGTACTGGATTCTGAACGACGTCGTCTGGCGCAAATCGAACCCGATGCCGAATTTCCGCGGTAAACGCTTTACCAACGCGCACGAGACGATGATTTGGGCGTCAAAGCGTGAAGGTGCGAAATACACGTTCAATTACGAGGCCCTGAAGGCGTTGAACGAGGGCGTACAGATGCGCAGCGACTGGGTGCTGCCGATCTGCACCGGTCATGAACGTCTGAAAGATGAAAACGGCGACAAAGCGCATCCGACGCAAAAGCCTGAATCGCTGCTGCACCGCGTGTTGGTCGGTTCGACCAATCCGGGCGATGTGGTGTTGGATCCGTTCTTTGGTACGGGCACGACCGGCGCGGTTGCCAAGATGCTGGGGCGTGAGTTCATCGGCATCGAACGCGAGGAAAGCTATCGCAGGGTCGCCGAAAAGCGCATCGCCAAGGTTCGCAAATTCGACCGCGAGGCGCTGGAGGTCAGCGCCAGCAAACGCGCCGAGCCGCGCGTGCCGTTCGGCCAGTTGGTTGAACGCGGCATGCTGCGTCCGGGGGAAGAGCTGTATTCCATGAACCAGCGTCACAAGGCCAAGGTGCGCGCCGATGGCACGCTTGTGGGCGACAACGTCAAAGGCTCGATCCATCAGGTGGGGGCGCATCTGGAAAACGCGCCGTCCTGCAATGGCTGGACCTATTGGTGTTTCAAACGCGACGGCAAGACCGTGCCGATCGACGTGCTGCGCCAGCAGATCCGGGCTGAAATGCACAACTGAATACCGCCGGTGCCTGTGGCCTGACACAAGGCACTAAGCCTTGCCCCGCCGTTCTCGGCGGGGTCTTTTGTTTTCATCACATTCCCATTTCGGTATGAATTCGATATAGCCCGCCGCGCACCGAGGGAGCCTCAGCCATGTCGGATACCACAGCCAGCGAATCCCGGTTTGGCCGGTTTTTTGTGACACAACCAGACAGCTACGATCTGGACAACAAATACACCGAGGCCGCTCTGGAAAAGCACAAGCGCGAAGGGTTGGAACTGGCCGTACGCGCACGTTGGGTCGCGATGGGACTAACCGGTGTGCTTTTGGTCTTTCTGAACCCCCAGTGGGAGGTGATGTGGTATCATTTCATTCTACTGCTGATCTGCGCAAACGGTTGGTTCATCCGACGTGCGGGCCGTGTCGGGCAATCGCGGGTCGAACTGCTTTTGATCTTTGTGGATCTTCTGATCATGACGCTGGGCATGATCATCCCGAACCCGTTCAGCGACGACGTCCGGCCACTGGCCATGCAGTACAGGTTCGATAACTTTCAGTATTTCTTCATTATTCTGGCGGCGGGAACACTTGCTTATTCCTGGCGGACAGTTGTGGCAATCGGGTCGTGGACTGCGATGATGTGGACTATTGGCTGGATCGTTGCGTGGTGGGTTGCGACTCCGATACCCGGTCTCAGCGAACGGGTTGCTCAGGCGTTGGCTGGCTATCCTGACGTGGCCGAGTTCATGGACCCAAACAGCTTTATGCCGTCGCTGCGCATTCAGCAGGTCATTGTGTTCGTGATGGTTGCCGTGACCTTGGGTATCTCGATGCGACGGCTGAACCGGTTGTTGATGACAAATGCCGGGTTGGAGCGGGAGCGCGCCAACCTGTCGCGCTATTTTTCGCCCAATGTGGTGGAAGAGCTGAGCCAAAATGATGAGCCGCTCAAACAGGTGCGCAAGGAAAATGTCGCGGTTTTGTTCATAGATATCGTTGGGTTTACCAAATACGCGGCCGGGCGCGATCCATATGAAGTGATCGAAGTCCTACGCGGGTTTCATGCCCGGATGGAGACCGAGGTGTTTCGCCATCACGGCACGTTGGACAAGTATCTGGGGGACGGGTTGATGGCCACGTTCGGAACTCCGGTGCCCACGCCGCTGGACGCCAGTAATGCTGTGGCTTGCGCGCGGGACATGGTGGGGGTCATCAACCGTTGGAATGTTGAAAGACGGCGGCTGGGCGAGCCGGAAATACGGGTTGGGATCGGTGTTCATTACGGCTCGGTCGTATTGGGAGATATTGGGGCGAACCGGTTGGAATTTGCCGTCATAGGCGATGCGGTGAACGTGGCCGCAAAACTAGAGGCGCTGACCCGCGATTTTGACGTCAAAGTGGTGCTGAGTGACGAAGTTTGTGCCCAGCTTTCCGAGGAAGGATCAAACGCTGCGACTTTGACCGAAGGATTTGTGCGACGTACAGGTCAGAGCGTGCGGGGTGTAGAACATCCGATGGATATTTGGGTGATGTAGGTGCTCCCGCCAGTCTGTACAGCATCAAAGATGCCCTAAAGACTGTTGGGCCGGGCAGCGCGCGGGAGCGCGCTGCGGTCATGCGGAGGGCAACGGGTTTCGCGACTTATTGTAGGGCGTCCAGTCGGTTATCTCGGGGTAGTATTGCCGCCTCCATGCCTTGACACGGGGGTTCATCACGCGCCTCCAAAGGGGCGGTATCATGGCGGCAACAGTCATAACGGGATAGCCGTAGGGCAGTTGCGGCGCCGCGTTCTGTGAATGGTGTTGCAGCAGGGGAAAGCGGCGGTTGGGTTTGTAGTGGTGGTCCGAGTGGCGCTGTAAATTGATCAGCAGCCAGTTCGACGCTTTTTGCGAGGCATTCCACGAGTGGCGGGGCTGGACATGCTCGTATTTGCCCTCGCCCAAGTGTTTCCGGGTCAGGCCGTAGTGTTCGACATAATTCACCAGCTCCAGTTGCCAGATCGCAACGCCCGCCTGAATCAGGAACAGGGCAAGGCCCGAAAGACCTCCGATCAGTAGGGCCAGCAGCAGCATTCCTGCCTGCAGCGCCCAATAGCGCCAGAACGGGTTTGCGCGGTCTGTCCACGGGCGATCTTTGCGGGCTAGCTTTTCGCGCTCGGCGCGGAAGGCCGAAGTTAGGCATTGCCACAGGACACGAGGGTAAAAGCGATGGAAGCCTTCGTTATATCGGGCGGTGACAGGATCTCGGGGGGTGCCGACAAAGCGGTGATGGACCAGCAGGTGTTCCGATCGGAAATGTGAATACAGCACCATCGCCAGCAAGATATCCCCCAGCCAGCGCTCAGCCCGGCCTTTTTGATGCATCAGCTCGTGGCTGTAATTGATCCCGATCGTGCCCGAGATTACGCCCATGCCAAAGAACAGCCCGATCTTGGACGCCGTGGACAGGTGGTTTGTATGTGTCGCGAACCAGATCAACCCGAACAGGGTCAGGAACTGAACCGGCACCCACGCTTTGGTCAACAGGATATACCAGTGCAGCGCAGTGTCGGGAGTGTCGGGGTCGGCGTTGCTTAGTTCCAGCCCGGTTAGCTTATCCAGTGCGGCAAAGGCCCACCATGTTGAAAGTGGCACCAAAACCACCCACCACCCGCCTAGAACAGCAGTGACCCAGATCAGTGGGATTAGCAGGAATGAAACCCAGAACGGCAGGGCTGATTGCCATCGGGACAGGATGTCTGGTGCGATCATGTATCAGGCTCCGCAGAGATTGAGGCGAGTCTAGCCACAGTTCGAATTGCTGTACAACGCGTTATCGACCGCGCCACAGGTCGTGCGCCTTGCGCATTACCGTTGGCAGATCACCTGGGCGAAACTGGTGTTTGTCTAAGATTATCAGACCGTCGGGCGACGTGTCGTCTGGCAGGTCGGTCGTCCAGACGCGCAAGATCAGATGAAAATGAGTGAAGGTGTGGCGCACCTCTGCAGGCAGAACTTGCCAATCGGCAGCAAAAGGGGGCGTTTCGACCGGCGCGTCGGACCAATCAGAGCCAGGCCAGCCTAGCATTCCGCCCAACAGTCCTTTGTCGGGGCGGCGTTCTAGCAAAACGGCCCCGTCTCGTCGCTGGGCGATGTAAACATGGCCGTATCGCGTTGGTTTTGGCTTCTTTGGCGTTTTGCGCGGCAGGTCCGCCTGTGTTCCGGCCTTGCGGGCCCGACAGGGTTCGCGCAAAGGGCAAATTCCACAGGCCGGAGATTTTGGCGCGCAGATCGTTGCGCCTAAATCCATCACGGCCTGAGCATAATCTCCGGGTCGGGCCTGCGGGGTGTGTGCGGCGGCCTTGTCTTTCAGCTGCGGTTTTGAGCCGGGCAGGGGGTCGTGTATGTCGTGCAGCCGTGCCATGACACGTTCGACATTGCCGTCCAGCACCGTCTCGGGGCGATCAAAGGCAATGGCCGAGATAGCGGCGGCAGTATAAGGGCCGATGCCGGGCAGCGTTAGCAAAGCTTCGTAGGTGTCGGGGAACTGACCGCCATGTTCGTCCGCCACCAGGCGGGCGCATTTCAGCAGGTTGCGAGCGCGGGCGTAGTATCCCAAGCCAGCCCACTCGCCCATGACCTGATCATCTGGGGCTGCGGCCAGCGCCTGCACCGTGGGCCAACGCGTCGTGAACCGCATGAAATAGTCGCGCACGGCGGCCACGGTGGTCTGTTGCAGCATCACTTCGGACAGCCAGACACGATAGGGGTCGGGCAGCACCCCGGCGGCCCGATCTGTGGGGCTGACGCGCCACGGCATCTGGCGGGCGTGGCGGTCGTACCAGCACAGCAATTCGCTGCTGACGTCAAATTCGCCTGTGTCACGCAATTTTTAATCATCTCCCTGTCGGGTTTCGCTGGCGCCCGGTGTTCTGCCCTCTACAATAGTGGTGCAGGAGTTGGAAACCAGATGCAGCGCAGACGTTCTTCGACCCGCGGGTTCAAACGCACCGCGACATTGCTGAATACGCAGATCAGGCGTGCGGGCGAAAGCCGCGGGTTTGCCGTGTCGCGCATCCTGACTCACTGGGCCGAGATCGTGGGACAGGATTTGGCCGCCATCGCGCGGCCGGTGAATGTGGGCTATGGTAAGGGCGGCATGGGGGCGACGCTGACTGTGCTGACTACCGGCCCGCAGGCACCGATGCTTGAGATGCAAAAGGAACAGCTGCGCGGCAAGGTGAACGCGGTTTACGGCTATAACGCCATCAGCCGGGTGCGTATCACCCAGACCGCTCCGACAGGATTTGCCGAGGGGCAGGCCAGTTTCGATCACAAAGCGAAGCCGGCGAAACCCATACTGAAACCGGAAATCGCGGCCGAGGCGGACCGGGCAGCGCAAGGCGTCCATGATGGCGATCTGCGTGCAGCCCTTGAACGTCTGGGCCGTAACGTTCTATCCAAACAAAAACGCTGAGAAAGGGCTGATTCATGAGCCGTATTGCAACCGGAATTTGCGCGGCCGTCGCCATTGCCGCAGGCGGCTTTTTGCTGTCGTCACCGAACGCGTCATTTTCGCTGATCGGCAGCGCCGAGGCGCAAGAGGCCGAGCTGGACACCTCGACCATCGTCGAGATGACCCTGGGGGCCGAGGACGCACCGGTCGAGATCATCGAATATGCATCCTACACCTGCCCGCATTGCGCGAATTTCCACAAAGGGCCGTATAAGCAGCTCAAGAAGGATTTCATCGACACCGGTAAGGTTAAGTTCACCTACCGCGAGGTTTACTTCGATCGCTACGGCCTGTGGGCCTCGATGGTCGCGCGCTGTGCCGGACCCGATAAATTCTTTGGCATCTCGGACCTGATCTATGAAGGCCAGTCCGAATGGACGCGCGCTGGCGGTCCTGCTGAAATCGTGGATGAACTGCGCAAGATCGGGCGTCTGGCAGGGATCGACAACGATCAGCTTGAAGCCTGTCTGCAGGACGGAGACCGGGCGCGTACTCTGGTCGCTTGGTATCAGGAAAATGCCGAAAAGGATGGTATCCAGTCGACACCTTCGTTCATCGTGAACGGTAAAAAGGTCGACAACCAGTCATATGACGAGTTCAAGAAGCTGATCGAAGCTGAATTGGGCAGTTGATATGGGTTGGCCGGTCTTAGGACCGGCCGCTACCTACGGCGACGGTGCGATTTTAAGTAGCATCTGCCTGACGTTATCGGCCTCATTGACACGCAAACGGACGGGCAACGTTATTACTTTGCTGCGAAAGGCGGCGGGCAAACGAACAGCATCTTTTTCCGTTGTGACCATTTGAGCGCCCAACAAACGTGCCTCGTTTTCCAGGCGGGTCATCAACGCCGAGGTCAACGGCTGATGATCGTCCAAGGCTTCGGCCCGCAAGAGTGTTGCGCCTTGATTGCGCAAGGTAGCAAAGAACTTTTCCGGGTGTCCGATACCGGCAAACGCCAATACGGGAGTGTCGCTCCAGTCCATACCCGTTTGCAGAGGCCCGACCGCACCGGTGACATTTGGAACAGTTAAATCCCCTGCCCAACGGTCTGAGAATTGGGCCTGTGCATCTGCGTCGCCCAACGACAAAACCAGATCGGCCCGCTGCAGTCCTACGTCGACCGGTTCGCGCAACGGGCCTGCGGGCAGGCACAGGCCATTCCCGAACCCGCGTTCCGCATCCACAACGATGACCGAGAAATCCTTTGCGACCGAGGGATTTTGAAACCCGTCATCCAGCACAATAACCGTTGCTCCAGCTTGGGCTGCGGCTTTTGCTCCGGCGGCGCGATCTTTGGCGACCCAAACATCGGCGAATGCCGCCAGCAAAAGCGGTTCATCGCCAACATCTGCTGCGGTGTGTTTGCCGGGATCGACGCGAACCGGCCCGTCCAGCGATCCGCCATGGCCGCGGGTGACCACATGGGTCTGATGCCAGGCGTCGCGCAGTTGTTCGATCATCCAGATGACCGTAGGCGTTTTGCCAGTGCCGCCTGCGTTCAGATTACCGACACATATAACCGGCACACCGGGGGCAAAGCCGAGATCGCTTGCAACGCGGCGAGCGGTTGCTGCAGCATAAAGGTGCCCAAGCGGCGACAGAAGCCGGGCCGCCAATGACGGTTTGTCCGGCGCAGTATTCCAGAAATCAGGTGCTCGCATGATCTTGGCCCCGCTGGTCCAGACTGTCCTGTACAATTTCGATCAGGTGATCCGTTTGCGGAGCGCCTTCTGACACGATTTCCCAACCCGCCAGAGCCATTCTCGCGGCCTCGTCAGGTGCCAGAAGTTCCACCACTGCATCGCCCAGTTCGGTCGCGGTGCGCACCAATCTAGCCGCACCTGCTCTGTTTAGCTGATCATATAGCTGCTGATGACGATGCACGAAAGGTCCGTGAATGACCGCGGATCCCAGAGCAGTTGCTGTCAGCGGATCGCGCCCACCCGCACCCCGTTCAAGTGAGCTGCTCATGAATGCTACGGGTGACAGACGATACCACAGACCCAGATTTTCAGGGTCCGATGTCAGTATAACCTGTGTTGTATCTTCGATTGTCCCTCCGTCGTCCCAATTGACGCATCTAAGGTCCATCGAGAGCAGCCTGCGATGCAGTGGTTCGGTCTCGGACATGTCGGCGACATGTAGGATAAGAGCCAAGCGCGGCAGCATCCGCATTGCCTGGCGGTGCGCGCTGAGGACCGAGATGAATTCCTTGTCCTGAACCCAGGTTGCCAACCACACTGGCCTGCTGGACAGCGCGTGCGTCATTTCGATCAATTCATCTTCGGGCCAGGGACTTGGATTGGGGCTGACGTGCAACGGCGGGGCCGTGTCGACTTTGGAGGCCGGGACGCCGAGCCTGCGAATGTGTCGAACTGTTTCGGGTGATGTGGCAAGAATTGTTTGAAAACAATCAAAGGTGTATCGTGTGATGTCGGGCAACCATCGTGCGCCGCGTGCCACGTGGATATCAATCTCGGCTTCGATCAGAATCAGGGGTAGCCCACGTTCTTCAGCGCGGGTGATCACGTTGGGCATTAACCCGCCACCGACCCATAGACCAAGGTCGGGACGCCAATGATCCAGAAATTCTCGTGCGGCACCAGTCTGTTCGGACGGTAGATTGACCAAAGGATGGCTGCTTGCATCCCAACGGATCAGGTCAGCTTGAGGGGGCGCAGTCAACAAGACCGACAGGTTGGGACGGGATTGGCGCAGACGTTGGCAGAAGCCCTCGACCACGCGCTGGCGATCCTGAGAGGCGATATGTATCCAGATCAGCTCACCTTCGGGGCGCGGGATGTAGGGTTTGTCCGTCCCGTTTGGAACGCCCCAGGACAGAACGCGATAGGCCGCAAGGCTAAGAGAGCGCGGTTTGCTCATGCCTGTATTCCTGGGCCTTCCGGAGCCAGTCTTTCCGACAATTGGGTGTGAATCCGCTGCCCCGCAGCGATGACCCCGTTCAGGCGCGGATTCGGGTTGTTGAACCGCAATAGGCCTCCAGTGCGATCAGTGCAGGCTCCTCCGGCCTCGCGAATGATAAGATCTCCGGCGGCGATGTCCCATTCCCAGCTCGGGCGTAGGGTCAGCATACCGTCGAACCGCCCCTGTGCTACCAGCGCCAGTCGATAGGCCAAAGACGGACGATAGGTCCGGATGAAGTCTGGCACATCTTGGTTGCGCCAGTGACGCGCGTCCAGATTTGGCTTTGCGGCCAGAACCTGTGAGGTTTCCAAGTCCAAGGCGCCGGACACCCTGATCGGCGCGCCGTTAAGCGTGGCCCCCTGTCCTTTGGCTGCAGCGTAAAGCATGTCGCGCAAAGGCAAATAAATCACTGCGGCCGTGACTTCGCCCTGCTGGGCGACCGCAAGCGAGTGCGCCCAGGTTTTTGACCCTTCCGCAAAACTGCGGGTGCCGTCGATCGGGTCAATGATGAACACGCGATCTTTGGACAGACGCGCCTGCGAGTCTTCGGTTTCTTCGCTGAGCCAACCGTAGTCGGGCCGCGCAAAGGGAAGGCGTTGTTCCAGCATTGCGTTCACGGCCAGATCGGCTTCGGTAACTGGACCGGCTCCGTCGGGTTTGTCCCAGCGTTGCGCTGTTGTGCCAGAGTACCGCGTTGCGATCCTTCCGGCCTCAAGCGCAGCGTCGATCAGCAGTTGCAGGTCAGTTGCCGGCAAGTGTCATCCCTTCGATCAGAACCGACGGCACAACGCGCGACAGGTAAGGTCGTGCGTCATTTGCCGGAATGATCCGCCTGAGCATGTCGCGCAGATTGCCCGCAATGGTACATTCGTTGACCGGGTAGGCGATCTGCCCATTTTCGACCCAGAACCCCGAGGCCCCGCGCGAGTAATCGCCAGTATTTGGGTTGATCGTGGACCCGATCATCGACGTGACCAGCAGCCCGGTGCCCATGTCACGCAGCAGATCTTCGCGGCTTTGCGTGCCCTGGGTCAGGCTCAGATTCCAATTGCTGGGCGAAGGTGGGCCAGACACGCCGCGTACCGCGTTCCCGGTCGAGACCATATCCAGTTTGCGCGCACTGGCCAGATCCAATGTCCAGCCAGTCAGGACACCGTTTTCGACAATAGCCCGGCGTTGGGTGGGCAGTCCTTCGGCGTCGAAAGGGCGTGATCCGGCAATGCGCGGACGATGCGGGTCTTCGATCAGGGATAAGTGGGCAGGAAGCACCTGCTCTCCCAGACAGTCGGACAGCCACGAAGATCCACGCGCGATGGCGGCTCCGTTGCTTGCACCCAGCAGATGACCGATCAACGAGGACGATATGCGTTCGTCAAACAGGACCGGGAACGTACCGGTCACTGGCTGGCGTGCGCCGACCAGCTGCACAGCCCGTTCACCCGCGCTGCGACCGATGTCATCGGGGCTGCGCAAATCGGACTGGAATGTACGGCTGTCGCCGTCATAGTCGCGCTCCATCTCGGTTCCCTCGCCCGAGATTGCAACGCAAGAGGTCGACCGGCTGCTGCGTTCATACCCGCCCGAAAAGCCGTTGGTCGCTGCCAGATGCACGCGGTGAACCCCGTAGGCCGCCGCCGCGTCCGATACTTGTGACACGCCTTGCACAGCCAGCGCGGCTGCTTCCGCCGCCAGAGCATCCTTTAGCAAGTCTTCGGCACTCGGCTCAGGCGTTGGATCGAACAACTCAAGTGCCTCTACATCCCAATCAGCTGCCAGCTGATCCGTCCGTGCCAGTCCGGTAAACGGATCCTCGGGTGCTTCTTTCGCCATAGCAACTGCTCGTTCGGCCATGGCTGTCAGGGTCTCGGGGCGGTTGTCAGAACTTGAAACGATCGCCTGACGCTTGCCCAGAAACACCCGCAAACCCAGATCAGCCCCTTCCGAGCGTTCCGCATGTTCCAACGCTCCGCCGCGGACTTCGACCGAAACGGATGACCCGTCAAGTACGATGGCGTCTGCAGCGTCTGCTCCGGCCTTGCGGGCGGCGTCCAGCAGATCTTGGCTGATATCTTCGGGCGTGCGGGTCATGAAACCTCCGGTATGGTTGTATTGGACCTAGCCTTGGACAGCTTGTCCCGCAAGGGCTGTGGGTGGATCAGGACCTTAGCAGCTGCGTGAAGGGTGCAAAAACTTTCGGTTTTCAGCAAAAAACCGGCTGCTAAGGACTGGGGCATGGGCTAAACCTGATTGCGAAATGAAGGCTCTGCACGGGTTGGCGCAGGGCAAACGGGCAGGGCAGTTTATGCAAGATCTTCTCTCGTTGCGTGGGGTTCGGATACCGAATGATCCGGATGTCATCACGCCTCAGGTTGCACGATCCATTCGCGCGGAACGGTACGAGAAGGACGAGGTGACCGGCCTGCCGAAATTCATCGATCCCGAGGACCGCGTGGTCGAGCTTGGGGCCGGAATCGGGTTCATCTCGTCCTATCTGGCAACCCAGTTGAATGTTCGTCGCGTTATGTGCATCGAGGCCAACCCAACCCTGTGCGACTTTATCGGCCGCGTCCATTCCGCGAACGGAATTGAAGGGGTCGAAGTTCTGAATGCGGTCGCGCTGGCGGACTCGCACGCATTGGGGATGTCGACGTTTTACATTCGTGATCCGTTCTGGTCGTCTTCTCTGGATCCGAAACCCGACTATGTACAAGAGGTCAGCGTGCCCGAACGGCACTTGTCAGAAATTCTTGGCGACTTCGACGCCAATGTTCTGATTGTCGATATCGAAGGCGGCGAGAAGTACCTGTTCGACGGAGCCAATCTGGCGAATGTGGACAAGGTCTATCTAGAGGTGCACACCCGCAAGATCGGGCTGCGCGGGATAAAAGCGTGTTTCGACCACCTGTCCGCCCTTGGGTTCGCCTATGATCAGCGCGTCAGCAGTGGCGGGTCTGTACTGTTTCGGCGCGTCGGCCGCAGGTAAAGGGGAAGGCCCCGACAGAAGCCTTCCCTCGATGGTTATTTGATACGCTGGCCGTTCGCCAGAATCTGGCCCTCTTCGGTGAATTCAATCTTGGAGTTCAGCGTGTCAGGTTCTTCGCCCGGAACCGCCATAAGACCCATCATCATGCGGGCACCCAATGCGTCGCTGTCCGACATCAGCCCCATGCCGATCAGCGTGTCGATCAACCCGTTCGCGCCGACAAGCTGCAGGTTCGCAGTACCTTTTGGCGTGGGCAGGCCGTCGAAAGCCTCGGTGTTTGCGTTGTCAAAGGCGAAATCGGCATCGCCGGTCAGCTTGGTTCCCACCAGCGAGATCAACAATTCGTTGATCTTCATCGAATGCAGCTCGCCCGGTGCGGTATCGGACAGGGCAAGTGTCTCAACTGCGTTGGGGTCAAAAAAGTTGGTCAGGATTTTCGCCGTACCGGTCGTGTCCAGCGCAATTGTTGCCGGGTCGCGAGGCAGAGCGCCTGCGGGGTCAAAGATGCTCCACAATACGTCAGACATAGTGAAGTCTGTCAGATTCATCGCAAAGCCAAAGGGTTGAATTTCTTCAGATTCCTGGACCGGGAACTCAAATTTCAAACCCGCATTTTCCATCGCGACTTCGATCGGGAACGGCAGGTCTGCCGTAGTCACAGCCACTTTGGTGCTGTTTTGTTCGATGTCGTACGCCAAGCGCTGCGCGTCCAGGCTGGCGGCTAGGCGCCCGCCTTGGGACTCGCTTCCCAGTGAAAACGCTTGGCCTTCGCTGGTTCCCGCCAAAGCGGATTTGCCTGAGTCGTAGGTGAAGCGGCCGGAAAAGGCGAAGCCGGCATCATAGAAAGCCTGCGGATCAGCGACGTCGAAATCTGATGGAATGACCGTGGTGCCTTCAAACGCGAGTTGTTGAAGCGCACCGTCCACATTGGCCGTCTCGCCGCTTTCGGGATCGTTGAAAACCAGCCCGTATGTCAGGTCGGCGGCTGTAAAGTTCTGGTCAACATCGCGGTTCTCACCGATTTTCATCCGCGAGCTTCCGCTTACGTCGTTCAATGCGATGCTGACGGCCAGCGCGTCCGCGGGCATTTCTTCGCCATTTACGGTAAACCCATCCAACTTGGCCCCAATCGAGCCAGCCGAATAGTCATATGTCATATCCTCGGGCGAGCCCGAGACAACCATCTTGAGGCCGGTATGGGTGTATAGGATTTCGGTCGAGAAGGTCTCGCCACTGCCATCACCCTTCACGGTCATCGGAAAGCTTTCGGGGACGTCTACACTGACGGTGCCGTCTCCGTTTTCGGTCAGGGTCATCTGAGGGACGACCATGTCAAAGGATCCATCCTCTTCCGGCAGAGCCATCGTCATGGTCATATCGGTGACTGTCAGCACATTGCCGTCTGCGGTTTCCTGAGCTTCCACAGTATAGCCCATTTGGGTCAGGTAGGATTTCCAATCATCCCAGACATCCTGCGCGGTGACATCAGCCAGCGCCCCCTGAGAGATTAAGGCATAGGCCAATACAGCACCGCAGCTGCGGTGAAGGAAAACGGACATTATAGAACCCTTCTTGATCAATTTTACAGGCATCGTCGTGTCTGTGACGGCGGGCGTCAAGGGGCAAGGACTGGACCCTTTCCCCCTTCGCGCGGTAGACGTTCACACAATCTCAAAACAACGGAGGTACAGGGTCCACATGCAAGGAAAAACCGTACTGATCACAGGGGCCAGTCGCGGCATTGGGGCCGAGGCGGGGCGCGTTTTTGCCGCAGCCGGGGCGAATGTCGCGCTGGTGGCGCGCAGCCGGGACCAGATTTCTGCACTGGCTTCGGAACTTGGGGACAACGCGATCGCGCTTCAAAGCGATGTCAGCGTGTTTTCGCAGGTCGAGCAAGCCATTGCCGATTGCGTGGATCGCTTTGGTGGGCTGGACGTGCTGATCGGCAATGCAGGGGTGATTGATCCGATCTTTCACCTCGGAAATGCGGATGCAGATGCGTGGGGCAATGCCATAGACATAAACCTTAAAGGCGTTTTCCATGGTATGCGTGCGGCCTTGCCGGTCATGCGAGCTGCTGGGGGCGGTACGGTGATCACTGTCTCATCCGGTGCAGCTTCGAACGCCATTGAAGCATGGAGTCACTACTGCGCCTCGAAAGCGGGGGCAAAGATGCTGACGGAGTGCTTGCATCTTGAGGAATCAATGCACGGCATCCGCGCTATGGGCCTTTCGCCGGGTACTGTGGCCACTGAAATGCAGCGGGTGATTAAGGCCAGCGGCATAAACGCGGTCAGCCAACTGGATTGGAGCGATCATATCCCGGCCGACTGGCCCGCACGGGCGTTGCTTTGGATGTGTTCACAGGATGCCGATGAGTTTTTGGGCACCGAGATTTCCCTGCGGCGGGAAGACATTCGAAAAAGGGTAGGTCTGACGTGATCGAACTGACACAGGTGGATGGTCTTTGGACCGTTACACTTAACAATCCCGACAAAGCCAACGCGCTGACCGGGGCCATGCTAACCGAACTCTGCCAGATTGCCGAGGCGGCAACCGATGCCCGCGCTCTGATCCTGACCGGGAACGGCAAGGTTTTCAGTGCGGGCGCTGATCTGGACGAAGCGCGGGCCGGTCTTGCAACTTCGGATCTGTGGGAGAGGCTTTCAGGGGCCATAGCTGCTTTGCCCTGTCTGACCGTCGCTGCACTGAACGGAACACTGGCCGGTGGGGCCAATGGCATGGTGCTGGCCTGCGACATCCGAATTGCGGTGCCGAATGCCAAGTTTTTCTATCCGGTAATGAAGCTGGGTTTTCTGCCGCAACCGTCCGATCCAGGTCGCATGGCGGCTCTGATCGGACCATCGCGTACGAAGATGATCTTGATGGCAGGGCAAAAGATCACCGCCAAGGACGCCTATGATTTCGGTCTTGTCGACCGCGTGGTCGAGCCAGACGCATTGATGCCAACAGCTTTGGAACTGGTTGCGGACAGCGTGGCCGCCGACCCGGAAACTGCCGCGGGTATCGCGGCGCTGTGCCCATGAGGCTGTCTGCTGTAAGGTTGCGTGTTGCCGATCCTGACCGGTTGGCGGCGTTCTACGGTGATACGCTGGGCATGTCCGCGCGTTCTCAGGGCGCTAGTCAGCGTGTGGGGTATACTGGTTTGGATGCTGACCTGGTCCTGATGCCCGGCGGCGGCGGGTACAGTCACGACCGCGGGCAACGGTATTGGAAGATCGGTGTCACAGTACCGGATGTCGATCTGGCGGTTAACGCTCTGCGCGCCAAAGGGGTCGAGGTTTCGGACCCCAAGCAGTTTCTGGACATCGGTTACCTGTGCCACCTGCAAGACCCCGAAGGGTTTGTGATCGAAGTGTTGCAGCATGATTTCGAAGGCAACCGGCCAGACAATGCTGCAAGCCCCGACGCGCCCTTTGCTGATGCGCGGATCGGGCAGATCACGTTGCGTACTGGCGATATCGCGGCCGAAGATGCGTTTTGCCGCGCGCAGGGCATGCGCTTAATGTCGATGCAGGATGTGGCACAGTACGGGTTCGATCTGCATTTCTATGCGTTTTCAGAAGATACTCCGCCAAACGCGGATTTATGGTCCGTGGAAAACCGCGAATGGCTTTGGAAACGCCCTTATACGACATTGGAGTTTCAGCACCTCGCTGGTGCCCAGTTTGCCCCTGTTCCTGATTACCGCGGGTTGGAGTTTGAAGGGATCGACAGGCCTCGTGCGGATGCATTTGGTGATCGGGTCTGGCCGGCTTGATCATCGCCCGCGTCGCTTGCCCGGAACTTTCGAGCGGAATCCGGGCGGGCGTTTGCGGACCCAGCTCAGGAATTTCTCAAGTCGGGGATGCGTGCGCAGAGTTTCGACCGTGTTATAGCTGCGGGCCAGTTCGGCCTCGGACAGGGTGGCGTGGACCTCTTTGTGGCAGATGATATGCAGCAAAACCGTAGGTCCGCCCTTGCCCCCTTTGAGTTTTGGGATCAGATGGTGCAGGCTGCCGCCTCCGTCTGGGATGGGGCGGTCACACAGCGGGCAGATGGGATCGCGATCTGACATAGGGCAGAATGTGCGCCCGCAGATGCGAAAAGCAAGAGGACGGCAATGGAGCAAGCGGTGGTAATCGGGGCCGGTCCTGCCGGTCTGATGGCGGCAGAGCAGCTGGCCGCAGCGGGCCATGATGTGCTGGTGGCCGAGGCCAAGCCATCGGTCGCGCGTAAGTTCCTGATGGCAGGAAAATCCGGTCTGAACCTAACCAAGGATGAACCGCTCCAGACGCTGATGCCCAACTATGGCAGTGCGGCGGATTGGCTGCATCCGATGGTGGCCGAATTTGACTCAGATGCCGTGCAGGACTGGGCGCGCGGGCTGGGGCAAGAGCTGTTCACCGGCTCGACCAGGCGAGTGTTTCCCAGCGCTATGAAAGCCTCGCCATTGTTGCGGTCATGGTTGCGACGGTTGGATGAAGCGGGTGTGCAGATAAGAACCCGCTGGCGCTGGCTGGGCTGGGATGGCGACGCGCTGTCGTTTGACACGCCCGAGGGGGTGCAGGCAATTGCATCTGACGTCACCGTTCTGGCGTTGGGTGGGGCAAGCTGGGCGCGGCTGGGGTCGGATGGGCACTGGGCGCAGGTACTGGCAGAGAAAGGTGTGGCGCTGGCCCCGTTTGAACCGGCGAACTCTGCCTTGTCGGTGGCGTGGAGCCCCCATATGCAACCTCATTTTGGCAAGGCGCTGAAAGCGGTGCGCTGGCTGGCCGGAGAGCTGGAAAGCCGTGGGGAAACCACGATTTCCGCCACCGGGTTGGAGGGCGGGGGCCTTTATTCCCTGACCCCGGCTCTGCGTTCGGGCGCGGACTTACATGTTGATCTGTTGCCTGATCTGGACGCGGCGACCTTGCAGGCGCGGCTTGCCGCAAAAAGCGCGAAAACCACGTTCACGCAATGGATGAAAAAGGCGCTGAAACTGCCGCCGCAGAAAATCGCTCTGTTTCACGAGATGTCCAAGCAAGCTGCCGTGTCGCAAGGACATGAGGTGGCGGCGCTCAAACGCCTGCCCATCGTTGGCGCACGCCTGCGCCCGATGGACGAGGCGATCTCAACTGCAGGCGGGGTCCAGCGAGACGCGTTGGATGGCCACCTAATGCTAACGGCCAAACCCGGTGTGTTCTGCGCCGGAGAGATGCTGGATTGGGAGGCCCCGACCGGGGGCTATCTGTTGACCGGCTGTCTGGCCACGGGCCGCTGGGCGGGGCACGGGGCCGTTCGGTGGCTGGATCGTTAGCGAGACCGGGCCAGCATCGCCAGACGGATCATGGCACGTTCAACCAAAGCCATAGCGGGCGCAGTTTGTCCGGCAGAGCGCAAGGACAGGTCCGTATCGGTCAGAACGGTCAGCGCGGTTTGCAGTTTTGGCGCGCCCCAGCCCTGCGCTTGCCGCAATATCCGGTCGCGCCGCTTGCCATAGACCGGCGGACGCAGCTTGCCGATGCCCTGCGCGGCCCCTCCGGGGTCCGAAGCGCAGGCATACAGAGTTCGAAAATGCCGTGTCGCGCCGATGCACAAGCTGACCGCGTTGGTGCCCTGCGACTGCAAGCGCCGGATCAGAGGGCCGATTTCGCCTGCCCGACCTTCGGCCACCACGTTCAGAACATCGTCCAGCGCTGCCTCGGTTGAGCGTGGCGCGCAGGCCTCGATATCCTCAATGCTTAGCTCGGCGCTATCGCCACGTTTATACAGCGACAGTTTCTCGATCGTCTGGGCAAAGTCGCCCGGGCTGATACCGGTGGCCAGCTCGGCCAGTGCCGACATTGCTTCGTGCGGGATTTTCTGCAACCCGGACTGACCTAAGATCCTTTCGATTTCTCCGCGCGAGGGCGGGTCGTCGTAAATGCCCACCGCATAGGCCGAGGTATGACCCTCGAACGCCTTGCGGATTTTCGAACTGGGCTTCAACTGACCCGCAGTGACGATGATCTGAGCATCGCCGGGGGCCCAATCCTGAAGCGCGGCAATGATCGCGGGGGCGGCAACATCGGTGGTGTCTTCGACAAAGACAGCGCGCGGGCCGGGGAAAAAGCCCACTGCCTTTACCGCATCCAGCAACAGTGCGGGATCGCCGCGCAGGTCGCCCCCCGGCATTCGGGTTAGGCGCATTTCCTCTTCGGCGTTCGCGCCGAGCAAGGCGGCCAGAACCTGTTGGCGCTTCAATGCCACTCGCATCGCGTCCGCGCCATAGATCAGCAGCCCGGCCTTTTCGGTGTCGGGCCGCGCAAAATACCCCTCAGCCTCGCGCGGGCTGAGCTTCATTGCGCAAGATCCGGTGTCGCGTAAAGCCGACTGACGATCTGATCTGACAGAATCACCATCAGACGTTCATTCGCGTCCCGTTCATCCGCCAGTTCGGATACCGTCGATCCTGCGGCCGAGAAACCTACGAAATCCGCGACCGAGCCAGAGGTGATCACCTGGCCCGTCGCATTGGATCTGAGTGCGAATTCCGCTCGTCCTTCGATCGTGTAACGATCCGTTTCATTCGTTTGCGTAATCGCCGCCCGTCGACGGACGGTCGACACATTGACGTTCAGCGCGTAGTCCGAGCCCGAACTTGCACTGCGGCCCAGCCTTTGTTCCAGATTTTGAACCAGAAGATAGCTGTTGACCGAGTTAGGGGCAGAAACCTCGACCCTGCCATTCAGAGCCGAACCCGATCCGCCGGGGGCGTAAACAGGCTCGAACCCGCAAGCGGCCAGCGCCAGCGGTAATAACAAAAGGGTTCTGCGATCAAACAACGACATTCACGATCCGGCCCGGCACAACGATCACCTTCTTCGGCGCATTGCCATCCAGCGCCTTTTGCACAGCTTCGGTGCTGAGCGCGATTTTTTCAACCTCTGCCTTGTCCATATCCTTGGGAACGCTGATTTCCGCACGGCGCTTGCCGTTGATCTGAATGGGCAGGGTGATGGTGTCATCGACCAGCATCGCTTCATCAGCGATGGGCCACGGCGCGGTGGCGACCAGACCTTCGCCGCCCAGCAGCTTCCACAGTTCTTCGGACAGGTGCGGGGTCATCGGCGACATAAGCTGCGCCAGTGTCTTTGCCGCTTGACGTTTGGCATCGGTGCCGGCCTTGGACTTCGCCAACGTGTTGGTGAAGGCATAGAGCTTGGCGATGGATGCGTTGAACCCAAAGGATTCGACCCCGCCCGACACATCATGGATGGCCTTGTGCATCTCACGCAGAAGGGTTTCGTCTTCTCCGTTGGCCGGAACGTCCGACTCGGCGATTTCCGATGCGATGCGATGTACGCGGCTAAGGTGCTTGAACGCGGCCTCAGCCCCGGATGCGGTCCACTCGACGTCGCGTTCGGGCGGCGAATCGGACAGTACGAACCAGCGCGCGGTATCTGCGCCGAAGGCCGAGATGATGCTGACCGGATCAACCACGTTCTTCTTGGATTTCGACATTTTGGCCGAGGGGATGATCTCGACCTCGGTGCCGTCGGCCAGTTTGCCGTCGGTCACGTCCTCTGGCAGGTGATAGACCGGGCGGCCATTGGCGTCGCGGGTCTGATAGATTTCGTGTGTCACCATGCCCTGAGTGAACAGCGCGTCGAATGGCTCGATGGCTTTCTTCGGTAGGTGGCCGGTGATCTGCATGGCCCGCGCAAAGAAGCGCGAATAGAGCAGGTGCAGAATCGCATGTTCGATGCCGCCGATATACTGGTCGACATTCATCCAGTATTCGGCCTCGGCCAGATCAGTGGGGGTTTCGGCGCGGGGCGCGGTGAAGCGGGCGAAATACCAAGACGAATCGACGAACGTGTCCATCGTGTCGGTTTCGCGCTTGGCCGGTGCTCCGCAGGACGGGCATTCGCAGTCGCGCCAGGTCGGGTGGCGGTCCAACGGGTTGCCGGGTTTGTCGAATGTCACATCGTCGGGCAGGCGAACCGGCAGGTTCTCTTTCTTCTCGGGCACCACGCCGCAGGCATCGCAATGCACGACGGGAATCGGGCAACCCCAGTAGCGCTGGCGGCTCAAACCCCAGTCGCGCAGGCGATATTTGGTGACACCTTCGCCCCAGCCCGCCTTTTCGGCGAAATCGACGGTGGTGTTGATGGCCTCATCACCCGTCGCCTCGGTCAGGCCGGCGAAGTGATTCACCCAGCGGACTTTCTCGGTTTTCGGCGGAACGAAAGCGATCTTGTCGACCGGGGTGTCATCGTCCAGTGCAAAGAACGTATCGACCACCGGCAGACCGTATTTGCGGCAGAAGTCCAAATCACGCTGGTCATGGGCTGGGCAGGCAAAGATTGCGCCGGTGCCGTAATCCATCAGGATGAAGTTCGCGATCCAGACTGGCAGTTCCCAATTCGGGTCCAGCGGGTGTTTGACGGTGATGCCGGTGTCATAGCCCAGCTTTTCTGCGGTCTCGATGGCCTCTTCCGTGGTGCCGCCCTTGCGGCATTCGGCTACGAATTCAGCGACTTCGGCGTTTTCAGCCTCCAGCTGCTTGGCAATCGGGTGATCGGGCGAGATGCCGACAAAAGACGCGCCCATCAGCGTATCGGGGCGAGTCGTGTAGACGGTGATCGGCTCGGCACCATCGGTGCGTTCAAAACTGAACTGCAGGCCGCGCGATTTGCCGATCCAGTTTTCCTGCATCAACCGCACCTTGGCGGGCCAGTTTTCCAGTGTGTCCAGCGCGCCGAGCAATTCTTCGGAATAGTCGCTGATCTTAAAGAACCACTGGGTCAGTTCACGCCGCTCGACCAGAGCGCCCGAGCGCCAGCCGCGCCCGTTTTCCACCTGTTCATTGGCCAGAACGGTCATGTCGACCGGATCCCAGTTCACCACGGCGTTTTTGCGATAGACCAGCCCGGCCTCAAGCATATCCAGAAACAACGCCTGTTGCTGGCCGTAATATTCCGGGTCACAAGTGGCGAATTCGCGCGACCAGTCGATCGACAGGCCAAGCGGTTTCATTTGCCCTCGCATGTCGGCGATGTTGCCGTAGGTCCAGTCTTTGGGATGGCCGCCGATAGCCATCGCAGCGTTCTCGGCAGGCATCCCGAATGCGTCCCAGCCCATTGGATGCAGCACGTTGTGCCCAGTCGCCAGTTTGTGCCGCGCGATCACGTCGCCCATCGTGTAGTTGCGTACGTGTCCCATATGGATTCGGCCAGACGGGTAGGGGAACATCTCAAGCACGTAGTATTTCGGCTTGTCCGCCTTGTGATTAGCGGCAAAGATTCCGGCCTTGTCCCAGGCCTCTTGCCATTTTGCTTCGATTTCGTTGGCCGAGTAGCGCGACATCATGCGGTCCTTCGTGAATGAAAACGCCGGGTGAGAGCCCGGCGTGGTATTAGTGTGATTTTCCGCAAGTTGCTAGAACTTGTTGTCCGCGATGCGCAGCTGGCGGGCTCGGGACAGGATGGCGTCTTCTACCGCGCGTGTGGTCGCTGCGCTGACCGGGTTGCCTCCGCTGGTTTGGAGTGCCACGGAGAGCGACCGCGCTGCGAGGGCTGGATCGCTGATGTGGACGGTCGCGCGATATTGGCGCCCGCCACCCGGTGGGGTGCCGTAACCCGTTACAATTACACCGGTAAACGGATCGACTTCCTGCACAGGCAGAAAGTTGAGAACATCCAGAGAAGCCGTCCACAGATAACGGTTCACATTCGCGACCTGCTCGGCATTGCCGGTATTGAAGACATCCCAGATGGTTGAACGATTTGGGTCGTTCAGTTCCCGCTCGTCCGAACGTCCACCATCCACGTTTCCAAGATTGGGGTTGGGGGCAGCGCTCCGATTCTGTCCGCAGGTCGACACGAGTGCGGTCGCTATGATCAAGCCGAAAATCGTCTGCAGGCGCATTGTAGAGGTGTCCTGTTTCACTGGGTCTCACTTGCTAGGTGATACTCCTAGACAAGGTCCAGTGCGGCAACAACCCTATTATTGTCACATACGGGTGGGTTTACTGACTGAAGAGGTCACAAAACTGACTGTGACATCCTTGCACCAATCTGTGGCCAATGCGGTCTTCACGTTTATGCCATACTTGCGTGAAGGGGGCAAAAAGAGCGAAACGGTTCCCGTGCTGAGACATGTGCAATGACACTTGTCGAGTTAGAAAACTTTGAAACCGAGGGAAACAAGATGAAAAAAGTTCTCTTCGCATCGACCGCTCTGATCGCAACCGCATCGGTTGCCGCGGCCGAAGTTAGATTCAGCGGTTATGGCCGCTTTGGTATTGGTTACCTGGAGGATCGTGGCTTCACGACCACCACCACCACTGCAAGCGGTGCAACCAACACTTTCTTCAACGAAGCCGACGAGACCATTCTGGTTTCTCGCTTCCGTCTGAACCTGGACGCAAACGTTGAAACCGACGGCGGCGTCGAGTTCTCGGGTCGTGTTCGTCTGCAGGCTGACGAAGATGCAAGCACCGGCGAAGCCAACTCGGCTGGCCTGAACGGTGCGCGTTTCTCGGTCATCTACGGTGGTCTGCGTGTTGACGCGGGCAACGTCGCAGGTGCATTCGACAACCTGGCAAACTACTACGGTAACGAGCCTGGCCTGGAAAACTTCATCGGCCAGTACTCGGGCGTTGACTATAACTTCCTGGGATACTCGTCGACCGGTTCGGGTTCGAACGCTGTGTTCTTCCAGTACGCAGTTGGTGACTTCGCATTTGGCGCTTCGTATGACCAAGCGACCATCTTCCAAGGTCAAGGTGTAAGCAACGACGCTGACCGTTGGGACATCAGCGCGACCTACACCTTCAACAACATCACTGCTGCTCTGGCATACGGTCAAACCGACTCGGACGGTATCCTGGACGACGATCCAAGCCTGCTGGTTCTGACGCTGGGCGCAGAATTCGGTGACTTCTCGGGTACTGTGTTTGTCGCAGACGATAAAACCGAAGTCGACGAAACCGACGGCACCGCATGGGGTGTTTCGGCGGCCTATAATGTTGGTTCGGCTCTGACCCTGACCTTCGCTTACGGTGACGGTAACGCGGACGGTGACCTGCAGCAGTACGGTATCGGTGCTCTGTACGACCTGGGTGGCGGTGCATCGCTGCGCGGTGGTATCGGCAACAGCGACTGTGACATCTGCGACGACTCGCAGCTGCGCGCAGACTTCGGTGCCCAGTTCAACTTCTAAGTTGATCTGAACCGCAAGGTTTAAGGGCAGGTCTTCGGACCTGCCCTTTTCTTTTTGATCGACATGGTGTTTTTCTGCCCCCAAGCTAGAATGAGGAATCCCATGTCACTGCAGGAAATCTCTGCCCGTATTGCCAAAGCCGAAACCGCCGCCGGGCGGCCGGAAGGTTCAGTTCAACTGATCGCCGTCTCCAAGGTGCAGCCCAACGAACGTATCCGCGATGTACTGCAACAGGGTCATAAGTGCTTTGGTGAGAATCGCGTGCAGGAGGCTGCAGGGAAGTGGCCCGAATTCTCTGCAACCTACCCCGATATTGACCTTCATCTGATTGGCCCCTTGCAAACCAACAAGGCCCGGCAGGCGATGGAGCTATTCAGCACAATTCATTCGGTCGATCGCCCGAAGCTGGCGAAAACTCTTGCCCGTTTGGCGCAAGAGATTGGGTCATGTCCCGACCTGTTTATTCAGGTCAATACAGGTGAAGAAGATCAGAAAGCTGGGATTCTCCCAGCTGATGCTGATGCGTTTATTGCCGAGTGCCGAGACCTTGACCTGCCTGTGAAGGGGCTGATGTGCATTCCTCCGGTGGAAGAAGAACCTGCGCTGCATTTTGCCTTGCTGGCCAAGATCGCCGAACGCAACGGTTTGGTAGGCTTGTCGATGGGTATGAGCAGCGACTTTGAGCGCGCAATCGCGCTGGGTGCGACCCATGTGCGGGTTGGATCTGCGATATTTGGCGCACGCGTTAAACCTCAGGAATGATCAGCCGCGTGCCCGGTTGAACATGGGCAGCAATCCAATGGAGGTGATCGCGCCGGAAGGCGACACAGCCTTCAGTTGGATAACCTGGCCGCCGCCATTGATGCAGAAAAATGGCCGACCCTTGCCCTGGTATTGCATTCGGCCAGTTCCAATCCGTGAGCAACACCAGATCATATAACGGGTCGGAACGGCGCAGCTTTTCGTGGCTGCAGGCGTAGGGCGCGCTGACCAGTTGGTTATATCGCGCGTCGCACACATCATCAGACCACAGGTCGCGGGGCCCGATCGGAATCGCCCAAGCGGTTGGGGGTGAAATCCGGTCTGGCCGATAAAGCATTCCGACGATTTGGTGCTCGCCAGTTGGGGTGGCGCCGTCGCCTTCGCGTTTTGTCGGACTACGCCCGCCTTTTCCGATTGAACATGGAAACATGCGGCCAGCGAACCGAACCCCACGAGGCGTCAGCACCAGATCTTTTGGCGTCACAGCAGATGGCCCGACTTGGCTGCTTTTGTAGCCAGATACCCTCGGTTATGTGCAGTTTCACCAACCTTGAGAGGTACACGTTCGGTCACGGCAATGCCGGTTTTTTCCATCATGGCGATTTTGGCGGGGTTGTTCGTCAACAAGCGCACCGCGTTGAACCCTAGCGACTTCAGGATATCTGAACCCAGCCGGAAATCACGTTCATCATCCTCGAACCCAAGGCGGTGATTGGCTTCGACCGTGTCAAAACCCTGATCTTGCAGGAAATAAGCGCGCATCTTGTTGGCTAGGCCGATCCCGCGCCCCTCTTGGTTAAGATAAAGCAGGACACCAGCCCCTTCAGATCCCATCTGCGCCAGCGCGCCGCGCAACTGTGGTCCGCAATCGCATTTCAGGCTGCCCATCAGGTCGCCGGTAAAACAAGCCGAGTGCAAACGCGCAAGAACCGGTTTGCTGCGATCCGGTCGCCCGATTTCAATGGCGTAATGCTCTTCACCCCCATCTTCGGGGCGGAAGACGTGCAGGCGTCCGGCCTCGGAAACCTCCATGGGCAGGCGCGCGGCGACTACCTCGTTCAGCAGGCTACGATCTGCCAGATGCGGGGCAGCGCGGGTATGGTCGATGCAGGTCAACCCGTTCGAGGCCGCAAAACCGCGCCCATCTTCGATCTGCACAACAACAGCAGAAGGCAGAAGCCGCGCGGATTTGGTAAGGGCAATGGCGATACGGTGAAGGTTCGCATTGCCCGTACGTTCGCTCATCAACGGCCCCTTCATCGGAGCGTTCAGGTCGTCCGAGGGGTCGGCAACGGCCTGAACCCAGGAAATATCGACGTCGGCCGGAACCACGACCCGCGCCAAATCACCGTCATAGGCGCGTGCCTTTAACGTCTCGGCACGGCGAACGGTGATGGCAACCACCGGGTCACCATCCAGGCCTCGCAAATCGGCAAGCCGTTGTGCGCTAAGTGTTTCTGCGGCAATGGCGACAACGCTGAACCCGGTGTCATCGGTCAGAACAACCGGAACGCCCATACGCAGGTCGGCCCGCGCCCGCGCCAGCAGTTCAGAGATATCCGGAATGAGACTCATGTATGTTACCCTATAACGGTCAAAACATCCTCTAGCGCGATCTGAAAGAAATGTGAAACAATTCCTACTCGCCGGACACGAGGGCGTGAGACGATTGCAGCAAACCTTGTTGAACGCGTGTTCTACGCGCAAGTGTCCGAAAAGGCTTAGGAGGACCGGGAATGGCACAGCTTAAGAAAATCCTGTTGGTGGATGATGACGAGGATCTGCGCGAAGCGCTGAGTGAGCAACTCGTGATGACCGAAGACTTCGACGTGTTCGAAGCGTCAGACGGTGCCTCGGCAATGGAGCGCGCCCGCGAGGCGATTTACGATCTGGTTATTCTGGATGTTGGCTTGCCGGATACCGATGGCCGCGAGCTGTGCCGCCTGATGCGCAAGCAGGGCGTCAAAAGCCCGATCCTGATGCTGACCGGTCATGACAGCGACGCCGACACCATCCTGGGCCTGGATGCCGGTGCGAATGACTATGTTCCTAAGCCGTTCAAATTCCCGGTTCTTCTGGCCCGCATTCGCGCCCAGCTGCGTCAGCACGAACAATCCGAAGATGCCGTTTTTGTTCTGGGGCCGTACACCTTCAAGCCCGCGATGAAGATGCTGATCACCGAAGAAGATCGCAAAATCCGTCTGACCGAGAAAGAGACGAACATCCTCAAGTTTCTCTATCGTTCGGCTGATGGCGTTGTCGCGCGCGATGTGCTGTTGCATGAGGTTTGGGGATACAACGCGGGTGTCACCACCCATACGTTGGAAACCCACATCTATCGCCTGCGTCAAAAGATCGAGCCCGATCCATCGAACGCGCGCCTTTTGGTCACAGAATCGGGCGGATATCGGTTGGTATCTTAACTTTGATGGTATGACGCAGATCAAAGTGATACTCTGAAGATATATTTAGGTTACTCCCAACCCGTGCATGTCCGGGTAATGACATGTACCTCCCTGTTGGACTGCCGGGCCTTTGGCCCGGCTTTTTTTGGCTCGAGCGCTCCCCCATAGTCTTGATCCAACTGCTTGACTTATCAGTGGTTCGCGGTGCCAATTCTGCCCAACGAATTGGGAGGCGTGAGACTTGGCAAACGAAATCTGCACTCTGTTGAATATTGAAAAACCCGTTCTGTCGGCCCCTATGGGTGGGGCCGCTGGACCTGAACTTGTTGCGGCTGTCTGTAATGCAGGCGGGTACGGAGTGATTCCCCTATGGGGTAAGCCTGCGGGTCAGGTCTCGGACGGGATAGATGCTGTGCGTGCGCTGACGGATCGCAATTTCGCCGTTAACCTGAACCTTGCCTTCCCGTACGAAGACCAGCTGCGGGTATGTATCGACAAGCAGGTTCACGCCGTTTCGTTGTTCTGGGGGATGGAACCTTCGGCCATCTCGCACGCCAAGAAAGGCGGGCTGTGCGTCATGGTCAGTGTCGGTAACGCTGCCGAGGCAAAGGCCGCGCAGGATGCCGGAGCGGACATCATCGTTGCTCAAGGGTGGGAAGCAGGTGGCCATGTCTGGGGGCAGGTCGCGACAATGGCGCTGATTCCGGCCGTCGTGGACGCGGTTTCGATTCCTGTTGTTGCCGCTGGCGGAATCGCCGACGGGCGCGGTATGGCGGCTGCGTTGATGTTGGGGGCATCGGCGGTTTGGGTCGGTACTCGGTTTTTGGCCAGTGCCGAGGCAACGATACACGAAGACTATCGTCGCCGAGTGCTGAATGCGTCTGAGGCGCAGACCGAATGGTACACTGATCTTTATGATGTGAAATGGCCGCAAGCACCACATCGCGCGTTAGCCAATTCTACCGCGCAAACGTGGAAAGAAGCAGGCTCGGCCGCTTCGGGGCATCGCCCGAACGAAGGCGAAATCATCGGGCAGCGCCCGGGTGGAGAGGACGTTGTCCGATACCAGAGCTATACTCCGTTGTCAGGGACAGAAGGGGATATCGAGGCGATGTCACTTTGGTCTGGGCAAGGTGTTGCAATGGTTCGTGACATCATGCCTGCCGCCCAAATCGTCGAGGAGATTTTTACCGAAGCGCAAGCGCTTTTGAACTCCGCCCCTGCTCGATTTTAGGCTGGGAAAGCGCTGCTTTTTCCGATGGCACCTTGTCTTCTACCGCGTTAACGTCGCGCGCAACCGCGATAAAGGAATCCCCCATGCCTTTCACTCTTGCCACCTGGAATATCAATTCAGTGCGTCTGCGCGAACCTATCGTGCTGAAATTGCTGCAGGAAGAGGCTCCCGATGTGCTGTGTCTGCAAGAGTGTAAATCACCCGTCGAGAAAATCCCGACCGAAGGCTTTGCGGAACTGGGCTATACCCACATGGTTGCGCGCGGGCAAAAGGGCTATAACGGCGTAGCTATCCTGTCGCGTATCCCGATGGAGGAGGTGGGCGACAAGGACTTCGCCGGTCTCGGCCATGCCCGCCACATTGCCGCGCGGCTGGAAAACGGTGTGACCATCCAGAATTTTTATGTTCCTGCGGGCGGTGATGTGCCCGACCGCGAGGTGAATGAGAAGTTCGGGCAAAAGCTGGATTACCTCGCGGACATGCGCGACTGGTTCCGCGCTGAAAAGCCCGAGAAATCCATTCTGGTTGGCGACCTGAACATCGCCCCGCGTGAAGATGACGTTTGGTCGCACAAACAACTGCTCAAGGTCGTCTCGCATACACCGATCGAAGTTGAGGCGCTGGCCGAGACACAGGATGCAGGTGGTTGGGTTGATGTCACCCGTCAGGATATCCCCGAAGGGCAGCTTTATAGCTGGTGGTCCTACCGCGCGCGCGATTGGGATGCGGCGGATAAGGGGCGGCGTTTGGATCACGTCTGGGCGACACCCGATATCTCGAACGCGGGGCATTCCAGCCGGGTCCTGCGCGACGCCCGCGGGTGGGAGAAACCCAGTGATCACGCCCCGGTTTTTGCTACTTTCGACCTATAACAGCACAAATCTGCCCTTGGTTTTCGCGACGCGCGGCTGCATATAAGGCGCAAGTTTGAACCGGAGACGTATCGCCATGGACCTTCTGAACACTGCCACCGGCCCTGCCGCCACTGACCTGATCAAGGACGGGTCCGAGGCCACGTTTATGGCCGACGTCGTCGAAGCCTCGCAAGACGTGCCGGTCATTGTCGACTTCTGGGCTCCGTGGTGCGGCCCCTGCAAAACCTTGGGCCCGATGCTGGAAGAGGCCGTCACCGCCGCCAAGGGCGCGGTCAAGATGGTCAAGATCAATGTCGACGAGGCGCAGATGATCGCAGGCCAGTTGCGCATTCAGTCGATCCCGACCGTCTATGCGTTTCACAAGGGCCAGCCTGTTGATGGTTTTCAGGGCGCGTTGCCGGGATCCGAGATCAAAGCGTTCATCGACCGCGTGATCGAAGCGGCGGGTGGCGAAAGCCCCGGGGGACAGTTGGACGAAGCCGTCGCCGCAGCCGAGGAAATGCTGGTCGAGGGCGCGGCCACGGATGCTGCTCAGACCTTTGCGGCCATTCTGGGCGAAGACCCCAACCACGCCGGTGCCTATGGCGGGCTGGTGCGCGCCCATATTGCTGCGGATGATCTGGAGCAGGCCGAGGCGATCCTGAACGGTGCTCCGGCCGAGATTTCCAACGCGCCCGAATTGGAGGCTGCCCATGCGCAGTTGGAACTGGCCAAACAGGCCGCCGATGCCGGCCCCGTGGCCGAGCTGAAGGCGGCGGTTGAGGCCGACCCCGACAACCATCAGGCCCGGTTCGATCTGGCGCAGGCGCTGCACGCGAACGGCGATGTGGAAGAGGCCGTCGCGCAATTGCTGGACCTGTTCCGTCGCGATCGCGAATGGAATGAAGGCGCGGCCAAGGCGCAGCTGTTCACGATCTTTGATGCACTCAAGCCCAATGATCCGATTGTTCTGAACGGGCGGCGCAAGCTCAGCTCGATGATATTTGCCTAATTTCCGATCAGAGCTACACTCGGGTACATGATGCATCCCGCCGACCTGCCGGAAACGGTTTCCGTATTCCCTCTGCCCGGGGCGCTGCTGCTGCCCCGCGCGCGCCTGCCGCTGCATATCTTCGAGCCGCGCTATCTGCAGATGCTGGATGATGCGTTGAAAACACCGGAACGATTGATCGGGATGGTGCAACCCAACCCGTCTGCCAGCGACGACGCGCGTCTTCACCAGATCGGCTGCGCAGGCCGTGTGACGCAGTTTTCCGAGACCGAGGATGGGCGCTATCTGATCACGCTGTCCGGTGTATCGCGGTTCCGCATCCGGTCAGAGTTGGACGCTTTCACCCCCTATCGCCGCTGTGCCGTTTCGTGGGAGGGGTTTGACCGCGATCTGGGTAAAACCGAACAGGATGACGGGTTCAATCGTCCACGTTTCCTGAACCTGTTGGAAAAGTTCTTTTCGTCGCAAAACCTATCGACGGATTGGGACACGTTGAAAGATGCGGATGATGAGCTGCTGGTGAATTCGCTGTCGATGTTGCTGGATTTCGACCCCGAAGAAAAACAGGCGCTACTTGAGGCACCCTGTCTGCGCACCCGCCGCGAGACCTTGGTAACATTGATCGAATTTGCCATGCGCGGCGGATCGAACGAGGACCACTTACAATGACTGAACACGCGTTTGACCGCCACATGCTTGAGGCGCTGATCTGTCCGCAGACCCACACGACCCTGCATTATGACGCGGACAAGCAGGAGTTGGTGTCGAAAGCCGCCGGGCTGGCGTTTCCGATCCGCAATGGTATTCCTGTTATGCTGGTCGATGAGGCGCGCGAGCTGGACTAGATCGCGCGGCCTTGCAGCAGTTTGGGCAGGTCTCCGGTCAACCCTGCGGCCTCGCGCACAAAGCCGCGCCGTAGGCCCGGCAGCGATCCGACGATCCCCATCCCGATATCGCGGCCCATCCGCAGCAGCGGATTATCGTTGGAAAACAGCTTGTTGAACACATCCGTCGCCATTGCCAAAGAGGCCGTGTCGAACCTCCGCCATTCCTGAAAGCGCTCCAGCACCAGCACCGATCCGATATCCTCGCCGCGCCGTCCGGCGAGCGTCAGAACTTCGGCCAATGCCCCCACATCGCGCAGACCAGCGTTCAGCCCTTGGCCTGCAATCGGGTGCATCCCGTGGGCGGCATCCCCGACCAGAGCCATGCGGTCACCGATAAAGGAATTGGCGATGGTCAGGTTCAGTGGATAGGTGAACCGGTCTCCGGCGATGCGAATGTCGCCCAGAAAATCGCCGAACCGAGGGCGCAGGATTTGTAGATAGTCGGCCTGGGGCAGCGCATTGATGCGCTCGGCAGCCTCGGTCCGTTCGCTCCAGACGATCGAGCTGCGATTGCCGGTCAGTGGCAGGATCGCCAGAGGGCCGGGCGGCATGAAGAACTGATGCGCGATACCGTGATGGGGCAGGTCATGTTCAATCGCACAGACCAGCGCGGTTTGGCCGTAATCCCACCCTATCCGCTTGATCCCCGCACGCACCGCTGTGCCACTGCGGCGGCCATCGCAGCCCACTAGCAGTCCGCCCGTCACAGCCGCGCCGTCATCCAGCGTCAGAGTTACGCCGGTGGCGTCGACCTCTTGCGCGACAACTGTGCGTCCGTTGATCTGCGTGATCCGGGGCTCCTCGGCCATGGCGTCCAGAAAGGCGCGGCGCAGGTGGCGGTCTTCGACCATAAAGCCCATCGGGCCCTCTTCGATCTCGGCATGGTCGAAATGCATGAAGAACGGAGAGGGGCCCGCGCCCGCATGTCCATCCGTGACCTTGATCTCCAGCATGGGTTGGGCGTGATCAGAGACCTTGTCCCACACACCCACAGCATCCAGCAGCCGTTGCGAGGCCAGCGCCAGTGCATAGGCACGTCCGTCAAACGCCGCGTTCTTGCGGACTTTTTGGGCCAAACTGTCGATGACGGTGACGGAATGCCCCGTCTGTGCCAGCGCCAAAGCCAAAGCCGGGCCATTCAGGCCGCCGCCTACGATCAGGATATCGGTCTTGTGTTCCATGCCCCGCAATATGCGCCCCCTTTCGGGATTGTCCATGTGCGGTCCTGTCGCTACCGTCCCGTCAGCAGAATTTTCCAAGGGGGCAGGGATGCAGGACTGGTTGACCATGACGGCGTGTGATCTGGGGCGGGGGATCGGCATGGGCCAGATTGACCCGGTCGAGCTGACCGAGACCTATCTGACCGCCATCGACGCCCATCCCTACCGCGACCGCATCTATGCGCGCGTCACCCACGACCGCGCCCGGGCCGAGGCCAAAGCCGCGCAGGATCGCGCCGCGCTGGGTCTGCGCCGGTCACTGCTGGACGGGGTGCCGATCAGCTGGAAAGACCTGTTCGATACCGCGGGCACCGGGACCGAGGCCGGATCGGCCCTGCTGAAAGGCCGGGTGCCGCAGGCGGACGCGGTTGTCGTGCGCAACGCCACGGCCATGGGCACGGTCTGTCTGGGCAAAACCCATATGAGCGAGCTGGCCTTCTCGGGCCTTGGTCTGAACCCCATCACCGACACGCCGCCCTGCATTGATGATGTGGAAGCCGTGCCGGGCGGGTCATCCTCGGGCGCGGCGGCCTCGGTCGCTTGGGGTTTGGCGGCTTGTGGGATTGGGTCCGACACCGGAGGCTCGGTGCGTATTCCCTCCGCATGGAACAATCTGGTGGGTCTGAAAACAACTGCAGGGCGGGTCAGCCTTGAAGGCACGGTGCCGCTGTGCCTGCGCTTCGACACCGTGGGCCCGCTGGCCCGGTCGGTTGAGGACGCGGCGCATATGCTGGCCCTGTTGGAAGGCGGCACACCCGCCGATCTGCGTGGGGCCAGCCTGAAAGGCCGCCGCTTTGCCGATCTGCAAAATATCGCCAAGGATAACCTGCGCGACACTCCTCGCGCCGCTTATGACAGCGCGCTGGAGCGTCTGCGCGATGCCGGGGCCGAGATCGTACCGCTGGAAGTGCCCGAACTGGCGGATGCGATGGCGCTGTCCGGTGTGCTTTACACGACCGAGGCCTATGGCCTGTGGCGCGATGTGATCGAAGCCAACCCGGACGCGATGTATCCAGAAATCCTCGAACGGTTCCGCACGGGCAAGAATGTCTCGGGTGCGGATTACATCGCGGCGTGGTCCAAGCTGAAGGCCTCTCGCGCTGCCTGGGATGCGGCCACATCCGGGTTTGATGCTGTTCTGGCACCGACTGCTCCGATTCTACCGCCTAATCTGGATCGGTTGCTGACCGATCACGACTATTACGTCACTGAAAACCTGCTTGCTTTGCGCAACACGCGGATCGGCAACCTGATGGGTCTGGCCGCGCTGACCTTACCGACAGGAACACCGGGCTGCGGGGTGATGATGATGGGCTATCCTGGGTCCGAGGAGGCTCTGCTACGGATCGGATCAGCGGCCGAGGCGGCATTGGCCTGAATGCCACAATCCCCTGATTTGCCATCACTTTGGCTGGACGAAACGGGGTGCGGCCTGTAACCTGCCTGAAAACGGGGCGCTATGATCCCGAACTTGAGGCAGTAGATATGAATTTCCCCGAGCGGTTTTCGAACCTACCGGAATACGCTTTCCCGCGTCTGCGCACCCTGTTGGACCACCATCAACCGGGCGGCGATGTGATTCACATGACTATCGGCGCGCCGATGCACGATTTCCCGGCCTGGGTGACGGATGTCATCTCTGAGAATGCCGCAGGGTTTCAAGGTTATCCGCCCAACGAAGGCTCACCCGAGCTGCGTGGCGCGATCACCGACTGGATCGCGCGCCGCTATGGCGTGACGATGGACCCCGACACCAACGTGATGGCCCTGAATGGCACGCGCGAGGGGCTGTATAACGCCGCCATGGCGTTGTGCCCCGAGGAAAAGAATGGCCAGAAGCCGGTCATCCTGTGCCCGAACCCGTTCTATCAGGTCTATATGGTGGCCTCGATCTCGGTCGCGGCGGACCCTGTTTTTGTATCGGCCACTGCTGCCACTGGACACCTTCCCGATTATGCAGGCCTGCCCGAGGATGTGCTGAACCGCACCGTCGCGGCCTATATCTGTTCACCCGCCAACCCTCAGGGCGCTGTGGCCTCACGCGACTATTGGGCCGAACTGATCGGGTTGGCGGAAAAGTACGATTTCCGCATCTTCGCGGATGAATGCTATTCCGAGATCTACCGTGACGAGGCACCGGTCGGTGCACTGACCGTCGCGCAAGAGATGGGCGCAGACCCTGAACGTGTGGTGCTGTTCAACTCACTCTCGAAGCGGTCGAACCTGGCTGGGCTGCGCTCGGGTCTGATTGCGGGCGGGCCGGATACGATCAAACGGGTCAAACAGCTGCGCAACTATGCCGGATCGCCACTGCCTTTGCCGTTGCAGGCCGCCGCCGCACGTGTTTGGGCGGACGAGGAGCATGTCATCCAGAACCGCGCGCTTTATCAGGAAAAATACGCCATCGCGGATGACGTGTTTGCAGGTGTGCAAGGCTATATGTCACCCGAGGCTGGGTTTTTCCTGTGGCTACCGGTCGATAACGGCGAAGAGACCGCATTGAAGCTCTGGCGTGAAACCGGGGTTCGGGTTCTGCCAGGCGCATATCTTTCCCAAGGCGATCCGGGACAAAACCCGGGCGAGCATTTTATTCGGGCCGCGCTTGTGGCTCCAAAAACAGAGTTGCAGCAGGGGCTGATTACGCTCCGCGACTGCATCTATTCGTGAGGTACGAGGGCAAAATGGCATCATTGAACGCGCGCAACCGCGATCCATTGCTGGACAGTACAACGCAAGCCGCCATTGAGCGGCGCAGCAAGGAATTGATTGGGATTGCCTTGATCCTGCTGGGGCTGGCAGCTGCTGCTATGATCTGGTCCTACACGCCGGATGATCCGAACTGGATGGTCTCGACCGATGCGCCGGTGCAGAACTGGATGGGGCGTATTGGTGCATCTATCGCGGCGCCCTTGTTCATGATCGTGGGCTGGGGCAGCTGGAGCATTGCCTTGGTTCTGATCGGCTGGGGCGTGCGATTTGCGGGACATTTTGGCGAGGATCGCGCGATTGCCCGGTTGATCTTTGCGCCGATCTGGATTGCCGTCGTCTCGGTCTATGCAGCGACCTTGGTGCCCGATGAGGCTTGGCGTTCGACCCATAGTTTCGGCCTTGGAGGGCTGTTTGGCGACACCGTCATGGGCGCGTTGCTAACCCTGTTGCCGGTCGCGTCGCATTTCGTGGTCAAGCTGATGTCGCTGGCCATGGCGCTCGGGATGCTGGCGCTGGGCATTTTCGTCTTGGGCTTTACGAAGGACGATGTGCGCAAAGGCTTCCGGGCGTTTTTGCTGGGCTTGGTGATGTCTTACGACGCGCTGATGAACCTGCTGGGCCGCAGTGCGTCGGCAACCGCGCAAGCGGCTCGTGACCGCCGCGCGCAATGGGATGAGCGCAAAGCCGCGCGTGTCGAAGCCGCCGAAGCCGTGTTCGACGATGAACTGGCTTACGCCGATCCGCCGTTCGAAGAGCCTCCGCTGACTGCGCCCGAGCCCGTGAAATCGGGCTTGCTGTCGCGTATCCCCGATCTGATCCGCCGCCCGGACCCTATGCCCGAGCCCGAATTGATCGACCGCGAGCCTCTCGCCGATTTTGAAGAGATGCCGGGCGAAGACCGCATCCGGTCCAAGATTTCCGCCGCTGTGCGCAACCGCAAGGTCGCCGCGGGTGAGATGGTACCTGAACATGACCCAAACCTGCCGCTGACCAAGGGGCGGGGACGTGGGCCCGATCCGTTGATCCTGAACTCTGGCGCGGGTGAATTGCCGCCGGAACCGCCGATGACGTCGACTGGTTTGCCACCCGAGCCGATGCTGACGGCAGAACCAACCGAATGGCATGAACCTCTGCATCAGGATTTTGCGCCCGAGCCGGACTATGATGAGGCCGTGTTCGAGGATGAGCCGATGGTTGAACCCGAGCCCGCCCCTGAGTCGCGCCCGGCGATGAAAATCCCGGTGGCTGAACCGCGCAAACCGGTTGTCGCGCAACCTGTGCGTCGCGCGCCGCAGCCTTCGCGCCGCGCGCAGGCCGAAGCGCAACCTGCGCTGTCGTTCGAGGACAAGCATTCCGATTTCGAATTGCCGCCTTTGGGCCTGCTGGCCAACCCCGCCAGCATTCAGCGCCATCACCTCAGCGATGAGGCGTTGGAGGAAAACGCCCGGATGCTGGAAAACGTGCTGGATGACTATGGCGTCAAGGGTGAGATCGTCAGTGTTCGCCCCGGTCCCGTTGTCACCATGTATGAACTGGAACCGGCACCCGGTCTGAAAGCCAGCCGTGTGATCGGTTTGGCCGACGATATCGCACGCTCGATGTCGGCGCTGTCCGCACGTGTTTCGACCCTGCCCGGGCGCTCGGTCATCGGCATCGAACTGCCCAATGAGAACCGTGAGATGGTGGTGCTGCGTGAAATCCTTGCCAGCCGTGATTTCGGCGACGGCAACCATGCGCTGCCGTTGGCCTTGGGTAAGGATATCGGCGGTGAGTCGGTCGTGGCGAACCTTGCCAAGATGCCTCACCTGCTGATCGCAGGGACCACGGGGTCCGGTAAATCGGTGGCGATCAACACGATGATCCTGTCGCTGCTCTATAAGTTGACACCCGATGAATGCCGCCTGATCATGATCGACCCCAAGATGCTGGAACTGTCGGTCTATGACGGCATTCCGCATCTACTGTCGCCCGTTGTGACTGACCCGAAAAAGGCGGTTGTCGCCCTGAAATGGGTCGTGGGCGAGATGGAGGACCGCTATCGCAAGATGTCCAAGATGGGCGTGCGCAACATCGCGGGCTACAACGGTCGTGTGAAGGATGCTCTGGCCAAAGGCGAGATGTTCAGCCGCACGGTCCAAACGGGCTTTGACGATGAAACCGGCGAACCCACCTTCGAGACCGAAGAATTCGCACCCGAGGCGATGCCCTATATCGTCGTTATCGTCGACGAGATGGCCGACCTGATGATGGTCGCGGGTAAAGAGATCGAGGCGTGTATTCAACGTCTGGCGCAGATGGCGCGGGCGTCGGGTATTCACCTGATCATGGCGACGCAGCGGCCTTCGGTCGATGTGATCACCGGCACGATCAAGGCAAACTTCCCCACCCGGATCTCGTTCCAGGTGACCTCGAAAGTCGACAGCCGCACCATTTTGGGCGAGATGGGCGCCGAGCAACTGCTGGGGCAGGGCGACATGCTCTATATGGCTGGCGGGGCCAAGATCACCCGCTGCCACGGCCCGTTCGTGTCGGACGAAGAGGTCGAAGAAATCGTCAACCACCTGAAACAGTTCGGCCCGCCCGATTACATGAGCGGTGTCGTCGATGGCCCGGCCGAGGAAAAGGCCGACAATATCGATGCAGTTCTTGGCCTGAATACCGGTGGCAACACCAATGGCGAGGATGCTTTGTACGATCAGGCGGTGGCGATTGTGATCAAGGATCGCAAATGCTCGACCTCGTATATCCAGCGGAAACTTGCCATCGGTTACAACAAAGCCGCCCGTCTGGTTGAGCAAATGGAGGACGAAGGCGTTGTTTCCGCAGCCAATCATGTCGGAAAGCGCGAAATCCTCATCCCCGAGCAATAGGATATTTAATAACAAGGGCAGAAGGCCTATCTGTGCCTTATGAAACAGATTGCTTTTGCCCTTGCTTTGACATTGACCGCACCCGCCGCGTGGGCCGCGGATAAGCTGCCATTGTCGCAGATATCAAACTATCTGAACGAGTTGAAAACCGTTCAGACCACCTTCACTCAGGTCAATGATGACGGGTCGCTCAGCACCGGTAAGCTGTGGATTGAACGGCCGGGCAAGATGCGGTTCGAATACGACCCGCCTAACAGCGCTGTTGTTCTGGCGCGGGCTGGGACGGTTCAGATTTTCGACCCAAAGTCCAATCAACCACCCGAGCAATACCCCTTGCGGCGCACACCGCTGTCATTGGTTCTGGCGAGGAACGTGAACTTGGCTCAGGCGAATATGGTGGTCGGGCACGACTTTGACGGCACGGCTACGGTTGTGACAGCGCAAGATCCCAAAAACCCGGATTCGGGCCGGATCGAACTGATGTTCACCGGCGATCCGGTAGAGCTGCGCAAATGGGTGATCCATGACAACGCAGGCAGCCAGACTACGGTCTTGCTAGGGCCGCTTGAGACGGGCGGGAACCTGGATAACAACCTCTTCTCGCGCCGGACCAGAAGCGGGTCAGGCAATCGCTGACCCGCTGACCTTTTAGTAACGGCAGCCTGACAGTTGTGCCTGATACAGTTTGGCGCGTGCATCTACATTGTTGGCGACGTTCAACAGCCAAGTTTTGCTGTAATGACTGCCGCGAGCATAGCCGGTATGGCCCTCATGATACGCCAGATACTGGTTACGCGTGTCGTGCAGTTGGATCCCATTGCGATCTAGACTTTTGGTCATGTACCAGCCGATAAAGTCGGACGCATCACGGATACGGTCCCGCTTGGCACGGCGTTTGCCGGTCTCGCGCTGGTATTCCTCCCACGTGCCGTCCAAAGCTTGGCTAAAGCCATAAGCGCTGCTTTGGCGGCCCATCGGGATGACACCCAGCACGTATTGGTGTGGAGTGCGCGCATCGTGCCGATAGCGGCTTTCCTGATAGATTGTCGCCATCTGTACGTGAACTGGGACACCCCATTTCCGCTCTGTGGTTTTGAATGCCTTGATAAAGTCGGGCCGCTCGCGCGCAATGCTGCACGCGTCATTCAGCTTGCTGGGCGGCTGTTTCGAGCCGCCACTACAGGATGCCAAAAGCAGCACCCCGAAGAGTACGATAAGAATTCTGCTCATGTGCCTCGTGCCTTTTTTCTTTATTCTAGCGCAGATTGAGCGTTTTGGAAATCACAAACGCTACAGCACAATAGCTAGAATTATGGGCATTGCGCCCACCGACAACACGGTCGAGACCATAACCATACCCGCTACTGCGTCCGCGTCGGCTTCGAACCGTTCGGCCAGCAAGTATGAGGTCACGGCCACAGGCGCACACATTTGCAGCACCAGAACCCCGAATGCGACCGAATCCAAAGCGAACGCCAGTGCGATACCCCAGCCAAGCGCGAAACAGACCGCCAGTTTCAACGCTGAAAGCCAGATAGCCTGCCCCAGTTTCCGGGTGGTCAGGCGCGCTATTGCGACGCCGACAGTGATCAGCATCATTGGAATAGCCATTTGCCCCAACAGATCCAGTGTATTGGTCAGGAACAGTGGCGTTTCCCACCCGCGCCACAGAAATAGCGCGCCTAGCAAAGTGGCCCATACCATCGGTTCGCGTGCTACTTTGCCAAACGCGCCTTTGCCAGCAACCAGATAAATCCCGTATGTAAAAGAGAAAAGTGCAGTGACGGCCAGAAAGATCACGGCAAATCCAAGCCCGGCCTGGCCAAAGGCAAAAATGCAAAGCGGTAGCCCCAAATTGCCCGTGTTTCCAAAGATGAGCGGTGCAAGGTAGGTTCTGCGATCCAGCCCGGAAAACCGCACAAATAAACCGAATGCGACAGCAAGTACCAGATGGCCAACAATGGCCGCCAGTGTGAACCGCGTCAGCTCGCCTGCGGGAATCTCAGTTTGCATAAGGGCAACAAAAATAAGGCTGGGTACTGCAAGCGTGACCGCCAAACGAGTCACGAATTCCAGTCGGTATTCGAATCCGAACCTGACCCACGCATAGCCGATTCCGGCTAAAAGAAAGACCGGAGCAACAATTTCAAACACTGTCAGTAAGAGGTTCACAGACTGTTTCCCTTAATTTCCGATCATTGATTGGCATTTCAGCGCATAAAAGAGTAGTAAGACCTTTGGGGGCTGAAGATATGCTGAAGACAAACGCCAAGTACCGTCTGGGTCAGGTGGTTCGCCACAAAAAACATCCCTTCCGAGGGGTCATTTTTGATGTGGATCCGGAATTCTCGAACACGGAAGAATGGTATCAAGCGATACCGGAAGACAGTCGTCCGCTCAGGGAACAACCGTTCTATCATTTGCTGGCCGAAAACGACCAATCCTTCTATGTTGCTTATGTTTCTGAACAAAATCTGGTTGCTGACCAGTCGGGCGAACCGGTGGAACATCCCGATATTCCCGACATGTTCGGTCCGTTCGAAAACGGTGCGTACCCTTTGCACTTTCACCTGAACTGACAACGGGGCAGCCGGCGCTTGGTCAGTAGCCAAGCGCGCAACCATCTTTTCTGGGATCGCTTGCGCCTTCAAGCACACCGTCCTCTTTGATGAGGATTGCCTGGGCGCCGCCGAGCGGGGTTTCCGGAATTTCAACTTTGTGACCCATATCGCCTAATTGTTCAGCCACCTTGCGCGGAATTCCGCGCTCGAGTTTCAGTACACCCCCATCAGCGAATGCGCGTGGCGCGTCGATGCTGGCCTGAAGGTCCAAACCGTGATCGGTGAGGTTCGACAACAGGCGCGCATGGCCGGTTGGCTGGAACGCTCCGCCCATCACGCCGAAGGGCATGGTGATCCGGTTGTCCTGCATGACCATGCCTGGAATGATGGTATGCATCGGGCGTTTGCCGCCGCCCATTTCGTTGGGGTGGCCCTGTTGCAGCGTGAATCCAGCGCCGCGGTTTTGCAGCAAAATCCCATATTTCTCGGATGCGATGCCCGAGCCAAAACTGTGGAAGATCGAATAGATCAGTGACACTGCCATTCGGTCGCGATCGACGACGGTGATATAGATCGTATCTTTGTGAATTGCTTCAGTGACCGGTGCAGCAGCGGGCATCGCGCGATTGGGGTCGATTAACGCGGCTAAGCTGTCGGCAATACCCTGATCAGTGAACTTCTGAGCCTGTGCCATATGATCGGGGTCAGCAATGAACCGGTTGCGGGCGTCATAGGCCAATTTTGAGGCTTCAGCCTCAATATGAATACGCTCGACCCCGAACGGGTCCATACCGGACAGATCAAAGTTCTTCAGAATATTAAGCAGAAGAATCGCCGTGGCCCCCTGACCGTTGGGCGGATGTTCGAACAGTTCGGTGTCATGGTACCGGCCGCTCACCGGTTTCGTCTTGGAAAAGGCGGTCGAGGCGAAGTCCGCTTCTGTATGTACGCCGCCGCGGCTTGTCAGGGCATCGATCATGTCCAGCGCGATGTCCCCGGTGTAAAACGCATCCCTGCCGTATTTGGCAATCTGCCGCAGCACCTGGGCCTGACCGGGCGCGCGAAAAACCTGCCCGATTTTGGGTGCGGCCCCGTTGAACAGATAGTGGTCTCGTGCGGCGCCTTGCAGGTTGGATGCGCCCGATATCCAGTCAAATGCCACCCGCGGCGCGACCGGAACCCCGATTTCGGCATAATGAACGGCGGGTTGAAGAATGGTTTCAAGCCCGAGTTTTCCCTCGGTATCAGCCAAATGGCAAAATGCATCCACCGCACCGGGGATTGTCACAGCTTCGGGCGTGTTCAAGGGGACAGTCTCCAAACCCTTGGCGCGCAGGTCTTGCGCTTTGGCCGAAGCAGGCGCGCGACCTGATCCGTTAAGAGCCCGAACTTTGTTTTCGCCCGCACGATTGAAAAGTGCAAAGCAATCGCCGCCGATACCGGTCATTTGCGGCTCGCAAATTCCCAACAAGACCGCTCCTGCGATCGCGGCGTCCATCGCATTGCCGCCCTGCTGCAGAATTTGCAACGCAACCTGAGCCGCCAAAGGATGTGACGTGGCACACATGCCTTCGGTCGCCAGAACCTGTGACCGGCCCGGTGTATGGAAATCGCGCATAGTGATGCTCCCGTGACTGAACGCGCCGAACGTATCGCGCGGGTTGGTGTTGTCCAGTCAAATCAAGGGGAAGTTCCTCGGCGCCGTTCACTGGGTGGGGGCTGTGACACTAGGCGCCGAGGGAAGCTATCTGAGCTACGAGTTAACTTTTGCTCTTTGTTTGCGGCGCGACAATGGTCTGATCTGGGCGTTATTGTGACATTTTCGGTCTAGCCCAAGCGTGGAAAGTCAAAGCGCAGGGACAGACGATTGCAGCCGTTCGTGTGTTCATAACGGATTTCGCTGGTCAATTCATGGATCAGAAACCAGCCAAACCCGCCTTCGGGCAGATCATCCAGCGAGGAGCCAAGCGGGGCAGGGACCCCGTCAGGTACGCGAAACCCCGGCAGTGGGTTGCCTGTGTCCGAGATCAGGATCTCAAGCCAGTTTTCGTGCAATCGGCATCTGACCTTGACCTTTGCCGGTGTAATTCCCGCATATGCGTGTTCAACGACATTATTGATCGCCTCGGCCAGCGCTATCTTGACGTCGGCGGCTTTGTGTTGCGGCAGGCCCTGAGCTTCTAGGCAGGTGCTAATTCTGGCGATGCCAGTGCTGGCTTCAGCCTCGGTCGCGGCAAAGTTCAAATCCATGCAATTTTCGTCACACATGGCCATTGCGCCCATTCAGATCCGTCAGTCCGCCGCAGCCGTCAGCGCATCGTCCAATGTCGGGTACAGCTTGAACACCGTATCCATGCGCGTTAGCCGAAACACCTTTTCGACAAATGGGTGCAGCCCGGCCAAATCCAGGCGTCTTTCGCTGCCGAGTTGCTTCATCGACGCCACGATGGCCCCAAGCCCGCTGGAATCAATGAATTCCACATCCGTCAAATCCAGAACGACCCGTGGCGCCCCGCCTTGTGCCGTGCTTCGCATGTCTTCTTTGAACTGGATGGCCATCGCGGCATCAATCCGGTCGGAATGGACCGTAATGACCTGCGTTGTGTCAGTCGTTTTGCTGGTCAGGCTCATACGCGACTATCCTTCAAACTGAAAATAAATGGTAGAAATACGCTAGACGGCAAATCTTACCATTCGGTATCCAAAGGTAGGGAAGTTGAGAGGAGCATCCGTATGAAACAGGTCGTGATCGCAGGGGCTGCACGCACTCCGATGGGTGGATTTCAGGGGATGTTCGACGGGGTCACCGCTGCCGAACTAGGTGGGGCCGCAATCCGTGCGGCGCTTGATGGTGCACAGGCCGACACAGTGGACGAGGTTTTGATGGGCTGCGTTTTGCCGGCCGGTCAGGGTCAGGCGCCGGCGCGGCAGGCGGGCTTTGCTGCCGGGCTTGGCGAGGACGTTCCCGCCACCACTCTGAACAAGATGTGCGGGTCGGGCATGAAGGCTGCGATGATTGCGTACGACCAAATCGCCTTGGGTCATTCCGACACGATGATTGCCGGCGGGATGGAGAGTATGACGAACGCACCTTATCTGCTGCCCAAGATGCGTGGCGGTGCTCGGATTGGTCATGGGCAGGTCGTAGACCACATGTTTCTGGATGGGCTCGAGGATGCCTATGACAAAGGCCGTTTGATGGGAACCTTCGCCGAGGATTGTGCCGAGGCGTATCAGTTCACGCGTGAAGAGCAGGATGAATACGCCGTGCGTTCGTTGTCCAACGCGCTGTCCGCGCAGGAAACCGGTGCTTTTGACGCCGAGATCACACCTGTCGTGACCCGCTCTCGTAAGGGAGAGATCACTCATTCGGCTGATGAACAACCGCAATCGGCGCGTCCCGAAAAAATTCCGACGCTAAAACCAGCATTTCGCAAAGACGGGACGGTAACGGCAGCCAACTCCTCCTCTATCTCGGACGGTGCTGCCGCTCTGGTTCTGGCGTCGACCGATGCTGCCGAGGCCCGCGGGCTTACCATACGCGCGCGCATTCTTGGCCATGCCAGCTTTGCTCAGGCACCGGGTTTGTTCACCACTGCTCCGGTTCCTGCGGCGCAGTCCTTGTTGGCTAAAATCGGGTGGTCCAAGGACGATGTGGATCTGTGGGAAGTCAACGAAGCCTTTGCGGTCGTGCCCATGGCCTTCATGCGCGAGATGGGCCTGCCCCGTGACATCGTCAATGTCAACGGAGGGGCCTGTGCGCTAGGGCACCCAATCGGCGCTTCGGGCGCACGGATCATGGTCACGCTTTTGAATGCGTTGGAAAAGCGGAACCTCAAACGGGGTGTGGCGGCCATCTGCATTGGTGGCGGTGAAGGGACGGCGATCGCAATCGAACGGGTTTGACGCTTTGGCGTTTTCGGCATAGGTCGCTGCACAAAGCAAATTGATCCGGACCAGTGACCATGACCGTCGACTATGCGCAGCTTGCTAAAGCCATTGCCGCTCTGACCGAGGGTGAAACGGATGAGGTCGCCCTGATGGCGACCGTCACCTGCGAGGTGCATCACAGCGATGATCGCTTTAACTGGACCGGGTTTTATCGGGTGACCGAGCCCGACCTGCTTAAGATTGGTCCCTACCAAGGTGGCCACGGTTGTCTTGTCATCCCCTTTAGCCGTGGCGTTTGTGGCGCAGCGGCCCGGACCCAAGAGGTGCAGCTTGTGGCTGACGTGGACGCATTTCCCGGCCATATCGCCTGTGCGTCCTCAACCCGGTCGGAACTGGTGCTGCCTGTCTTTGACGCGCAGGGTGAGGTGATCGCGGTGTTTGATATCGACAGCGATCTGCCCGATGCGTTTACTCAGGCAGATGCCGATGGGCTTGCCTCTATCCTCCGCGATGTGTTCGCACGCTGAGGTCGGTTAGCCCAGCAGCGGGGGCAGAAAGGTGAAGGCAGCATAGCAAGCAGCGGCCTGACCGATCAGGATTGCAAATAACCACCTCGAAAATCCCCGTTTGCGGGTCTTGTGGCGGAATATCCACCGCCCGACTATGGCTCCGGGGCTGCCACCCAGCGCAGCCAGCCATAGCAGAGGACGTTCCGGCACCCGGCGCTTGCGCCGCCGCGCGCGCAGTTTGTCCCAGCCAAAGGCCAGCAGGGTCAGGGTATTGATCGCCCACAGATACATTACTGCAATCCACATGCGTGACCGATACCGAACGTGGCCGCGTGACCCAAGTGAAAAAACGCTTGGTTTTTTCATCGATTCGCGCCATCGTGAAAAACAGGGATGAAATTTCACGACAACACGGAGCGGCAATTGAACTCTCAAGCCCCCCAAAGCGCGACCCTTGGTGCCGATATCCGCGCCCTGCGCAAAGCGCGCGGGCTGACGCTGAGCGAGATTGCTGCAAAGTTGAACCGCTCGGTCGGGTGGCTTAGCCAGGTTGAGCGGGACATGTCCGATCCGTCCATCTCGGACCTGCGGCAGATGGCCGATTGTCTGGGCGTGCCCATGTCGATGCTGTTTGCCCATTCCGCCGCCCCGGCGGATGAGCAGGGTTATGTGGTTCGCGCGGGCTCACGCCGTCCAATGGGATCGGGTGAGGAGGGGCTGATCGAAGAACTGCTGTCGCCTGATCTGACCGATGATTTTGAGATGGTGCATTCCACATTCGAGCCCCGCTCGCAGATGCAGACCCCCGCCAATCGCCCGACGCAAGAGGTCGGCTATATGATCTCAGGGCGGCTGGACCTGACGATTGGCGGGCGGCAGTTTTCGGTCGGGCCGGGGGACAGTTTCCGCATCAAACACGAACCTTATCACTGGGCGAACCCCTATGATGAGCCCGCCGTGGCCATCTGGGTCATCGCCCCGCCGGTGTATTGAATGAGCTTCGAGGCCTGGACCATATTCGCTCTGTTCTGGGTGGTGTTCGTCACCACACCGGGGCCGAATGCGGTCAATTGCATCTCAAACGGAATGAGCCTGCCCTTTGCCAAGGCGATGTTGGGCGTGCTGGCGATCCTGACTCAGGCCAGCGCCTTTCTGATCCTGTCCGCGCTGGGCGTCACGGCGCTGATCGCGGCCTCACCCACCGGGTTTTTCATCGCCAAACTGATCGGCGCGGGGTTCTTGATCTGGATGGGCATCCGCGGCTGGATCAATGCCAGCAAACCCGCGCCCGCGTCCGAGCGACCCGCGCGCCACGTCTATCTGCACGCACTGGCGGTGGCAACGATCAACCCCAAAAGCGTGGCCGGGTATCTGGCGGCGTTTTCGCAATTCGTTCAACCCGACGTGCCGGTCTGGCAACAGATGGGGGTGATCATGCCCACCGCGCTGGTCATCACAACGCTCAGCTACACGGGGTTCACCCTGCTGGGTGCGCTGATGGGCAAGGCTGCGCTGGGTGCTGTGTTCAACGTCTGGGTCCGCCGCGTGATGGCGACCTGTTTCATCATCTACGGCGTGATGCTGGGTACCAGCGCAACGCCTACAGCAAGGGGGTAAAGACATGCACACCGGTTCCTGCCTCTGCGGCAAGGTCGCCTACACCATTGACGGAGACCTCGCCGCACCCAACGCCTGCCATTGCGGCCAATGCCGCAGGCAATCGGGTCATCTGTGGGCCTCCTGCGAGACGCATGAAGACAACCTCAGCTTTACCTCCAGTGAGACGCTGGGTTGGTATCGCGCCTCGGACATCGCCAAGCGCGGCTTTTGCAGCGCCTGCGGCTCGTCCCTGTTTTGGCAGCACAATGATGAGGACACGATTGCGGTTTCAATAGGGTCTCTGGACGAGCCCACCGGGCTGAAACTCGCCCAACATATCTTCGTCGCCGACAAGGGCGACTACTACGACATTCAGGACGATCTGCCCCAGCGGGCATACTAACAGGGAAGCAAAACCATGAGTGATTTTCCAACCAAGGCCCGTGTGGTCATCATCGGCGGCGGCGTCGTCGGCTGTTCATCGCTTTATCATCTGGCCAAGAAGGGCTGGACCGACTGCGTTCTGCTGGAAAAGAATGAACTGACCGCAGGCTCGACATGGCACGCGGCGGGGAATGTGCCGACATTCTCGACTTCGTGGGCGATCATGAACATGCAGCGCTATTCGACCGAGCTGTATTCGCGCCTTGCGGACGAGGTCGATTACCCGATGAACTACCACGTTTCGGGCTCGATCCGTCTGGCGCACAGCGAGGAACGGATGCAGGAGTTCGAACGCGCCCTGTCCATGGGTCGTTATCAAGGCATCCCGATGGAGATGTGGACAGCGGAAGAGGCCAAAGAGCGCTATCCCTTCCTTGAAACCCATGATCTTGAGGGCGTTCTGTACGATCCGACCGACGGCGACATCGATCCGGCGCAGCTGACTCAGGCGCTGGCTAAAGGCGCGCGGGATATGGGGCAAAAGATCATCCGTTTCTGCCCGGCGACCGGCGTGACTCAGCATGACGATGGCACCTGGACTGTGCATACCGATAAGGGCGATATTGCCTGCGACTACGTGGTCAACGCCGCTGGGTACTATGCGCAGCGCGTGGGCGAATGGTTCAAACCCTTTGGCGGGCGTACGGTGCCTGCGATGGTCATGAGCCACCAATACCTGCTGACCGATGAAATCCCCGAGGTGGAAGCGTGGTCAAAGGAAAACGGCGGCAAGCTGCCGCTGCTGCGCGACGTGGATATCTCGTACTACCTGCGGCAGGAGAAGAACGGCTTCAACCTTGGGCCGTATGAGCCCAACTGCCAGGGCCATTGGATGACCGAAGACGATCCGATGCCCGAGGATTTCAGTTTCCAGCTTTGGAACGACGATCTGGACCGGATCGAAGACATCGTCACCGACGCGATGGAGCGGGTGCCGCTGATGGCAACTTCGGGCGTTGGACGTGTCATCAATGGCCCGATCCCTTACGCGCCGGATGGGTTGCCTCTGATCGGGCCGATGCCCGGCGTAAGCAACGCGTTTGAGGCGCACACCTTTACCTTCGGCATCGCGCAGGGCGGTGGCGCTGGCAAGGTGCTTGCCGAATGGATCGTCGATGGCGCGACCGAATGGGATATGTGGGCCGTCGATCCACGCCGCTACACCGACTACACCGATCAAGACTATTGCAACCAGAAGGGCATGGAGGTCTATGGCAACGAATACGCCATGCACTTCCCGCATCACGAATGGCCTGCGGCGCGCGACAAGAAGCTGTCTCCGGTTCATGACAAGATCAAGGAACTGGGCGGCGTTATGGGAGCCTATAACGGCTGGGAACGCGCCAATTGGTTCGCCAAGCCGGGCGACGATACCTCGCTGGATGCGACGCATACATGGGGTCGCTCTGGCCCGTGGGAGCAGCGGATCAAAGAAGAATGCGAGGCCGTGCGCGACCATTGCGGCGTGCTGGACTTGCCGGGTTTCTCGCGCTTCATGGTTAAGGGAGAAGGCGCGGCCGAGGCGCTGCGCGGGCTGGTGACGGGCGGTCTGCCCAAGGTGGGCCGGATCAATCTGGTCTATATCGCCGACGACCGGGGCCGCATCCTGACCGAGATGTCCTGCTTGCGTCTGGGCGAAGATGAGTTCGTCATGATCACCGCCGCCACCGCGCAATGGCACGACCGGGACATTCTGGTGAATGCGATGCCCTCGGGTGTCAGTGTCGAGGATGTTACCACCACACGCGACACGCTGATCGTCACCGGCCCAAAATCGCGGGACATCCTGGCGGGGCTGACCGATGCCGATCTGTCGCTGGGCTGGCTGACCCATCAGGCCGCCACTGTGGCAGGGAAACCCGCCTATCTGATCCGCGTATCCTTTGCTGGCGAACTGGGTTGGGAAGTTCACGCTCTGAACGACGACATGCCTGCGATCTATGACGCGATCCTTGAGGCTGGTGCCACGCCGTTTGGCATGTATGCGCTGAACTCGCTGCGGATCGAAAAAGGCTACCGCGCGTGGAAGGGCGACCTGTCGACCGATTACTCTCTGCTGGAAGGCGGGCTGGGGCGCTTCGTCAAACTAGACAAGCCGCAGGATTTCCCCGGCAAGGCCGCGATCCTGAACGAAAAGCAGCAGGGGGTGAAGAAGTCCTTCGTGACCCTGACGGTCGAGGCCGGTGACTGCGACGCACCCTACATGTCCTGCATCTGGCAAGGCGACCAGATCGTGGGCGAGACCACATCGGGTGCATGGGGCTATCGCGTTGGCAAGTCCATCGCACTGGGCATGATCAAGTCGGAATTGGCAAATCCGGGCACCGCGTTGGAGGTCGAGATCTACGGCCAGAAATACCCCGCTGTGGTGCAAGAGGATCAACCCCTCTGGGATCCGGCCAACGACCGGCTGCGGGCCTGACCATGGCTGTTCCGCGCGTCATGCAGGGCGTTCACCTGACCCGCCACGGCGGGCCAGAGGCGCTGGAGTGGCGCGCGGATATCCCGGTGCCACAACCCGGGCCCGGTCAGGTGCTGGTTCGGGTCGCGGCAGCTGGGGTCAACAACACCGATATCAACACACGTGTCGGCTGGTATTCCTCAGACATTACCGGCGCGACGGATGCGGTGGATCAGGAGGTCGACGCGGGCGGCTGGGGTGGCGCGTTACACTTCCCGCGCATTCAGGGCGGCGATCTGTGCGGCATCGTTGAACTTGCCGGACCCGAGACTGGGTTCCAACCCGGTCAACGAGTCACCTGCCCGATCAACCTGCCGCGCCCACGCCCCGGCAATCCGACAGGGTTCATCGCGCTCGGGTCCGAGATTGACGGGGCCTTCGCGCAATATTGTCTGGTTGAGGCGTCGGACCTGTATGACGTCTCGGCCTCACCGCTGTCGGATGCCGAGATCGCTGCCATCCCCTGTGCTTTTGGCACGGCGGAAAACCTGCTGACCCGCGCAGGCGTGACTGCAGGCCACAAGGTTTTAATCACCGGAGCTTCGGGCGGGGTCGGTCTGGCTGCTGTGCAACTTGCCCGGCTACGCGGAGCGACCGTGTGGGGTGTCACCAGCCCAGCCAAAGCCGATGTGGTCAAAGATCAAGGGGCAACGGATACGTTTGACCGTAACGCGCCCTTGCCGAAAGACATGTTCGATGTTGTGATCGACGTCGTCGGTGGCCCCGCCTGGCCCAACCTGATCCTGTCGCTGAAACCCGGCGGGCAGTATGCGGTATCTGGTGCCATCGCCGGCCCCATCGTTCAGGCCGATCTGCGCGATATCTATTTGCGCGACATCACCATCCACGGCTGCACCCATCAGGCCTTCGAGGTTTTCGGACGATTGGTCGAACTTATGAACGCAGGCCGGATCAAACCTTTGATCTCAAAAACCTATCCGCTAAGAGATATCGCCGAAGCGCAAGAGGACTTTCAGTCCAAAGCATTTGCGGGAAAACTGGTTCTCATTCCCTGAGGAAAGGTAAGGCTATGGCGGATATCACCCTGTTGGACGGCTCGATCGGGCAGGAACTGGTCAAGCGCGGTGGCGAAAAGCCCACGCCTTTGTGGTCAACGCGCGTGATGATAGATCAGCCCGAACTGGTGGGGCAAGTCCATGCCGATTACTTCCGCCGTGGCGCGACGGTGGCGACCACGAACACCTATGCCGTGCACCGCTCGCGCTTGGTGCGCGAAGGGATCGAGGATCAACTGCCCGCCCTGATCGACTCGGCGCTGACACAGGCAGAACGCGCGCGGCCGCCCTCGAGCGGGCGGATCGCAGGGGCACTGGGGCCGCTTCTGGCCTCATACCGGCCCGACCTGAAGCCCGATGTGGAAGACGCGGCCTTGAAATATGCCGAGCTGGTCGGTCTGATGAACGACCGGGTGGACCTATTCCTGCTGGAAACCGTCTCGTCCCTGCAAGAAGCCGAAGGCGCGTTGCGCGGGACGGAAAGCGCAACCAAACCCGTCTGGCTGGCGCTGTCAGTGATGGATAATGACGGCACCCGCCTGCGTTCGGGCGAGCATCTGGCGCAGGTCGCGCCTCTGGTCGATCGCTTTGCGCCGCAAGCGGTGTTGATCAACTGCACCCGCCCGGAATCGGTGATGCCCGCACTGATGATCCTTGAAACGATGGGCCGCCCTTACGGGGCCTATGCCAATGGCTTCACCGGCATCACACAAGGGTTTTTGGAAGACGCCCCCACTGTTGATGCGCTAGAAGAACGTCGTGACCTGACGCCTGAAGCCTATGCCGATTTTGCTATGTCCTGGGTCGAACACGGGGCCACCATCGTCGGCGGCTGCTGCGAGGTCGGCCCCGATCATATCGAGGCGCTGGCCCACGCGCTGCACGCCGCGCGACACCGGATCGTCTAGGGCGATGGCGGGTCAGCAGCATTTCGATATCCTCGTCGCCCCCGGCTATGTGCTGCTGGAACTGGCGTCGCTGGTCGAGGTGCTGCGGCTGGCCAATCGCGTCTGCCCGCACCCGCCCTTTACCTATGCGTATAAGTCGCTGAAGGGTGGACCGATCCATTCCAGCAGCGACGCGATGATCCAGACCGAGGCTGTCAGCACCCAGCCCAACGCGGATTACCTGTTTGTCATCGGCAATACCGACCCTGACCATCCCGACCTTTCGCTGGGTCGCGTGGTTTCGGATTACACATATCGTGGCGCACAGGTGTTCTTGCTGGCTGAAGCCGCCAGCCGTTACATCGACGAACACGGTACCGAGGATATGGCGACCCATTGGGAAAATGCCTCATTCCTGCGCGAACGCGGGGCCCGGTTCGAGGCGAAGCTCTCCATCGCCACACAGCAAGGCGCCGTTGTCACCTGTGCGGGGATGGAGGCGACGACGGATGTGGCCTTGTCTGTGATCGGCCGACACATCTCGGGGCCAGCCAAGATGACCGTGGCCGATATTATGCTGCACGAGAACATCCGCGATTTCTCCTCCATGCAGCCGTTTTCCGGCACACGTCTGACCGCCACCGGGGATGCCAAGCTGGACCAGTGCATCAAGCTGATGCAGGCCAATATCGAGGACCCTCTGCCGATCCATCAGATCGTCGAGGAACTGCATCTGTCCAACCGCTCGCTCGAGCGCAAGTTCAAGACCTTCTTCGGCACCACCCCCAACGGGTTCTACCGCGAGATGCGGTTGGCCAAGGCCAATAACCTGCTTCTCAACACCACCATGAGCGTGCGCGAGATCGGCCTTGCCTGCGGGTTCCCGAACGGGTTTTCGTCTGTTTACAAAAGCTTTTTCGGCGTCACGCCCTTTGTTCTGCGTCGTGAAAAGCGCGCGACACATCGGTGAAAATTACCGATTTTGTGACGCTTTTGGCGCATTTATTGTCGATCTTCCGTGGCATTTTGGCCCAAACCTGACAGCGCGGAGATTTCAGGATGGTTGATCTTCCCAACAAGGCCCGAGTGGTCATCATCGGCGGCGGCGTCATCGGATGCTCGGTCGCATATCACCTGACTAAGAAGGGCTGGAGTGATGTCGTTCTGCTGGAGCGCAAGCAGCTGACCAGCGGGACCACATGGCACGCCGCCGGTCTGATCGCGCAGCTGCGGGCGACGGCGAACATGACCAAACTGGCGAAATATAGCCAGGAACTGTACGGCTCGCTCGAAGAAGAGACCGGCGTGGCCACCGGGTTCAAACGCTGCGGTTCGATCACCGTGGCGCTGACCGAGGAGCGTAAGGAAGAGATCTACCGTCAGGCCGCTATGGCACGCGCCTTTGGGGTCGAGGTCGAGGAAATCTCGAACGAGCGTGTCAAAGAGATGTACCCCCATCTGAATGTAGAAGACGTCAAGGGCGCGGTTTACCTGCCGCTGGACGGGCAGGGCGACCCGGCCAATATCGCACTGGCGCTGGCCAAGGGCGCGCGGCAACGCGGCGGGATCGTCAGGGAACGGGTGAAGGTCACCGATATCGTCAAACAGGGGCGCAGGGTCACGGGCGTCGACTGGGTCGCCGATGACGGCAGCGCCTCGGGTCATATCGAGTGCGATATGGTGGTGAACTGCGCGGGCATGTGGGGGCATGAGGTCGGTCGAATGGCGGGCGTGAACGTCCCGCTGCACGCGTGTGAGCATTTCTATATCGTCACCGAAGGCATTGACGGCCTGACCCAGCTGCCGGTTCTGCGCGTGCCGGATGAGTGCGCTTATTACAAGGAAGACGCGGGCAAAATCCTGCTGGGCGCGTTTGAACCCAACGCGAAGCCATGGGCCATGGAGGGCATCCCCGACAGTTTCGAGTTCGACCAACTACCCGAGGATTTCGACCACTTCGAGCCGATCCTTGAGGCGGCAGTAAACCGGATGCCGATGCTGGCCGAGGCGGGGATTCACACCTTCTTCAACGGGCCGGAATCGTTCACGCCCGACGATGCTTATCATCTGGGCCTTGCGCCCGAGATGGACAATTATTGGGTCGCTGCCGGGTTCAATTCGATCGGGATTCAGTCCGCCGGTGGCGCGGGTATGGCGCTGGCCGAGTGGATGGACAGCGGTGAGAAACCCTTTGATCTGGGCGATGTGGATATCAGCCGGATGCAGCCGTTTCAGGGCAACAAGCAGTATTTGTTTGAACGGTCCAAGGAAACGCTGGGCCTGCTTTATGCCGACCACTACCCGTACCGTCAGAAAGCCACCGCGCGCGGCGTGCGGCGCACACCATTCCACCATCACCTGCTGGAACACGGTGCCGTCATGGGTGAACTGGCCGGGTGGGAGCGCGCCAACTGGTTCGCCAACGCAGGTCAGGAACGCGAGTACCACTATAGCTGGAAGCGCCAGAACTGGTTCGAAAACTCCGCCGCTGAACACCGTGCGGTGCGCGAGAATGTGGGCATGTATGACATGTCCTCCTTCGGCAAAATCCGCGTCGAAGGGCCGGATGCCGAGGCGTTCATGAACTACATTGGAGGTGGCGATTACTCAGTGCCCAATGGCAAGATCGTCTACACCCAGTTCCTGAACCGCACCGGAGGGATCGAGGCGGACGTGACCGTCACCCGTCTGACCGAGACAGCCTATCTGGTGGTCACCCCCGCAGCCACGCGCTTGGCCGATCAAACCTGGATGCAACGCCACGCGGGTGGGTTCAACGTGGTCATCACCGATGTCACCGCAGGCGAGGGCGTTCTGGCTGTCATGGGCCCCAACGCACGCGCGTTGCTGCAAAAAGTCTCGCCCGCTGATTTCTCGAACGCGGCCAACCCGTTTGGCACAGCGCAAGAGATCGAGATGGGCATGGGCCTCGCCCGGGCGCACCGCGTCACCTACGTGGGCGAGCTGGGGTGGGAGATCTACGTCTCCTCCGACATGGCGGGCCACGTGTTCGAAACCCTGTACGAGGCCGGGCAAGATATGGGCCTGAAACTCTGCGGCATGCATATGATGGATAGCTGCCGGATCGAGAAGGGATTCCGCCATTTTGGCCACGACATCACCTGCGAGGATCACGTGGTCGATGCCGGGCTTGGCTTTGCCGTGAAAACCGACAAGGGCTGCGATTTCATCGGACGTGAGGCGGTTATTGCCCGTAAGGAAAGCGGGCCGCAAAGCCGGTTGTTCCAGTTCAGGCTGACTGACCCCGAGCCACTGCTGTTCCACAATGAACCCATTCTGCGGGATGGCGAATATGTGGGTTATCTGAGTTCGGGCAATTATGGCCACACGCTGGGTGGCGCCATCGGTCTGGGCTATGTGCCCTGTGCGGGCGAGAAGGCTGCGGATGTGCTTGCCTCAAGCTATGAGATCGACGTCTGCGGCGTGAAGGTCAAAGCAGAAGCCTCGCTGAAACCGATGTACGATCCCAAATCGGAACGCGTAAAAGTCTGAAACGCGGAAAAAGGGGGCGCTGCCCCCGCAGCGGCAAGGCGCGAATCCCTGAGGTATTTGAGGCCAGATGAAGTGCAGGATCCGTGCTTCATCTGGCCAAAAATATCTCGGAGCGCGAGGCAGAGCCTCGCATGTTGGTTTGGTTCCAAACATGTGACGTATCAGAATTCCTGATGGCCGGCTTCACAGTTTTCGTGGTTTTCATAGGGCAGAGGTTTGCCGTAGAGAGTCCGATATCAATCGGAGACCCGCCGTGGCAAACACACCCATCCCACAGAATGCCGCAGACACGCCCAAGGGGTTGGTATTGGCTGTCACAGCCTATGTTTTGTGGGGATTCTTGCCGCTCTATATGAAAGCCATGGCGCATGTCGGGCCGATCGAGATTGTCTCGCACCGTATTATCTGGTCAGTGCCGGTGGCGGGGTTGCTGCTGGTCGCTTTGGGGCGGACGCAGGATTTGAAGGCGGCGCTGGTGAACCCGAAGATGCTGGTTATGGCGTGTTTGACTGCGGCGCTGATCTCGGTGAATTGGGCCATTTATGTGTGGGCTATTGCCAATGACCGGGCATTGGATGCGGCGCTGGGGTACTACATCAACCCGCTGTTCAGCATCGCCTTGGGCGCGGTGTTGTTGCGAGAGCCTTTGACCAAGACACAATTGGCGGCGGTGGCGATTGCGGCGCTGGGGGTGCTGGTGCTGGTCGTCGAAGCAGGCAGCTTGCCGTGGCCTGCGTTGGGTCTGATGGTCAGCTGGGGGTTTTATGCGTTTTTCAAACGGTCTTTGCCCATCGGGCCCAATCAGGGTTTTTTGCTTGAGGTGCTGATCCTGCTGATTCCAGCCCTGATGTATGTCACCTTGCTTGGCGTGAAGGGCACAGGGCATTTTGGCATGGGGCTTACGGACACCCTGCTGCTGGCCTGTGCTGGGATCGTGACGGCTGTGCCATTGTTGGTCTATGCAAACGGGGCCAAACTGGTGCGGTTGTCGACGATGGGCATCCTGCAATACATCGCGCCCACCATGATCTTCATCACCGCCATAGCTGTGTTCGGCGAGCAGATTGACCGGGGCCGCATGATCGCTTTCCCGCTGATCTGGACGGCTTTGGTCGTGTATTCGATCCCGATGATCCGGCAGATACGGGCTCAGGCCTGACGCAATAGGCGCGCGGCCTCTGCCGCCCATATGGCATAGGTTTTCGGGCTTGGATGATACCCGTCAGGTGCCGCAAGTGCCGGGTCGTCCGGCAGATCGAGAGTGAGATGTCGTGCCTGAGCGCAACTTTCCACGACATCTTGCAACCCAAGATCCAACCGGGCGGCTTGTTGGCCCAGTACCCAGGCCAGTGGTTGGGGCAACGCGGGGAAGCGGTTCATGTGTGGTACGGCGGTTACAACAACGCGCCGCGCGCCCAGCTTACCCGTCAGCAACGCAAGCAGCCGCGACTGCCGTTCTATGAAAACCCTTTGGGAAACAGCCCGCGTGACGTCGTTGACGCCCAGAGCGGTCACCGCCATGTCGAATTGCCCGTTCAAAGCCTGCAGGCGTTCGATCGTGTCCAGCGTCGTGTGCCCGGTTGTCGCCTCTAACCGCCACTCTACAGCGTAGTGGCGAGACAGCTCTCGGACCAGACACCCCGATAACGCTTGTGATTGAGTGCCTGCGCCGACACCAGCAGCTGAACTGTCCCCGGCAATCAGAAGACGCAATCGGGGACCGCGCCCTTCTCGCCCTTCACGTGGACCTGAGGGTTCGGGCAGGAACCGCGCGTTCCGGCGTACGGAAAGCCCCTGTGCCGCCAGCACGGGCAACAGGGGAACGCGTAAAAGTTGATCAGCGGCGAGAGGCATATCAGCTTAGAGCGTCTTTGAACTTGAGGAACCGCGCGTCGGTCATAACGCGCGACATCATCGCTTCGCGCAAGGCGCCAACGCTTTTGTAAGGGCGCATGACGACCTCGAAATCCTGGATCAGCCCGTCATCGTTTAGCGTGATCAGGTCAACGCCAACCGCATCCAAATCACCGATCTTGCACTGAAACTCCAGCGCCCAATCTTTGCCGCCCCCCATGATCCGGCGATAATGGAAATCAGAAAACACCTGCCCCACATGTCCTAGCACGGCCGCCACGGGTTCGCGCCCGGTCCATGTGCTGAAATAGGTGGGGGGCGAAAAACGCACGTCCTCGGCCAGCAACTCAAGGATCAGGGTTTCATCGCCCTTTGCGACGACCTCTTGCATACGCTCGATTGTTGGGTGCATTTGTTCTCCTCCGCTTTGGAACAGACTTGCCGAACCGCTCCGGGCAGGCAAGGACGACGTTGCGGGAGGGGGCGCGGTAAGATAGGCAGACGCGCATGAACGACGCCTATAATCCCCCTCAGACCCCACTGGATGTGCTGCACGAAGATGCGCAATTGATTGTGGTCAATAAACCATCGGGTCTGTTGTCAGTGCCAGGACGCGGAGAGCATCTGACCGACTGCTTGCTGACCCGTGTGCAAGCGGTGTTCCCTCAGGCGCTGCTGGTGCATCGGTTGGATCGGGATACATCGGGCGTGATGGTGTTTGCGCAGACGCCGCATGCGCAGCGTCATCTGAGTATGCAGTTCGAAAAGCGCCAGACCCGCAAGACTTATATCGCCCGCGTTTGGGGGAAGGTTGAGGACAAGACTGGCACTGTCAATCTGCCATTGATTGTCGACTGGCCCAACCGCCCCCGTCAGATGGTGTGCCACGAGACCGGAAAACCCGCCGTAACCGACTGGCGTGTGGTGAAACATGAGGGTGAGACGACACGTATCCGTCTGTTTCCGAAAACCGGCCGCTCGCATCAGTTGCGCGTACACATGCAATCGCTGGGTCATGCCATTCTGGGCGATCCCTTTTACGCGGAAGGGCCAGCGCGGGACTATCCGCGACTGATGCTGCATTCCGAAGAGCTAAGGTTGAAAAGCCCCGATGGCGGCGCGTCGATGAAGTTCCGCGCCGGGGCGGATTTCTAAGCCGTCCCGGTCCAGAGCAGTTTCAAATTTCCAAGCGAAAACCGCCTAATTCGTCGCCGCGGGGCGCAGGGTTGTCGAGTGGACATGAGTTCGCGTTCGATTTCAAACGCCCGCAGGTTGTGGTCCTGCGACCAACGCCCAAGTTGCAGTGTCATCATGACGTGATTGTCGCGGCTTGGCATGGCGGATCTCCTGTGTTGGTGATCCAATCTGGCGCGTCACTACTGACAACACCTTGTCAGGGGGGTGTGCTAAGGTGTCAGCAGAAAAACTCCGGAGACCGCCATGCGTCGCTCGACCCGTTTGTTTGAAATCATCCAGATCCTGCGCGCCACCGACGCGCCGGTCACAGCCGAGGCGCTGGCCGAAAAGCTCGAAGTTTCGGTGCGTACGGTGTATCGCGACATCGCGGCACTTCAGGCGCAACGCACTCCGATTGAGGGCGAAGCAGGCGTCGGCTACATGATGCGGCGCGGGTATGACCTGCCGCCCCTGAATTTCGACGCCGAAGAAGTTGAGGCGCTGTGGGTTGGCCTGTCAATGTTGGCTCGCACCGGAGACAGTACGTTGCAACAGGCTGCCGACCGGGTGTGCCGCAAGATCGAGGCCCTGCGCGCGCCTGCGGACTGGTTGCAGGTGGCGCCGTGGGGCGCACCGATCGACGATCCCGACAAGGGCTGTATCCCCGTTGTGAACTACCGAGAGGCCATCCGCGCCGAGCGCAAGATTCGCATCACCTACATCAATGCCCAAGAGGAAAAAACCGAACGTGTCGTGCGGCCTGTCGCTCTGATTTATCACATAGAATGCACCATGCTGGTCGCTTGGTGCGAGCTTCGTAGCGGGTTTCGCCACTTCCGCACGGATCGAATCTGGGCCTGCGAACTGATAGATGACCATTTTTGCGGTCAGGGAGAGCCGTTGCGCGCCATCTGGCAGGAACAAAACCAATGGGAGACTGGACCAAAAGCCCATTAGATGGCGGGTAACTGCCCATATCACCGCATTGTTGCTTGAGCCCGCCTGCACTAGGCACGATATACTGCCTCAAACAACATGGACCTAAAAAAGAGGTCCAGAGCAGAAGGTGAATTCATGACGATTTCCAAGTTTTTTGTAACCGCCGGGCTGTGCTCGGCCATGTTTCTGGGTGCTTGTACGGACCCCGGTACCCTGAACCTTCCGGCCGATCCGAACCAGAACGCCAAGCAAGGTGCAATTCTGGGCAGTATTGTTGGCGCGGGCGTTGGGGCGATTGCCAACGACTCGGACCCGCTTCTGGGTGCCGTGGCCGGTGCCGCAATCGGCGCAGCAGGCGGTGGAATCATAGGCAATCAGCTGGACCAGCAAGCGGCAGAGCTGCGGCAGCAACTGGCCAATGACGGCATTACTATTGTGAACGCAGGCAACCGCCTGATCGTGACCGTGCCCAACGACATTACTTTCAACACCGACAGCGCGACCGTGCGTCCGGCGTTGCGGGCCGATCTGGTTAAGGTGGGTCAGAACCTGACGCGCTATCCCAATTCGAACGTGCAGGTTATCGGCCACACCGACAGCGATGGCGAGGCCTCGTATAATCAGGGCCTGTCCGAACGTCGCGCGCGTTCGGTCGCGGATATTCTGCAAGCGAATGGCGTGAATGGCGCGCGGATCTCGACCATTGGTCTGGGCGAAAGTCGTCCTGCTGCATCGAACCTGACAGCTGCGGGCAAGGCGCAGAACCGTCGGGTCGATATCGAGATCATCCCCAACTGATCACATTGACCGAGCAGGGCGCCTTTTGGCGCCCTTTTGCGCACATTGACTGCGCGTCAGGTGGGCTTTGGTCCACGGCAAAGCCGCGCTAGGTATTGGGGAACACGCAACGGAGTTTCCCAATGGCCGAACCGATCCTTCTGAGCCTTTCCGGCTCACTTCGCGAAAGCGCGACCAACCGTAAACTGCTGCGCGAGGCCGCCCGGCTGTTCGAACCCGCCACCCATATCGAGGCAGACCTGAATCTGCCGCTTTACGACGGCGATCTGGAAGAAGGCGAGGGTATTCCCGCCGCCGTTCAGGTGCTGGCGGATCAGATCGCGCAGGCCGATGCGGTGATCATCTCGACCCCGGAATACAACAAGGGGCCGTCTGGCGTACTGAAAAACGCTCTGGATTGGGTCAGCCGAACCAAGGGTCGTCCCTGGGCTGACAAGCCTGTCGCTGTTATGTCTGCGGCTGCCGGACGGGCCGGTGGGGAGCGCGCGCAAATGGTTTTGCGCGGCTATATGGTTCCGTTCCAGCCGCGCATCCTGCAGGGCCCGGAAATCCATTTGGCTGACAGTTCGAACGAATTCGACGAACATGGCAAGCTGGTCAGCGAGCGCTATGAAAGTGCCCTGCGGACCCTGATGCAGAAATTGCGGGCGGAAGCGGGTCTTTGAAGGCCCTGATGGCTTGTTCTGCACAGGCGCGCTGCTTAGGGTTTTCTTATGACCGAGGATATCCTGACTGACACCCTGGACCCGGCGCGTGCCACCGCATTGCAGGCAACGCTGGGTCAAAAGCCAAGTGTAGCAGCCGGGTCCGAGTTGCCACCATTTTTTCATCACCTGTATTTCTGGTCTCCACAGACCCCAGATCAGCTGGGGCGCGACGGGCACCCAAAAGTCGGCGGGCTGATCCCTGACATGGGCCTGCCGCGCCGTATGTGGGCCGGGGGACGGTTGGAGTTTCATACGCCGCTAACAGCAGGAGCGCAGGCCGAGAAGCGGACGGTTTGCGAAAGCTCCGAGGTTAAGGCTGGACGCAGCGGCCCGCTTGGGTTTGTCACTCTGCGTCACGAATTCCACCAGAACGGAGCGCTTTGCCTGACGGAATGGCAGGATTTGGTTTACCGCGAAGACCCCTCGGCGAATGTTGTCCGGCCCGTCGCACCTCAAGCACGCGTGAATGAAACGCATCGGCGGGAGGTCGATTTCGATTCGACAGTGCTGTTTCGCTATTCGGCGCTGACGTTCAACGGGCACCGAATACACTATGATCTGGATTATGCCCGCGAAGTCGAAGGCTATGATGGGCTGGTTGTTCACGGCCCCCTGCTGGCGCAGCTGTTGATGTTGTTTGCACAGGATCAGATCGGCCCGTTGGCGCAGTTTTCTTTCAGGGCCTCTTCGCCTTTGATGCATTTTGAGCAGGCGGTTTTGTGTCGGAACGGCGCGGATATGTGGGTGCGTGGCCCGGACGGACGCCAATGTATGAGCGCGCAGGCCGTGCCCCGTTCAGAGTGAGGCTTCGGGCCGGAAGTCATCGGGGATGGTATCGCGTTCTTCCAACACCAGATCGGCCATCACCTCAGCGACTTTCGGGGCCATGCCAAAGCCGATCTTGAACCCTCCATTGGCAATGAACTGCCCCTGATGCAAAGGATGTGCCCCCAGCATCGGTGCACGACTTTTGCTGCGAGGGCGGACGCCGGCCCATCGTTCGATCACTTCGGCCCCATGCAGCACCGGCACCGCCCGCATGGCGCGTTCCAACACATCGTCCAGCGCAGCGTCCGTACCGGTTGGATCGTCATACTCTCGTTCCGAAGTTGAACCGATCGCCAGCGTTCCGTCCGCGTGAGGAACGAAATGAATGGCGTCTGCAAAAAGTTGTGGAACGTTACCCGCATCAAATCGCAGCAGGGCGGCCTGTCCTTTGACGCCGTTGCCGACTGTCTTTCCGAAAGCGCCGCTCAGTGCTTGCAGTCCGGCCAACCCGGTGGCGTGGATAACCTGACCTTTGTCAGGCGCTTCCGCCTGAACGTGCACGTCCATCACCTCTAACGCCGCGACCAGCGCGGCACAGGCCCGTCTGGGGTGCATCCGTGCGCTGAGCGTGTCGTGGATGACGAAATCGGTGGGGCTGGGCGGGCACCAAGCACCGATCTCCGAGGTTTTGACCACGCGCCATTCGGCATGGCCTTGCCACAAGTCTTGTGCCGTCCCTGCTCTCGCGTAGGCAAGGTCCAAGCTGCGTTGATCGGCAATGGGTTGCAGGCGACCTAACCGGGCATAGCCGGGCGAAACGCCTCCTGTCGCCTCGACCTGTTTCCAGAACGGTTCGGCCATGATCAGGCTGTCGAATTGAAAGGCTTTCTTAGCGTTCCAGTTCTCGGGCACATGCGGGGCCAGCGCACCCACTAGCCCGCCGCTAGAGCCCGCGCCGGGGCCGAAAGGGTCGACCACCTGCATCTTGGCGCCGCGCCGGGCGCAGGTCCAAGCGATGGACAGGCCAAAGATACCTGCACCCCGCACCGTCACATCGACCATTGCCAAACCTCATTTCCTTGTTCAGTGTCGCGCCGCTTAGCTAAAGGATTCCCCGATGGCAGACCAGCGTGCCGAACTGACATGGCGGGACGGGCAGATCCCCGTCTCGGACCGTTTCGATGACCCCTATTTCTCGCTCCAGAATGGGCTGGAGGAAACGCGGCATGTTTTTCTGGCGGGCAATGATCTGCCTGCACGGTTTGCGCCGGGATTTCGCATTGCCGAGCTAGGTTTCGGAACCGGACTGAACTTGTTGACTGTCTGGTCTGCGTGGGAAAAATCGGGCCAGTCGACTCCGCTGACCTTCACCAGTTTCGAGGCCTACCCAATGGTCCGCGATGACATGTCCCGTGCCTTGGCCGCATTTCCCGAATTGGCCCCATGGGCCGAACGGTTTCTGGCTACATGGCGGGGAGGCATTTGCGATTTGGGTACTCTGCACCTTGAGGTCATCGAAGGCGATGCCCGGCAAGCCCTGCCTGCGTGGCAGGGCCTTGCGGATGCATGGTTTCTGGACGGGTTTTCCCCCGCCAAGAACCCCGAACTTTGGGGTGCTGACCTGATGCAACAGGTATTTGACCATGCCGCCCTAGGCGGCACTGCGGCCACTTATACTGCCGCAGGGTTTGTGCGTCGCGGGCTGGAGGATGCGGGCTTTGCCGTCACCCGCGCGCCGGGTTTCGGCCGCAAACGCCATATGACCCGCGCTGCCAAATCATGAGTCAGCAAAACAACACCCGCGCGGGCATCGCGCTGATGATTTCGGCCACAGTTGTGTTTGCCTTGCAGGACGGAATCTCGCGCCATTTGGCAGGGACATATAACACCTACATGGTCGTCATGATCCGCTATTGGTTTTTTGCGGCGTTTGTCATCGCACTGGCCCTGCGCACACCCGGAGGGATCGCGGCCACTGCAAGAACCAGTCAGTTGGGGCTGCAAATCCTGCGCGGTGTTCTGTTGGCTGGAGAGGTCTGCGTCGCGGTTTATGCGTTTACCATCCTTGGGTTGATCGAAAGCCAGGCGGTTTTCATCTGTTATCCCCTGCTGATTGCGGCACTCAGCGGGCCGGTACTGGGCGAACAGGTTGGATGGCGGCGCTGGTCGGCAATTGGAGTGGGGTGCGTCGGGGTTCTGATTATCCTGCAGCCGGGCATGGGCGTGTTCAATCCGTGGGCGGTGATCCCACTGATCTCGGCCCTGATGTTTGCCGTCTATGGTTTGCTGACCCGATACGCAGCACGACGTGACAGCACCGCGACCAGCTTCTTCTGGACCGGTATTGCCGGGGCCGTTGCCATGACTGTCATAGGCCTGTGGTTTTGGGAGCCGATGGTCGGCGGCGACTGGCTTTGGATGGGTCTTTTGTGTCTCAGCGGCGTTCTGGGTCACTGGCTGCTGATCAAGTGCTATGAGATGGCCGAGGCCAGTGCTGTGCAGCCCTTTGCCTATTTCCACCTGATGTGGAGCGCAATCCTTGGCATCTCAGTCTTCGGAGAAGCGCTGCGGCCCGCAGTTGTGGTCGGGGCCGCGCTGGTGATTGCGGCGGGGCTGTTCACCCTATGGCGCGAACGCCGCCAGAGTTGACCCCGTGAGTTCTTGCGAAAACGGGACAGGCAAGGCGGGCCGCCCAAGCCGTGCGCGGTAAACCGGCAGGCTTTCGGCGACGCGCATCACATAGTTCCGGGTCTCGCTGAATGGGATAGTCTCAATCCAGTCGACCATGTCGATCTCACCTGCACGCGGGTCGCCATACCGATCCATCCACGAGATCGGCCTTCGTGGTCCAGCGTTATAGCCTGCGGCCATCATCACCACGTTGCCGTTGAAATCCTCGGCCAGACTAGACAGGTAGTTCGCACCCAGCTTGGCATTGTACTGCCAGTCCGATGTAAGGCTCGAGGTCTTGTGCCCGCTGAGAATCCCCATGTTCTTGGCGACCAACTGAGCGGTTGCGGGCATCACCTGCATCAATCCACGTGCGCCTGCACCGCTGATGACGACCGGATCAAACTCGCTTTCTCGGCGGGCGATGGCCAGCGTCATTTCCTTCGCCATTGGCAGGCCAAGATCGGCAACCGGATGCACCGGATAATACGCAGCGGGCAGCACGACACCGGTTTTGGCCGCCCGTTTGGCAATCATTACTGCCAGATGTGGCTGTTTCAGCTCGATCGCCAGATCACCCAATTGGTTGGCCTGCGTGTCGTCCAGATCTTCGACCAAGTGGGTCAGGAAGCGTTCTGATAGGTTGTCCTCGCCCGCACGCAGCAGCAGTAGACCCGCTTCCAGCACGCTGGAATCGGCAAATCCTGCCTGTTTCCAATGCGGGGCTCGGCGTGGGCTGGCCAATTCACCGTCAAAGGGTCGACCGATCCGTTCCGCCGCTAGCAAGCCATAGAATGAGGTCTGGTAGTCAGCCCCCATCGCATAAGCTTCATACGCCTTGTCCGCATCCCCCTGGGCCGCGTAGGCCCGCCCCAGCCAATAGCCGCCGCGCCCCTTCGAAATAGGGGACGCAACTGCATCCGAGAAGTTCTGGAAATGGCGTACCGCCGTGCCAGGATCGTTCAGTTTACGCAGCGCCAGAAATCCGGCCAGCCATTCCAGATCGGCATAGCCATAGCCCATCTCAGGCGTCATATGGTGGTTCGCTGCAATCTTGTAGGCTTTCGAGGCGCTACCATTGCGCATCTCAAGCCGCGCCAAGCGGCGGCGGCCCTCGGCCCATTTGTCGGGTTCCCCCAACGCATCCGGCCCGGTGGAACGCGCCAGCATCAGGTCAATTGCTCTGTCGTCCAGCTCTTTCTTGTCGCGCCAGACAAAGCGGTCAAAGGCCAGCCCCGGCGCGTCCACCAGTGATTTCGGAACCGCAGCGACCTTGCCATCGACACCCGGTTGCCGCTTTTGCAATGCAATTCGCGCCTCGGCCAGTTTACGCTGATCGGTACTGACCAAAGGCAACATCTGGCCAGCGCTAACCAGGTGACCGTCCCACAGCATCCGGTCCAGCCGCGCCGCGTGATGAGGTTTCAGTAACGATCCAAAGTTCTCAAGATAGTTCTTTTGCAGTCCGGACCCCATCGGCATGGTCCGCCAGGCGGCCACGATATCAGCCTCGGCATCCCCCGACCGCCCCTTGGCCTTCAGCGCCACAGCATAATTCAACGCACCCTCGGCGGTCTGGGGTGGAACGTCAGTATAGAATTTCACGACGCGATCCGGATCAGCTCCGGTAAAGGCTGGCTCGCTCTTGCGTCGCAGCCATGCGAGGCCGGGCCAATCGGGGCGTCGGTCCAGAAAAACCAACACATCGCCTGAAGTCCCGAAGCCTTCGCGCAACCAGTGCCATACGATAATGTCGCGCGATACCGACCCTCGGGCACCAGATTCGCGCAGGGCGGCGTTCCAATCGCCTTTGCGCATCTCGTAAAGACCCGCGCGCAGGTCGCCCACCGCGTCGGCCCTTGCTTGCCCGAATGAAACCAGAATCACAGCCGTCAAAAGCGCCAGAACGCGTGTCATGCCTTGCATTTCCCAACCAACCAAGGATAGAGCCATTCAGGATAAAGCTTGCATCGTCGGGATCAACACACATCGCAAATATTGTGATGACCCGCGAGGCAAAAAAACACAAACCGCACACCAAGGAGCGTGTCATGTTCAAAGGCTCAATGCCAGCCCTCGTCACTCCGTTCACTAACGGCGCGTTGGACTTGGATACGCTCAAACGTTTGGTCGAGTGGCACATTCAGGAAGGCTCGACCGGATTGGTCCCTGTGGGCACGACGGGTGAAAGCCCCACACTCAGCCACGAAGAACACGAAACCGTCGTGGCCGAGGTGGTCAAGGCAACCGCCGGTCGCGTGCCAGTGATTGCGGGGGCTGGATCGAACAATACCGTCGAAGCGATCCGCTTTGTGCAGTTCGCACAGACAGTTGGCGCGGATGCGGCACTTGTTGTGACACCCTACTACAACAAGCCGACGCAAAAAGGGCTGATCAAACACTTCCGCGCCCTGCATGAATGCGCGGGTATCCCGATCATCATCTACAACATTCCCGGCCGCTCGGTCATCGACATGTCACCCGAAACCATGGGTGAGTTGGCTAAACTACCGCGCATCGTGGGCGTCAAAGATGCCACAGGCGATATCGCTCGGGTCAGCCAGCAACGCGCGTCCTGCGGCTCGGAATTCTGCCAGCTATCGGGCGAGGACGCCACTGCGCTGGGTTTCAACGCCCATGGCGGCGTCGGCTGTATCTCGGTCACTGCAAACGTGGCACCCAAACTCTGCGCCGAATTTCAGCAGGCCACGCTGGATGGCGATTATACCAAGGCGCTTGCGTATCAGGACCGCCTGATGCCCCTGCACGAAGCCATCTTCATCGAGCCCGGCCTTGTGGGCGCCAAATACGCGCTTAGCAAACTGGGCCTGTGCAGCCCCGAAGTGCGCTCGCCTCTGACCGAACTGGAAGACAGCACCAAAGCCGCGATCGAAGCAGCCATGAAACACGCAGGCCTGTTGTAAAACCACGCTTCCACCCGGATCCGTTCTTCATCTGGCTACAAATACCTCGGGGGAGGAATTGGCCTTAAAGGCCAAGGAGGGGGCTGGCCCCCTCCATCAGCGTTTGCCGTAATACAGCCCCACGACATGTTCCGCCTGCGCGAAGAACAGCCAACGTGACGTGGCAACACCTGCGATATGGGACAAGACCGCGACGGCGGCAAAGGCATGGCTGAACGGCAGCAGCAGGAACAACACCGGTGCCATGAATGCCAGCACAAAGGAAATGATACGAAGTTTCTCAGCATGTTTGCGGCCAACCACATGCACGAACTCGCGCAGCAGATAGTTCGTACCGGTGTGCGGCGGTTCAAAAGCTCTGACGTCACCACGTGATCCTAAACCCGTGGCTGTTCCGATATCGGTGCCGGAGCGGGCCAAGGCAGTATCCCCACGCCACCAATACAGCGCTTGAATTGTAGCGGCGACCACAAGAAGTATGATGGAAACTGTGGTTTGTCCGGCCAGCAACGCGCCACCCGCCAAGCTGAAGCTCAAAAACATCGCCGGTGTCAGCGCCATGTTCCAGCGCGGGATTGTCTTAAGTTGGGTGTAAATCATCGAGGTCGTGAAAACCGTGGCCAATGAGAAAGCCGCGCCCAATAGACCTAAAGCACTCCAGCGTTGACCTGCGAAAACAACCCCAAGCGCATAAAGCCCCATCACGATCAAAGCGATCACGGCACACCAGCCTTCACGGCTGAGCCAGCTTGACCGCCACTGTGTAAACGCCTTCCACGCGCGTTCGGGGTGGCCAAGGTGAAAAGTCGAGGCCATCAAACCGCCAACCGACAACGCATAGGCGATCAAAAAGAAAACAAATGCCACCCAGCCCGAGACGTCAGGTACTCCCAGACCCAAAAAGAACAGAAGACCGAAGCCCAAGCCTGAGAGGGTGGTAAAGATGATGACAGAAGGGGCCGGATGCATCAGAGCTTCTCCAGTGCTTTATCGAGCCAGCCAAGGAACCCTTTCGGCTCTTCGGCCACAGGGGCCAGAAGGGGGGCGAGAATGTCGATCTGCTCCTCAATCTGATCCTTGGGGCGTGGAGGCAGGTATTTGTTAACAGGTTTGGTGCCCATCTCAGGCATCAGATCCATGCCTTCACGTTCGGCTACCAGTTTGCTGACATCGCTATTGGGGTCGCCAAGGTCTCCGAAATGGCGGGCACCGGCGGGGCAGGTCCGAACGCAGGACGGCACGCGATCCACCTCGGGGAGGTTCTCATTATAGATGCGGTCGACGCAGAGTGTGCATTTCTTCATCACGCCTTCGGCCGCATCCAGTTCCCGCGCGCCATAGGGGCAGGACCATGCGCACAACCCGCAACCGATGCAGTCGCTTTCATTGACCAGAACGATCCCGTCCTCGACCCGTTTATAGCTGGCCCCGGTGGGGCAGACGGTGACGCAGGGGGCGTCCTCGCAATGCAGGCAGGACTTAGGGAAGTGGATGAGTTGGGCATGACCGTCGGCGGGTTGCACCTCGTAGGAATGTACCCGGTTGAGGAATGTGCCTGAGGGGTCGGCCCCATAGGCGTCCTGATCCGACAATGGTGCGCCGTAGTTTTCAGTGTTCCAGCCTTTGCATGAGATCACGCAGGCATGGCAACCGACGCAGGTGTCGAGGTCGATAACCAGACCCATTTTGCGGTCCGTGGATTGGGGAAGCTGGGTCATGATTGCCTTGCCTCTGCGTTGGTGGGGAAGACAGGAGCGAGGGGCCAGCCCCTCGCGCTCCCCGAGGTATTTTGGGCCAGATGAAGAGCGGATAGGGTCATTTGCCCACCTTCCATGCCAGGTCCTTGGGGCCAGTGCCGACGGGGGACTGGATAGGATCGAATTCCGGCTGACTTTGGGCGTCCGAGGGCGGGGCGGCTTTTTCGAGTTTGACCTTGAGGTCGAACCATGCAGCTTGCCCCGTGATCGGGTCTGAATTGGCCCAGCGCATGCCATCACCTTTGGGGGGGAGGAGTTCGTGAATGAGGTGGTTCAGCAAGAAGCCCTTGGTCGCCTCGGGCGCGTCTTCCTGCAAGGCCCAGGCACCTTTCCGTTTGCCGATTGCATTCCACGTCCAGACGGTGTTGTCGTTGAGCGCGGCCATCTCCATCACCGGCACAGTGATCTCACCGTGGGGCGAGGTGACTTTGGCCCAATCGCCGTCTTCCAGCCTGTGTTCACGCATCAGTTTCGTGGGCACGTAGAGCGGGTTGCGACCGTGCAGCTGACGTAGCCATGCGTTTTGGGTGCCCCAGCTGTGATACATCGCCATGGGGCGTTGCGTCAGGGCGTTGACGGTGAATCCTTCGTTACCCTGCTGGTCGGTTTCGTACCAGATGGGCAGCGGGTCCATCGTGTCCTTGAGGCGTTTGCGCAGGTGCTCGGGGGGCTGGCGGTCCCCATGCCCTTCAGCGGCCAGCTGGAATTTGCGCATCGGTTCAGAATAGAGCTGGAAAAGATAGGGTTGCGGGCTGTCATAGAGGCCCATGCTGACGGCCCAGTCCTGATAGGCTGTGTTCCACGGTTTGTAGTAATCTGCGCCTTCGGGGATGTGGGCCACATAGAAGCCGCCATTGTCTATATAGCGGGTCAGCTGGTCTGGATTGACCGCTCCGCGCCCTTCTTTATCGCCATCCTCGCCCCGGAACCCGGCCAGCGGTCCGATGCCGGGCTTGCGTTCGTGGTTGACGATGTAGTCGGCGTAGTCTTTCCATTTGGGCGTGCCGTCTTCGTTTGTGAAGCCCGGGAGGCTCATGCGGTTTGCCAGTTCGATCAGAACCGACTGGAATCCGCGCACATCGCGGTCGGGTTCCACCACGGGCCAGCGGATGGCGTCGGCTGCGGCGTCGGCCTCGCAGATCGGGCGGTCCAGCAGCGAGATACAGTCGTGCCGTTCCAGATAGGTGGTGTCGGGCAAGATCAGGTCGGCATAGGCGACCATTTCCGAGGAATAGGCATCCGAGTAGATGATCTTGGGGATGACATATTTGCCGTCTTCGGTTTTGGCCGACAGCATCTCCATCACGCCCTTGGTGTTCATGGAGGAGTTCCACGACATGTTCGCCATATACATGAACAGCGTGTCGATCTTGTAAGGATCACCGGCGGCGGCGTTCGAGATCACCATATGCATCAGCCCATGGGCCGACATCGGGTTTTCCCACGTGAACGCTTTGTCGATGCGCTGGGCCGTTCCGTTTTCGTCCAGCAGCAGGTCTTCGGGGCCGCGTGGGAAGCCCAGATGCGGGCCTTCCAGTGGGCGACCCGGTCGGCGGTCGCCGTGCGGGGTGGGGTGCGCCTCGACCGGTTTGGGGTAGGGCGGCTTGAAGCGGAAGCCTCCGGGGACTTCGACCGTACCCAGAAGAATTTGCAGCACGTGCAGGGCGCGGCAGGTTTGGAAGCCGTTGGCATGGGCCGAAATCCCGCGCATCGCGTGGAAGCTGACTGGGCGGCCGGTCATTTTGGAGTGTTTTTCGCCCCGGAAGTCGGTCCATTCGTGATCCAGTTCGATGGCCTCGTCAAAGGCGACGCGGGCAATCTCTGCCGCGATGGCGCGGATGCGTTGGGCGGGGATGCCGCAGCGGTCGGCCACGTTTTCAGGTGCGTGCTCGTCGGACAGGTATTTCTCGGCCATCAGGTGAAAGACCGGGCGGTGGGTAACACCGTCTTTGTCATAGGTCGCTGACAGGTCCGGACGGACGCCGGGTTTGTCAAAGGCGGCGGGTTTTCCCGTCACGCGGTCGATCACTAAGGGCTTGCCGTCCGCGTCGCGCAGGAACAGGCCCTTTTCCGGGCCGTCTGTAGCGTTCACCAGAACCGGCGCGTTGGTGTAGCGGCCAAGGTAGGTGAGGTCGATCTTGCCCGCTTTCATCAGCACATGAATCAGCGACAGGATGAACAGACCGTCGGTGCCGGGCGTGATCCCGACCCAATCGTCGGCCACCGCGTTATAGCCCGAGCGGATCGGGTTCACCCCGATCACTCGCGCGCCGCGCGCCTTGATCTTGCCGATGCCCATCTTGATCGGGTTGCTGTCGTGGTCTTCGGCCACACCAAACAGCATGAACAACTTGGTGTGGTCCCAATCGGGCTGGCCGAACTCCCAGAACGCGCCGCCCATTGTGTAGATTCCGCCCGCCGCCATGTTGACCGAGCAGAACCCGCCATGGGCTGCATAGTTGGGCGTGCCGAAATTCTGCGCCCAGAAGCTGGTGAAGCTTTGGCTCTGGTCGCGGCCGGTAAAGAAGGCCAGTTTCTGCGGGGCAGTCTCGTGCAGCTCGTTCAGCCAGCCGACTGCGGTGCTGATCGCCTCGTCCCACTCGATCTCGCGGAATTCGCCCGATCCGCGTGGGCCAACTCGGCGCAGCGGTTTGCGCAGGCGTGAGGGCGCGTTGACCTGCATGATCCCGGCGCTGCCTTTTGCGCACAGAACGCCCTTGTTCACAGGGTGGTCGCGGTTGCCTTCAATATAGGCAACCTTGCCGTCCTTCATGTGGACATTGATGCCGCAGCGGCAGGCGCACATGTAGCAGGTGGTCTTGCGGACCTCGTCGGAAACCTTGGGCGAGGTGTCGATCACTGGCTGGCTCAAATGCGCCCCCTTTTTAGCTTGCGACCCGATCATTCCCACGTTTTGAGAAAAATCGGAATAATTTTTTCGTTGTCACGTCTTAGGACGACTTATGTCCCGGCATCATTGTGTTGCGCCTGAACGGCGGTGACGGCGATCATGTGCAGGATGTCTTCGGACGAACAACCGCGCGACAGGTCGTTCGCGGGCTTCGCCAGCCCTTGCAGTACTGGGCCGATGGCCTCGACCCCGCCGATGCGCTGGGCGATCTTATAGCCGAGGTTCCCAGCATTCAGGCTGGGGAAGACAAAGACATTTGCCTCACCTTTGAGCGGCGACTCTGTGGCTTTGGTGGCGGCGACTTCGGGAACGAAGGCGGCGTCGAATTGCAGCTCTCCGTCGATCAACAGGGTTGGGTCCTTGGCGCGTGCGATCTGTGTGGCCTCGACGACTTTGGACACTTTGGGATGTTCTGCGCTGCCCGAGGTGGAGAAGGACAGCATCGCTACGCGCGCCGTATCGCCGGTCAGGGTGGTGTAGGACTCAGCCGAGGCACGGGCGATTTCCGCCATCTCTTGCGCGTCGGGGTCCACGACCAGACCGCAATCGGCGAAGATGCGGGCGCCTTTGACGTCGTGGTGGTCCTGACAGAACAGCATCAGGAAGAAGCTGGACACCATCGCCGCCTCGGGTGCGGTCCCAATGATCTGCAACGCGGCGCGCACAGTGTCCGACGTGGTCTCGACCGCGCCGCCGACCGTGCCGTCGGCGATGTCCTGTTGCACCAGCATGGCAGCATAGGTCAGGCGGTTAGTAATCTGCTGGCGCGCCTCATCCAGCGTCAAGCCCTTGTGCTTGCGCCGCTCATACAGGGCCCGCGCAAGGCCGGGCGTCAGGTCAGAGGTGGCCGGGTCATGAATGTCGATCCAATCCGGGTCATATCCCTCATGTGCGTTGAGAAGGGCCGAAACCTCGGCCCTGTCTCCGATCAGTATGATCCGCGCAACACTCTCTTTCACGGCCTTGACGGCCCCTTCGACAACGCGGGGATCGTCGCCCTCGGACAGGGCGATGATCTTGTCCGACGCGCTTGCTGTCCCGAGAATGGCGCGCAGAGGCTTCACGCGGATTACGCCCCGGCCTGCGGGGTCATGTCATCGGCGGTGACGCCTGCAACGGCCACCGGTTTCTTCATCGCGTCGCGGCGGAAGGGCTCGCCCAGTTCCTGATTGATCATGGCTTCGATCAGGGTAGTGATGCCGTTCTTCTGGTCCTCGATGGCCTGATTCAGGGCTGCTGTCAGCTCGTCCATGGTGCGTGCCACCACGCCTTTCAGGCCGCAGGCCTGCGCGATACCGGCGTAAGAGACCTTGGTGTCCAGCTCGGTGCCCACAAAGTTGTCGTCGAACCACAGGGTCGAGTTCCGTTTCTCCGCCCCCCACTGATAGTTGCGGAAGACGATCTGCGTAATCGCGGGCCATTCTTCGCGCCCAATGGCGGTCAGTTCGTTCACGGCGATGCCAAATGCACCGTCACCAGCAAAGCCCACAACCGGCACATCCGGGCAGCCGATCTTGGCACCCATGATCGACGGCAGGCCATAGCCGCAGGGGCCGAACAGGCCCGGGGCCAGATATTTGCGGCCATCCTCGAAGGAAGGATAAGCGTTGCCGATGGCGCAGTTGTTGCCGATATCGGACGAGATGATCGCCTCTTTCGGCAGGGCGGACTGGATCGCGCGCCACGCCATGCGGGGGCTCATCCAGTCGGGCTTGGCCGCGCGGGCGCGCTGGTTCCATGTGGTGCCCGGATCGTCATCCTCGTGGTCCATGCTGGACAGTTGCTGCGCCCAAGCGGATTTCTTCTGAGCGATTTTCGCCTTTCGCTCATCGCGACCGGCGTCGCCAGCTGTATCGCCGAGATTTGCTAGAATGCCATTGGCCACCTTGGCCGCGTCGCCGATGATGCCAACCGAGACCTTTTTGGTCAGGCCGATCCGATCCGGGTTGATGTCGACCTGAATGATCTTGGCATCCGCAGGCCAGTATTCCATGCCGTAGCCCGGCAGGGTCGAGAACGGGTTCAGACGGGTGCCGAGGCACAGAACCACATCGGCCTCGCTGATCAGCTCCATCCCCGCCTTTGAGCCGTTATAGCCCAGCGGGCCAGCAAACAGAGGGTGCGAGCCGGGGAAGGCGTCATTGTGCTGGTAGCCGACGCAGACCGGCGCATCCAGACGCTCGGCCAGTGCCTTGGACGCCTCGATTCCACCTTCGGAAAGAACCACGCCCGCACCGTTCAGGATCACTGGATTCTTGGCGTTCGACAGCAGCTCGGCCGCCTGCGCTACGGCGCTTTCGCCGCCCGAGGGACGTTCGAATTCTACAATCGCGGGCAGGTCCACGTCGATAACCTGAGTCCACATATCGCGCGGGATGTTCAGCTGCGCAGGAGCGCTGGCGCGTTTGGCCTGCATGATCACGCGGTTCAGAACCTCGCACACGCGGGTCGGATCGCGGACCTCTTCCTGATAGGCGACCATGTCTTCGAACAGTTTCATCTGCTCGACTTCCTGGAAACCACCCTGACCGATGGTCTTGTTCGCGGCCTGCGGCGTGACCAGCAGCAGCGGGGTGTGGTTCCAATAGGCGGTTTTGACGGCGGTGACAAAGTTGGTGATACCGGGGCCGTTCTGCGCGATCATCATCGACATTTTGCCGGTAGCGCGGGTGTAGCCGTCGGCCATCATACCGGCGCTGCCTTCGTGTGCGCAGTCCCAGAACATGATCCCCGCTTTGGGGAACAGGTCCGAGATCGGCATCATGGCCGAGCCAATGATCCCGAACGCATGTTCGATCCCGTGCATTTGCAGAACCTTAACAAAGGCCTCTTCCGTGGTCATTTTCATCTGAGTGATCTCCGCGCATATGTGGAATGGCCGGGTCTCTTGCCCTGCCTTTAGATACGGTTTTGACGGATGGCGCGGGGCGGCGTTAGGGCCAGAATGCGCGGCGGAATAGGTCCAGTGTTGCGCTAACAGGCGCGGATTGCCTCGGCGATGCGTTTTATGCCCGGATTGATGCGATCCGGCGCGATCGAGGAATATCCCAGACGGTAGAAATTCTGCGGCCGGTCAGGGCTGGAAAAGAACGGAGCGCCGGGCTCGATATGAACGCTCTGACCCTGTAGTTCCTGTGCTAGCCGGGCCGTGTCCACATGATCCGGTGCCGACATCCAGATGGATGAGCCGCCCAGCACGCCGCGCCCGGCCACGGTCAGGCCGTGCTGTTCAACGGCCTGATCCAGCGCCGCGCGGCGTTGGGCCAGCGCTTTGGACATCCGCCGGATTTGCGCGTCATAATGGCCAAGGGACAGGAAATAGGCCGCCGTGCGCTGGATATGCCCCGGCGGGTGGCGCAGAACCAGCGACCGCAGGGCACGGGCCTCGCGGATGAACGGCTCGGACCCGACCATGTAGCCAAGGCGCAGGCCGGGGAACAGCGATTTGGAGAAACTACCCACATAGATCACCCGTCCATCCCGGTCCATCGATTTGAGCGCGGGCGAGGGCGCACCCAGAAAGGCCATTTCGAACTCATAGTCATCCTCGACCACCATGGCGTCCAATTCGCGGGCGCGGGCCAGCAGGGTGGTGCGCCGGTCCACGGGCATGGTGGCTGTGGTCGGGCTTTGGTGGCTGGGGGTGGTAAAGATCACATCAGTCTGATCGGGCAGCGCCTCGGGTGGCAAACCATCGCGATCCACTGCGACTGGGGCCACTTTGCAATCGGAATGGTTCAGCAGATCGCGCAGGGCGTAATAACATGGGTCTTCGATCACTGCAGTTCGGTTGTGGTTCAACAGAATGCGAGAGGCCAGCCAAAGCGCGTTCTGCGCGCCCATGGTGATCAAAATCTCTTCGGGGCGGGCGGCGATGCCGCGGCGGGGCAGGGTGTGGCGGGCGATGAATTCGACCAGAAGCGGGTCATCCTGATCCACGTAATCGCCGGTCAGAGAATCGAAATCCTTGTGCCCCAGCGCCCTAACTGCGCACAGGCGCCAGTTGGCATGATCGAACAGCGACCGGTCGGCCTGACCGTAGATGAACGGATAGCGGTAGTCGCGCCAGTCAGCAGGCTTGGTCAGGGTGTCCCCGTCCGAGAATCGGCGGGCCAGTGCCGTGGTCCAGTCAACCGTCTCGTCGCCGCGCGGGGTGGGCGTGTATTTCGGGGGCACTGGCGCGTTTTCCGACACGTAATACCCCGACCGGCCCTTGGCGGTCAGATAGTCATTGGCCAGCAGTTCCGTATAGGCCAGTGTCACCGTGATCCGGCTGACGCCCAGATGGGCCGCCAGTTTGCGGGACGAGGGCAGCTTCTCGCCCACATGAAAACGCCCCGACAGGATGCCTTCGGCAATCATTTGCTGGATCTGCGCCTGCAACGTGCCCTGACCGTTTAGTTCCAGAAAGAAGGTGTCGACTGAGATGCCCATTCAAGTCTTATAGGGTGGACTTATGCGGTGAGCAATCTGGACTTACGCGTTTTGTGGTTGACGGGTGCGCGACATTAATCTAAATAACTAGAAATCTAGTTTAATGGAGTTGCGATATGTGGGAAACTGCAGCAGCAGGATTTTCGGCCATGGGGTCCGAGGCCCGGTTGAAGGTTCTCAAAACGCTGGTCCGCGCCGGTCAGGCCGGGCTGACGGTTGGAGAGATTCAGGAACGCACCGGAATTGCGCCCTCTACTCTTGCCCATCACCTGCGATTTCTAGCCGCCGGAGGGGTCGTGCAGCAGGAAAAGATCGGTCGCACCACCATCAACCGCGCCAGCTATGACGAGCTGCGCGCTTTGGCGCAGTTCATTCTGTCCGAGTGCTGCGCCGACGAAGTCGGAAAGGCCGCAAACGATGGCTGAGTTAACGCAAAACCCGAAGGTCCAAGCCAAAGCTGCGCTGGAGTTGATCAAAACGCCCTGGGCAGTGATCGTGGCTATTCTGATCGCGGTTGCCGTTCTGGACCCCGGCAACTGGGGTGAGGTGGTAATCTTCGCGGGCAAAGCGCTGGCGCATACCGGGCAGTATATTCTGCTCGCAGTTCTGCTCCTATCCTACCTCAAGGCCACCGGTGCCGAGGTCATGGTCGCCCGTGCCTTTGAGGGGCGCGAGACGCGGATGATTTTCCTCGCCGCCCTGTTCGGTGGCCTTGCCCCGTTCTGTTCATGCGAGGTGATCCCCTTCATCGCCGGTCTGCTGGCGCTGGGCGCGCCTTTGTCGGCGGTGATGGCGTTTTGGTTGAGCTCACCGCTGATCGACCCGCCGACCCTGCTGATCACGGCGGGCGCGCTGGGTTGGCCGTTTGCCATAGGCAAGGCCGTCGCCGCCGTTGCTTTGGGCCTGTTCGGAGGCTTCGTGGTGCGCGCGCTGATGCGTGGCGGAGCGTTCGCCGAGCCTCTGCGTGTTTACAAACCCGCCGGGTGCTACGGCTGTGGTCCGAAACAGGACGACAAGCCGGTCTGGAAATTTTGGCAGGAACCGGAACGCCGCACGCGGTTCCGGGCTGAGTTTGTCCAGAACGGGATGTTCCTGCTGAAATGGCTGGCTTTGGCCTATGTGCTCGAGGCGCTTCTGGTCAGCTATGTGCCCGCCGACCTGATCGCGCGTGTGGTTGGGGGCGAAGGCGTCGTGCCGATTGTCATCGCGGCGCTGGTCGGAATGCCTGCCTATCTGAACTCTTACGTCGCACCGCCGTTGCTAGCGGGTCTGACCGAGCAGGGCATGAGCGCAGGCGCTGCCATGTCGTTCATGATCGCAGGCGCGGTCAGCTCGATCCCGGCGATGGCTGCCGTATGGTCGCTGGTCAAGCCACGGGTCTTTGCGACCTATCTTGGATTGGGGATTACTGGCGCGATCATCTCAGGGATCGTCTTCCAGATGATCTAAAGGAAAAACCGCCCGGAGATGCCTCCGGGCGGTTTTGCTTATTGGTTGGCCTCGCAGAGGCTCGGCATTTTGAAGCGGTACCTTGCTTCCCCGCTATTGACGTAAACGCGTTTTTCGACGCAGGCCGTATCGCCGACGGTGCGCGCCACGTGTTCCTTGGATTCGTCGATCGAGATGGTGGACCCGTCGGGCAGCTTAACCGACGCGATAACGCCGTGTTTCAAGTCCCCGTTCAATGGGGTCGCCGTCAGAACCGCAACCGTCAGGTACGAGTCGTGTTCATGCGCGCCATCATCGTTGAGTACCAGCAGCGCTGCCGCGACCGAGACTGTGCCGACGATCGCCACCATCAGCAGGCCCCATGTTTTCAGAAATGCATAGATCGACACCGCACGGTGCGGGCCGAAAACAGAGGACAAAGCATTCAGCATAGGTATCTCGTGCAAAAAAGCCCCGGCCCTTTCGGACCAGGGCTGATTAAGTATCAGAAGCGCGGATCTTCGTCTTCTTCCTCGTCGCCGCCACCTTTGGGCAGGTTGAAGAAGCTATCGGCGTCGATGACCGGCTCATCGTCTTTTTCCTCGACCGGATCATCGGACAGCGAGAAGGTTTCGAGCCCCTCGATGGCCGTCGGGATTTTCGGTGCGGCGTCCATTTCCAGCGACTGCTCGGTCGAGACCAGCTTGCGGCGCTCATCATCGCTCATGACGCCACCTTCGGCGGCTTTCTTCGCGGCGGCTTTTTGGACAATCGCGTCCAGCTCGGACTGTTTGCACAGGCCCAGCGCAACCGGGTCGATCGGCTGCATGTTGGCGATGTTCCAATGGGTACGCTCACGGATCGACTGGATGGTGGGCTTGGTGGTGCCGACCAGCTTGGCGATCTGGCCGTCGCTGAGTTCGGGGTGGAATTTGACCAGCCACAGGATCGAGTTCGGACGGTCCTGACGCTTGGACAGAGGGGTATAGCGCGGGCCACGGCGCTTTTCCTCGCCTGCCGCAGCGGCGTTGAACTTGAGCTTCAGCTTGTGCAGCGGGTTGTTCTGCGCTGAGTCAATTTCTTCCTGGGTCAGCTGGTTGTTGGCGATGGGGTCAAAGCCTTTGACGCCAGCGGCCACGTCACCATCGGCGATACCCTGCACTTCAAGCTCGTGCATTCCTACGAAATCCGCGATCTGCTTGAAGCTGATCGTGGTGTTGTCCACCAGCCAAACGGCGGTTGCTTTGGCCATAAGCGGTTTTGCCATCAGCCCGTCTCCTGTAAATACATCTGTCCCGTCGCCGGAATTCGGCGGCCCCGTGATCTTGGGGCAGGTTTCCGTTGTCGGGGAACTTCGGGCCTATATAGTCGCGCAAAGGCAAGAAGGGAAGAGGCGAATGCGTCACGGGATTCTAGCGCTGGTCATGTGGGCGTTCAGCGGGCTGGTCGCACTGGCCGATGGAGAGAAGGCGGGCGTTTTCGACTATTACGTCCTGTCGCTGAGCTGGTCGCCCAACTGGTGTGCCCGCGAAGGTGATGCGCGCGGTTCTGATCAATGCGATGCGCGGCATGATCATGGGTGGATCCTGCACGGGCTTTGGCCGCAATATCATCAAGGCTGGCCGTCTTATTGCCCGACGGTCAAGGCGCCGCCGTCGCGCGCGATGACGCGCGAGATGGCGGATATTCAAGGCACCTCTGGGCTGGCGTGGCACCAGTGGAAGAAGCACGGAACCTGTTCGGGCCTGTCTGCAGCGGACTACTACGCTTTGTCGCGCGCGGCCTATGAGGGCGTCACCCGCCCGCCTGTGTTCCGCAAGCTGGACGGGGCGGTCAAACTGCCCGCCTCGGTGGTGGAAGAGGCGTTTCTAAAGGAAAACCCTGCGCTAGAGCGCGACATGATCACCGTCACCTGCAAACAGGGCTATATCGAAGAGGTACGCCTTTGCCTGTCGCGCGACCTGAAACCGGTGCCATGCGGCCGAGATGTGATCCGCGACTGCACGGCCAAGGATGCTCTGTTCGATCCGATTCGTTAAAGCTCGCGGTTCTGGCACTCCCGCGCATAGCCCAACGCCTTGGCGGTGCCTTTCAGATCAATGGCCATCACGGTTTCACCTTGCGTGTTGTAGATGGTCAAGGTCTTGTTCTGTGCAATCGCATCAACGAATTTGGGGTCAGTGAAAAACACCGTTGCACCGGGCACATCGCGTTCGTTGAATCCGATTGCGGTGCCATCGTAGCTTTTGCCATCCAGTTCAAAACGGATCGGATAGCTCTCGCCCTGTTCGATCTCGCCCCAGGCCTTGTTGTAGACGGCGAAATAACCGCGTTTGTCCAACGCGTCATACCCGATACGCACGACCGAGAGATCCTGATAAATCGTCTGGATCAGGCACCCATTCCCAAGCGCAGGGTCCATCATGATGTTCCAACCCTCGACGAAACCCTTGTCGATAAGGTCTTGTGCAAACGCTGTTGTTGTTGTGACTGCCGTTAGCAAAAGAGCAAGAAGACGAGGCATTGGTTAAGCTCCTGAAATATGTCGAATAACGGACGCTCGCATTCGGAATCGAGTTGATACCAAAGTCCGGCGCATCTAAAGCGCCAAATGTGCCGAACGTTTCTATCAAATCTTGAGAAGCAGGCGCAATTGTTCCATTTTGTGCGCGATCGGGTAATGCCGGTGGTGGCCGTTGTTCGAGATTAGATGTTTTCACTATTCAGGATCACATGATGAACCGTCAACAGATACGTTTTCTTCGACGTACCTGCACCTCGGTGCAAATGCGGCTATCCGAGGAAAGCCCTCTTCGTGGAACGTTTGAGCGGGGGGACGAGATCTCGCTTCTGACCGATGGCTCGATCTTTCCTCATGTCGCGCAGCAGTACGAGTGGAATTTCAACGAAACACGCTTTATTGGTCAGGTTTGCGATGCAGCCTCTTACCATCTTATTGATATAGGGGCGAATGTCGGGCTCTATACGCGGCAGGTGCTGCTCAACTACCAGAACGTGCATTCCGCTTCCTGTTTCGAACCCAGCCCGGACAATGTCGAGCATCTTGAGCGAAATATCGGCGGGATGCCAACTGCGACGGTCCATAGCTTCGGTCTGGGAACGACAGATGGTGAGTTGACCTTTTTTACTGACGATGTGAACGGAGGAAATTTTTCGTTCAATGAGAATGCAGTAGCGGGCAGAAACCATCACGTGATCAAAGCCCCGATCCGCAAGATATCGGAGCAGTTGCTTGACGATTGCATGGGGGATGAGGCCCGAAAGCGACGGTTGATTTGGAAATCTGATACCCAAGGTTTGGATGAGGTGCTGATGAGCGAACTTCCACTCGGATTCTGGCAGCGCGTTGATTTGGCGGTGTTCGAAGGGTGGCGGATACCAAAGCCTGAATTCGACGCCCAGGCCTTTGCCGCGGTCCTGAAGGCGTTTGACTTTGTTTATATCATGGGTAGCAGGAACAAAAGACTGCAGCGGACAGACGCGGAACAATGCATGCATTATCTATCCGGTACAGACCGCAGATGGGCCGATGTTTTCCTGTCGAGGCGCGAGCTGTCCTGACCTCTTAACCTGCAATTTAGGCCTGATATCGTTCGCTAGATCTCCTTGCGCGCCCGCAGCGCTGCCGTGATCGTTCCGTCATCCAGATAATCCAACTCGCCACCAATCGGCACACCCTGAGCGAGTGAGGTCAGGCGCACCTGACCGTCTAGCTGGTCGGCGATGTAATGGGCTGTGGTCTGGCCATCGACTGTGGCGTTCAGGGCGAGGATGACCTCGGTGATCCCTTCTGCAGTGACTCGATCTTTGAGGCGCGGGATGCGCAGTTCGTCCGGGCCGACGCCGTCCAGTGCCGAGAGTGTCCCACCCAGCACGTGATAGCGGCCTTTGAACACGCCTGCGCGTTCCATCGCCCAGAGGTCGGCGACGTCTTCTACTACGCACAGCTCTCCGGTGGCGCGGGCCTCGGCGTTGCAGATGTCACAGATGTCCGTGGTGCCCACGTTGCCGCAGTTCAAGCATTCGCGGGCGGTGATGGCGACCTGCTGCATGGCGTCCGACAGGGGTGTCAGCAGCAGCGCACGTTTGCGGATCAGGTGCAGCACCGCGCGACGGGCCGAGCGGGGCCCAAGCCCCGGCAGTTTGGCCATCAGGTCGATCAGATTGTCGATGTCGCTGTTCGAACTCAACGCATGTGCTCCTGCAAGAGGGCCGGGTTTGCGGGCCCGGCCTTTGGATCGTCAGGAGTGTGTATCAGAACGGCAGCTTGATGTCTGCGGGCAGACCCATGCTTTCGGTCAGCTTGGCCATCTCGGCCTGCGCGCGTTCGGCGGCTTTGGTCTGCGCGTCCTTGATAGCGGCGAGGATCAGGTCTTCTACGACCTCTTTGTCGTCGCCGTTGAAGATCGAGGGGTCGATGTCCAGACCTTTGAGTTCTCCCTTGGCGGTGGCAGTGGCTTTGACCAGTCCAGCACCGGATTCGCCGACAACCATCAGAATGTTGAGTTCTTCCTGCATGTCGGTCATCTTGGTCTGCAGATCCTGCGCGGATTTCATCATCTTGGCCATATCGCCCAGACCGCCGAGTCCTTTAAGCATTACGTTTTCTCCTGCTAATCGGTTTGTCGCCTAGATACGGACAGCGCCCGTGCGGCACAAGGGGGCAGTGCCCTCCCGCCCGTCGTCGTGGTCTTTTGCTAGACCTCTCCTCCCGTTGGGCCCGGCAGAGCGCGGGCAACGCCCGCGCTCTGCCGGGCCCAAGGTCGCTCAGGGGTATCGGCGTCAGCCGATGGCCCGTGGCGGGCGCGGGAGGGTTAGTCCTCCTCGAACGGGTCCCATTCGTCTTCGACCTCGGGCAGGGCTTCGGTTTCGACCTTGGCGGCGCGTTCTTCGGGGGTTTCGATGCGTTTGATCTTGGCTTTGGGGAATTGAGCCAGCACCGCCTGCACCAGCGGGTGCTGTTCGGCCTCGGCCTTTAACGCCAGATCGGCGGCATCTCGGATTTCGGCGATGGTTGCCGCCTCACCGTTGGCCACAATGGTCACCGCCCAGCGGTTGCCGGTCCAGCGTTGTAGTGCGGTACCCATGCGGGCGGCCAGATCGGTTGGGGCTGAATCTGTTGGCGTGAACTCGATCCGACCGGGTTGGTAAGACACCAACCGGACGCCGTTTTCGACCTCAACCAGCAGTTTCACATCCCGGTTGGTACGGATCAGTTCGACCACATGTTCAAAACTCGGGTAGCGGGCCAATGCCGTTTGCACATCCTGCGCCAGTGCGGCCGTGGGCGCTCCGGCCCCGCCGCGTATGGGCGGCGCATAAGTGGAGGCCACCGGGGCCTGCGCGGCGTGTGATGATGCGGTCATTCCGCCGCCGGGCCCGCCGTTTGGCGGTGGGGGAGGCGCGTCTTGCAACCGTTTGATCAGTTCTTCTGGGCTGGGCAGGTCAGACACATGGGTCAGGCGGATCACGGCCATCTCGGCGGCCATCATGGCGTTGGGCGCGGCTGAGACTTCCTCGAGCGCTTTCAACAACATCTGCCACATGCGGGTCAGGACCCGCATCGGCAGGGCCTCGGCCATTTCCTGACCCCGCGCGCGTTCATCTGGGGGCACAGTCGGGTCTTCAGCGGCATCCGGCGTGATCTTTACCACCGACACCCAATGAGTGATCTCGGCCAGATCGCGCAGCACGGCCAGCGGGTCGGCGCCTTCGGCATATTGTGCGCCAAGTTCGGTCAGCGCCCCGGCGGCATCGCCACGCAGGATCATGTCCATCAGGTCCAGCACTCGGCCCCGGTCGGCCAGACCCAGCATCGCACGCACCTGATCGGCGCTGGTTTCCCCGGCGCCGTGTGAAATCGCCTGATCCAGAAGAGAGGTCGCATCGCGGGCTGAACCCTCGGCGGCGCGGGTGATTAGTGCCATCGCGTCTTCGGCGATCTGTGCGCCTTCGGCATCGGCGATCTTGCGCAGCAGGCCGATCATGTCCTCGGGCTCGATCCGTCGCAGGTCAAAGCGCTGACATCGGGACAGGACCGTCACCGGCACTTTGCGAATCTCGGTGGTGGCAAAGATAAACTTCACATGCTCGGGCGGTTCCTCAAGCGTCTTGAGCAGCGCGTTGAAGGCGCTGGTCGACAGCATGTGGACCTCGTCGATGATGTAAATCTTGTAGCGGGCCGAGGCCGCGCGATAGCGGACGCTGTCGATGATCTCGCGAATATCGTTCACACCGGTCCGGCTGGCGGCGTCCATCTCCATCACGTCCACATGGCGACCTTCCATGATCGCCACACAATGTTCGCACTGGCCGCAGGGTTCGGTCGTCGGTTTGCCCTCGCCATCGGGGCCGATGCAGTTCATGCCTTTGGCGATGATCCGGGCCGTGGTGGTTTTGCCGGTGCCGCGAATGCCGGTCATGATAAAGGCTTGCGCGATCCGATCCGCCTCGAACGCGTTTTTCAGCGTGCGTACCATGGCCTCCTGCCCGACCAGATCGGCAAAGGTTTCAGGGCGGTATTTACGGGCAAGAACCTGATAGGCGGGGCTGGGCGTGTCGGTCATATCTGCTCTGTCGGATTCGGGTTCCGACGCAGCCTAGAGACCCCCGCCGCCCGCGTCCACCGCCGCCTTGGGGGAAATTCGGTTTGCAGGTCAGTTTGCACAGCATAGAAGCTATGTGAAAAGGAGGCCGGGGATGGAGCCATTTGCAATTCACGTGGTCGAGGTCGGGGCCGGTCATTTCGCGCTGTCGCCGCTGCCGGGGCGCGCGGGGGAGTATGCGCGGGATTTGGATATCATTCGCCGCTGGCGGCCCGATCTTGTGATTTCGATGACCACAAGCTCCGAGATGGAGCAGACCGGAGCGGGAAAACTGGGAGATGACCTGCACGCCGAGGGCATAACCTGGACGCACCTGCCGATTGAAGATTTTGGCGCGCCGTCGCCGGACACCGAGGCCGCGTGGCCCCGGATCAGCCAGTCTGCCGCGCATATTCTGGCGCGTGGAGGGCGGGTGCTGGTGCATTGCCGGGGCGGGTGCGGGCGGTCGGGCATGATCGCCCTGCGGCTTATGGTCGAACAGGGCATCGCGTCCGACGCGGCGTTGCGCCGCCTGCGCGCCGTGCGGCCCTGTGCGGTTGAAACCGACGGGCAGATGCGTTGGGCAACCTGCGCGCCGGACTGAGTTACAACGCCAGATGCTGCTGGGGCTGTGCTGGTTGCGCCGGGGCCAGCTCTGACACTTCAAGCATGGCACAGGGCGGCACTTGTAACTGGCCGGCCGGACGGGCCGCAGCATCGGGGCCGAACAGCATATCCGCATAACCATCCAACGCGTCGAGCGAGGCGTCCGTGCTGGTGCCGCAGAAGATGCGAATCTGATCTTTCTGGGCGCGGAATCGGGCGATGCAGCCCTGTGGGCAATGGCCCAGCTCTCCGCTGCCGTCCAACGCGAAGTCATCCGACGTGGCAGGCACTGCGGATTCCATCGCCTGCACAATAGCCCGTGCCATCTGCGCCAGAGCCGGGCAGGTCTTGCCGGTTTTCTGACATAGGGTTGCACTGAATTGGTGCGTTTTTGTCTTCCAGATCATAATGCGCCCTCCGCGCGGGGAACGGGGCGTAGATCAGGTGTGACAGCGCGCTGACAATCCCGCCCGGACACCCCGCCCGAGTTACAGTTTTGCTTTGATGGCAGGTCTCCTGACTTGCGGGTCATAGCGTTGCCGACCTTCCCAGCCTTGCGGGCCAGTGGTATTTCGGCATTGCTCACCGCTTACAGTTGCGGGGGCAGTCGCGGCATTGGATCGTTCCGGCATGACCGGGCAGAACCGCACCGTGTTCCCTTTTCATCTTGTCCCGACACGGGACAAGAACCATCACGCCATCGCTAGCGGTTGAGCGGGCTTTGAGTCAAGCGGGCGCGCGCGCAAAGTGGACGTTTGGTCATCTTGATGCGCCCTTGACTCAGCCCGGCCAAAAAAGTGGGGATAAGGGGTGAACCGAACAGTTCAGATCAGGTGAGCAACGCTATGCTGGATGATACACCCCCCGTCCTGACTGAGGATTTTCGGTTTTCTGCCGGTTCGGCAATGCTGTCGGCGCGCCTGTACCGGCCCGTGACCGATCCCAAAGTCGCTGTGGTTGTACATGGTGCGACCGGTGTCCCGAGGGATTACTATCAGCATTTCGCGCATTGGCTGGCAGCGGATCAGGGGATCGCTTGCCTGACCTACGACTATCGTGACTTTGGCCACTCACTGACCGGACTACTGCAGGAATCGCGGGTAAAGATGGCGGATTGGGCGCTGACCGACATGCCTGCCGCCAGAGCGGAAATGCGCCAACGTTACCCACACGCAGAACACTGGAGCATAGGGCACTCGGTCGGAGGGATGTTGGGGCCAATACAACCTGATATCGACCATATAGATCGCATGATCTGTGTGTGTTCGGGGCTGGTGACAATCAGTGATCACCCTTGGCCTTATCGCGCGCTGGCGTCCTTGTTCTGGTATGGACATGTTCCGCTGGCGGTAAAAACTGTTGGATACCTGCCAGGCAAAGCAGTGGGATTTGGGGCCGACCTGCCTGCATCGGTTTACTGGCAGTGGCGCAAGTGGTGCACGGCACCCCAAAATTATCTGCCAGAAATCGGAAAAACGCTACCTGCCGCAACCTGGGCAGAGAAAGGCAAACCGGTCGATCTGTTCACTTTCGAGGACGACCAGATGGTTCCGCCCGAAGCCGTTTGGCGGTTGGCAGATCTGTACGGCTCCAGCGCTCGGCGTCATGTACTGTCACCGCAGGAATTCGGACTTAAGGACATTGGCCATATCGGCGCGTTCGCGCGTCGTAACGCGTCCCTATGGCCGCGCTTGATCGCATAAGTGCTGCGTGCCTAAACCGGTCAAAACTGTCGGGGATGAAGTGAGAGGTTGGACATCGACCCAAGCGGGGCTCGTTGTGGCTGCTTCCTTCCGGACCTGACCAGGTTGGCGAGGCGCTCGCCCGCGCCAACCTCTCAACGGTGGATATAGGCATTTGGTTCATGCTTGGCAACCCGTCAGAGGGAGAGCTGAATATTCAGAAAACCTTTCGCATCCGGACCGATGACTTTGGCGCGGTAGCGTGCCAGTTCTTCCAGGTGTTGGTCAGCGGCCGCTCCGGTTTTCACAAGCGCATGGGCACCGGGTATGGGTGACAACCGAAAAGGCTGGAGTGCCTCTTCCAAAGGGTCCATCGGTAAGACGCCCGACAGGTAATCCCGTACAATAGGTTGAATCGGAAGGACCGGCAGAGGAATTCGGGTCGCGTTTTCGGCAAACGGGAAATTCCCGCCTCCGTTGGCGCGATAGTTGTTCAACGCGACAACAAAGCGCTGATCTGCGTCGATAGGGCGGCCGTTGAATCGCAATTCGCGAACCCGATGGCTGTTGGGATGAAGTATTGCGCCACCTGCGTCGAACCGCGCCGGAGATGCTAGATCTAGTGCGTAAGTTAGCCCGTGCAGCACGTCAAAATTATGTCCGGCGCGATTCGTATCCACAAGGTCCGATTGTTCACCCGGGCGCATCTGGTTCAGCACGCCAGCGGACATTTCCAGCCAATCCTTGATTTCAGTGCCCGAGACAATGACGGCCTGCATCTCGTTCGGAAACACGTTCAGGTCGGCAACATGGCGCGTACATATCTGCCCGGGTGGGATATCGGTGAAAAACCGAGGTCCTGCACGACCGCCGAATTTTGACGGTGCAACTGCCGACAAAACGGGTAGCCCTGCATAGGCAGTTCCCTGCATATGCTGCCGCAATGCTGCAGCTTGCGCGGCAGCCACAAGCGCCAGACCGCGATCCCAGGCGCAAAAGCTGAAATAGCTGTGCAGATGATGCGACGTGTGTCCAACGGGCGTGTTGCACTGCGCGCGAGTTTCGCGGTGCGCCTTGGCAAAAATCCGCGACAGTTCGGGGTCTTCCGGAACCTCAGCGCCAACAAAGTCGGGTGCGATTGCCTTCAGGTGTGAACGGTGCGTTTCTACCTGCCATTTTCCGTCGTCACCAAGTTTCATCGTCAGGTCAATCACACCAAGATGCGACCCAGCGCTGCCCGGCATGACAGCCGGCTTGCCGTGCACTTGACCTTTGGCACTGTCCACGAACGCAAACCTTTCATGCGACGCGCCCGGCAAAGTCAGATGTGAATGTCCCGCTATGATCGCATCGATCGGTCCGATGGCCGCAAGGGGAATCACGGCGTTTTCCAAATTCGGCTCCGGTTGGGCGGTGCCGATCCCGGAATGCGCCAGCGCGATTACAAGATCGCACCCAGCGGCCTTCAGCTCTTGCGAAACGTGTCGTGCCGTGGACAGGATATCGTCGATGCGGACCTTTTGCTCTAGACGGTGCGCTTCCCAGTTCGCAGTTTGCGGCGGCAGGGCTGAAAAAACGCCGATTTTGATCGGATATTCGCGGCCTCCGGCTTTCATGGTTCGGCTTAGCACTGCCTGCCTGCTCCAAGCACCGGGGCGGTCCAACCGGTGCGCGTTGCTGCATAAGACAGGGCAGGGGGATTGGCGCAAGATACGGTCCAGAACCTGCAACCCGAAGCCGAAATCATGGTTTCCCAATCCGATGGCATCGTAATCCAGCGCTTCGAAAGCCTCCATCAGAGGATGACGGGTTTTGGTTTGTGTTACGGCCCATTCCCCAATAGGCGTTCCCTGTAGTGAATCCCCGTTATCCAGCAAGATGGTCAGGGCATCTTTGACCTCGGTTCGAGCTTGGCGGATCAGTGTGGCTGTGCGGGTAAACCCAATCATGGGTTCCGGCGCATCCCGATAATAGTCAAACCCGGTCACATTCATATGCAGATCCGAGGTTCCCAAAATCCTGATCGTTGCGCTTAGAGAGGAAGGGGGATGTTGCAATACTCTACTTTTAGACGTTTTTGGTTAACCTATTTCAACAAAAAGAGTATTTGACGCAAGTTTCAAGGCAGAGTTTGAGTTGATCACATTATCTCCTCAATTTCCCACGAGGGAGAAATGTCGTTGCAACGATCCGGCGCTCGTGGCAGCCCTGTGCCGACAACCTGAAGGGATTGCAATGAAATACGCGGAAACCGTGACGTTTGGCGGGTCGGGACTGGATCGCGCAGCACATCTGCGCAACGATCCCGGGGGGCTTGCGCAAGTCGCAAACGACCCGGAGGCAAGGTGCCTTTTGTTGTGGCGCGGTAAGGTGCTGGTCGAGGGCGAAGCTCTGGATCGGCTGGCGTTGCTGCCGCTGACGCACGATCTGTTGCGCAATGGACCGGGCGGAATTGTTGAAGAACCAGTCTTTCTAGGTATTTCGGATCACGTTCCGCTGTTCGCTTTGGACATCTCGGGGTGGGACGCCGAGGGGCTGGACCTGTCCGAGGTTGGGGCATTCTTCGACCGTTCCGAGCAACAGCACCCCGCGTTGTCCACCGGGCATGTTTTTGTCGAATTGCGCCGGATCATGACCCGTCTGAACCCTCGGGATGCGGAGCTGGCGGCAACAGCCAAGGCGGTGATCGGCTGGCACGAGACGCACCGTTTCTGCGCCCGCTGCGGTGCCGCCAGTGATTTGGCGCAGGCGGGATGGCAGCGCAGCTGTCCGTCTTGCGGGGGTCAGCATTTCCCGCGCACGGACCCGGTTGTCATCATGTTGATCACGCATGGAGATTCGGTGCTGATGGGGCGGTCTCCGGGTTGGCCGGACGGGATGTATTCCCTGCTTGCGGGCTTTGTCGAACCCGGTGAAACGCTCGAAGCCGCCGTGCGCCGCGAAGTGATGGAAGAGGCCGGAGTACCTGTCGGAGCAGTCACTTATCTGTCCAGCCAACCCTGGCCCTTTCCCGCGTCGTTGATGTTTGGGTGTGCAGGTCTGGCGCTGTCACGCGATATTACAATCGACCCGATTGAAATCGAAGATGCCATCTGGGTCAGCAAGTCGGAAATGATGCAGGCCTTTGCTGGTGAACATCCGACATTGATGCCTGCGCGGAAGGGTGCCATCGCGCATTTTCTTTTGCAGCACTGGCTGGCGGATACGCTGGATTGACAGAATATTGGGGAATCAAAGGTAAGAGCCTCGGACACCATGCAATTCACAGCACATGAAGATATCGACGCACCCATCAACGCAGTGTTTGAAATGGTCGCTGATTTTGAACGTTTCGAGCGTATGGCAATGCGTCGCGGGATCGAAGTCAGACGCCTTTCGGGCCACATGGGTGTTGTGCCGGGTACCACATGGCAGGCGGATTTCAAGCTTCGGGGCAAGCCGCGTCGCGTCTCTATCGAGATGGCCGAGTGTGATCCGCCAGCAAGGATGCAGTTCAACGCGGCAGGAAAGGGCGTAAGTGGTACGACGACTGTTGACTTCCTGGCCTTATCGCAACGCCGAACCCGGTTGAGTGTGGACCTGAGCCTGGCTGCAAAATCATTGCCTGCACGCCTGTTCCTGCAGTCTATCAGACTGGGAAAGTCACGCTTCAAGCGACGCTTCCAATCACGGCTCAGCGAGTTCTCGAGAGAGATAGAAGAACGATATCATCACGGCTGAAATACCAGTAACAAACGTTCATCTGCCTGACTAACCGCGCGGTTGCGCTGCCGGGTAAACGCCCAGAACTTCGACATTGGTGGTAAAGTGCTGTAGCTCGTCCATCGCCAGTTGCACGTTGCGGTCATCTGGATGGCCCACGATATCAGCGTAGAACTGGGTCGCCGTAAAGGATCCGTCGACCATATAGCTTTCCAGTTTGGTCATGTTGATACCATTAGTCGCAAATCCGCCCATCGCCTTGTAAAGCGCCGCCGGAATATTCCGGACCTGAAAGACGAAGCTGGTGATCATCCCGTTTTCGCCGCGCCGAGCGCGGTCTGCTTCGCGTGACATCACCAGAAAACGAGTGGTGTTGTCGTCGTTATCCTCGATATGGCGGGCCAGAACGTCCAAGCCGTAGATCTCTCCGGCCAATTCGCTGGCCAACGCCGCCGAGTGAACCTCGCCCTGTTCGGACACTTCGCGCGCGGCGCGGGCATTGTCTGGGCTGACGCGGCCACGGATGCCGTGTTTTTTCAGGAAGCCTGCGCATTGTGGTAGCAAGACCAGATGGGAATGCGCCTCGGTAACATCCTCCAGCGTCGCACCCGGAACGGCCAACAAGTTGATATGCACTCGCACGAAGGCCTCGTCGATAATGTGCAGCCCGCTATGGGGCAGCAAGCGGTGAATATCGGCCACTCGGCCGTAGGTCGTATTCTCAACCGGCAACATCGCAAGTTCGGCTTCACCTGACCGAACCGATTCGATCACATCCTCGAAGGTACGGCAGGGCAGGGCCTCCATATCGGGGCGCGCGTTGCGGCAAGCCTCGTGGCTATAGGCGCCGGGTTCCCCCTGAAATGCGATACGTTTGGTCATTTGGTCGATTCCGTGCAACAAGTTCCAAGATTGGGCGTTTAGTCGCGGTGTCTATACCTTGCCTCTTGTCAGGGGAAGCCTTAGACACCCCCAAGACAGCTAAATGGACTCGCGATCAATGTTCGACACGATGACAGTTACCAAGGCCGCCGCAGGCCTGTTTGGCACCTTCCTGGTGCTGCTTCTGGCCAAATGGGCCGCCGAAGGCCTGTACCATGCCGATGGTCATGGCGAGACGGCCTCTTACATCATTGAAACCGAAAGCTCTGGTGAAAGCGCCAACGCCGAAGAAGTGGTGTTCGAAGACCTGCTGGCCGCCGCCGATCCGGAAAAAGGTGCACGCGTTTTCCGCAAATGCACCGCTTGCCACAAACTGGAAGACGGAGCCAACGGAACCGGACCCTACCTTTACGCCGTTGTTGACCGCCCTGTTGCATCGGCCAAGGGTTTCACCGGCTATTCGGCTTCGATGCAAGCGCATGGTGGCAACTGGACACCAGAAGCACTGGATGCATTCCTCGAGCGCCCAAGTGCTTACATCTCGGGCACTTCGATGAGCTTTGCTGGTTTGAAAAAACCGCAAGAGCGCGCTGACCTGATTGCCTATCTGCAGACAATCGGCAACTGATCCAGTTCTTGGATATTCCAAAAATTGAAAGCCGCTGCTTTGTGCAGCGGCTTTTTTTGTCTAAACAGAACTTCACAAAGCGCTCACGCATTCTAAACTTGAATCTGTCAGCGCTGGTCTTTTAGCCTTCGCGTACGAAAATAAAGACGACAACGATCCAGAGGATGAGCCACATGACACCCCTCCTGCCTGCACTGCGCGTTTCGAATATGCGACCTTGGGCGGCAGCATTGGGAATAGCGCTTGTTATGGGGGCAAGCAGCGCCGTCAGGGCCGCAGAAGAAAACGTGACGCGCAGCCATGGGTACTCTTATTTTGGTAATCTGGACTACCCGGCGGATTATCCGCATCTGGGTTATGTGAACCCCGAAGCCCCAAAGGGTGGCGAGCTGTCGCTGGCTGGATCAGGCACGTTCGACTCTCTGAACCCGTATTCGCGCAAAGGGCGTGCCGGTGCATTGACGACCCTGCAGTACGACTCGTTGATCGACAGCACCTCGGATAGTGTGGGTCAATACTATGGCCTGCTTGCGGAAAGCATGGAATATGACGAAGGCCGCAACTATGTGATCTTTCACATCCGGCCCGAAGCGACATTCTGGGACGGATCGCCAGTAACTGCCGAAGATGTGGTCTATAGCCACAGACTGTTTATCGAACAGGGTCTTCCATCTTATGCGCAGGCCGTTGGCCGGATGGTCACCGGTGCCGAAGCATTGGATGATCATACGGTCAAGTTTACGTTTAGTCCCGAAGTGACACGGCGTGGGTTGATCGAAACGGTTGGCTCGACACCGGTGTTTTCAAAAGCGTGGTTCGAGGCCGATGAGAGCCGCCGCCTGGACGAACCGCGGCTTGAAGTTGCAGTTGGGTCGGGGCCGTACAAGCTGGATAGCTATGACATTAACCGCCGCATCGTTTACAAGCGGCGCGACGATTATTGGGGGCAGGATTTGCCGATCAATGTCGGGCGCAACAACTACGACACCATTCGGGTCGAGTATTTCGCCGACCAGACCGCCGCGTTCGAAGGGTTCAAGGCCGGGGAATACACAATGCGCATTGAAAGCGACCCCAAGCTTTGGGCTTCGGGGTATGACTTTCCGAAGTTGACCCAAGGGTCGGTCGTTCGTGATGAGATTACGGATGGCAGCCCGCCGACGCCATCGGGTTTCGTGTTCAATCTGGGAAAGCCGCAGTTCGAGGATAAGAATGTCCGCAAAGCCATAGCGCTGGCCTTCAATTTCGAATGGGCCAATGAATCGCTGATGTTCGGTCTCAATTCACCGCGCAGCTCGTTTGTGCAGGGTACTCATCTCGAAGCGACAGGCGCACCAGAAGGGGCTGAGCTTGCCTTCCTCGAGGCGCTGGGCGACGTTGTGCCGGCCGAAGTCCTGAGCGAACCTGCCTTGGTTACTCATGAATCCAATTCGGCGCGCCTGAATGATCGTCGAAATCTGCGCAAGGCTTCGAAGTTGCTGGATGACGCCGGTTGGCCGGTTGGTGACGGCAATCTGCGGCGCAACGCTGAAGGGCAGACGCTGAAGGTTAACATCCCTTACGCCTCAAGCATTCCCACATCAACGGCCACGATGATCGAGACTTTCGTTCAGAACCTGCAGGCGATTGGCGTGGATGCCTCGGCCGAGAAGGTTGATCCATCACAGTTCACACTGCGCCGTCGTGAACGCGACTACGACATGGTTTATTCGAACCGGTATGGATCGTTTTTGTCGACGGGCGGCGGTCTTAGCCAGATGTACGGTTCGGAAGAAGCCGCCTTTAGCCTGTTCAACCCTGCGGGTTTGGCCAGCCCTTTGGTTGACGCGGTCATCGAATCCTCATTCGATACGACAAATCAGGAAGAACAAGACGCAGCACTTATGGCATTGGACCGTGTCCTGAGGTATGAGTTCTTTATCATCCCTGACGGTTATGTCGCGGACTACTGGACGGCTTACTACGACATGTACGAATACCCTGAAAACCTGCCGCCTTTCACGCTCGGCTATCTGGATCTTTGGTGGGTAAACCCTGAAAAAGAGGCTGACCTGAAGGCAAAAGGCGCGCTGCGTTAACATGGGCGCCTATATTCTAAGACGCCTGTTGCTGGTTATTCCGACCCTTCTGGGCATCATGATTGTCAACTTCACGCTGGTTCAGTTCGTGCCCGGTGGACCGATCGAACAGATCATTGCTCAAATCGAAGGGCAGGGTGACGTCTTTGCCGGTTTTGCAGGCAGCGGTGACGCCGGAGCGGCCGCTGAACCCGCCGGAGGGGCCTTTGACGACAAATACGTTGGCGCCCGCGGCCTTCCGCCTGAATTCATCGCCGAGCTTGAGAAAGAGTTTGGGTTCGACAAACCGCCGGTCGAGCGGTTTCTGACTATGATGGGCAACTACCTGACATTAGATTTTGGCGAGAGCTATTTCCGGTCGATCAGTGTGATCGATCTGGTGTTGGAAAAGATGCCCGTGTCGATCTCGCTGGGTCTTTGGTCGACCCTGATTGCCTATCTGGTCTCGATCCCGCTGGGCATTCGCAAGGCCGTCAAGGACGGATCGCGGTTTGATACCGTGACCAGCGGGGCGATCATTGTTGCCTATGCCATACCCGGTTTCCTGTTCGCGATCCTGTTGCTGGTGCTTTTTGCAGGTGGGTCCTACTGGCAGATATTCCCGCTGCGGGGGCTGACCTCGGACAATTGGGATAGCCTTAGCCTGTTCGGCAAGATTACGGACTATTTCTGGCACATCGCTTTGCCGATCATAGCCCTTACGATTTCGGCTTTTGCGACGCTGACGCTGCTGACCAAGAACTCGTTTCTGGACGAGATCAAAAAGCAATACGTCATGACGGCCCGCGCCAAGGGACTGAGCGAGCGGAAGGTGCTGTATGGCCATGTGTTCCGTAACGCGATGCTGATCGTGATCGCCGGTTTTCCAGCCGTGTTCATTGGTGTGTTCTTTGGTGGCTCGATCATTATCGAGACGATCTTCTCGCTGGATGGTCTGGGCAGACTTGGCTTTGAGGCCGCCGTGGCCCGCGACTATCCGGTGATCTTTGGCACCTTGTTTATCTTTGGCCTGATGGGTCTGGTTGTGGGCATCATCAGTGACCTGATGTATGTGCTGGTCGACCCGCGTATCGACTTTGAAAAGCGCGAGGGGTAAATGGCTCTTTCTCCGCTCAATCAGCGCCGCTGGCGCAACTTCCGCCGCAATGGCCGGGCCTTCTGGTCACTGATCATCTTTTCGATCCTTTTCGGCCTGTCTTTGTTTGCCGAGTTCATCGCCAATGACAAGCCGATCCTTTTGAAGTACCGGGGCGAATTCTACACGCCGATCTTCAATTTCTACGCCGAAACGGAGTTCGGAGGAGATTTCCAGACCGAGGCGATCTATCGCGACCCCGAGGTCATGTGCCTGATCGACAGCGGCGGGATTGAAGACTGTTTCGACGACCCCGAAGGCATCATCGAACAGATCGAGGCCGGCACCTATGAAGCTGACGGGTTCGAACGCGGCTGGGCAATCTGGCCGCTGATCCCCTATTCCTTCAACACCAGCGTGGATCGCCCAGGTGCCGCGCCGCTGCCGCCCAATGGGCAGAACCTGCTGGGTACCGATGATACCAAGCGCGATGTGCTGGCGCGGGTGATTTATGGTTTCCGTTTATCCATTCTATTCACACTGATGGTGACTGGCGCTGCCAGTATTGTCGGTATCTTTGCGGGGGCCATTCAGGGCTTCTTTGGCGGTTGGCTGGACCTGATATTTCAGCGTGTGATTGAGATCTGGTCAGCGACGCCCTCGCTCTATGTCATCATCATCATGTTTGCGGTGTTGGGGCGAAGTTTCTGGCTGCTGGTGATCCTGATGATCCTGTTCAGTTGGACGGGCTTGGTCGGTGTCGTCCGGGCTGAATTCCTGCGGGCGCGAAACCTTGAATACGTGCGCGCCGCACGGGCGCTGGGCGTGGGCAACATGACGATCATGTTCCGTCATATGCTGCCCAATGCCATGGTGGCGACGCTGACCTTTATGCCGTTCATCGTGACGGGTACAATTGGCGGTTTGGCCTCGCTGGATTTCCTTGGCTTCGGCCTGCCGTCCTCGGCCCCATCACTGGGTGAGCTGACCTTGCAGGCAAAACAGAACCTGCAGGCCCCGTGGTTGGCCTTTACCGCGTTCTTCACCTTTGCCATCATGCTTTCGCTTCTGGTCTTCATTTTCGAAGGCGTCCGCGATGCGTTTGATCCCAGAAAGACCTTCTCATGAGCCTTTTGGATGTGAACAATCTGAAGGTCTCGTTCAAGCAGGACGGTCAGGTCTCGGCGGCGGTCAAGGGCGTGTCCTTTACCGTTGATCGTGGGGAAACCGTGGCTTTGGTGGGCGAATCCGGGTCGGGCAAATCGGTGACGGCGCTGTCCACGGTGTCGTTGCTGGGCGACAGTGCGATCGTTGAAGGTTCGGTCAAGTATGACGGCGATGAAATGATCGGAGCGTCAGAGGACAAGTTGATGGATGTGCGTGGAAACGACATCAGCTTTATCTTCCAGGAACCGATGACCTCGCTGAACCCGCTGCATACGATTCAGAAACAGATGGCGGAATCGCTGGCGCTGCATCAGGGCGTTACTGGGGATGCTGCACGAGACCGGATTGTGGAACTGCTGACCAAGGTAGGCATCCGTGATCCGCGTGACCGGCTGGACAGCTATCCGCATCAGTTGTCAGGCGGACAGCGGCAACGTGTGATGATCGCCATGGCGCTGGCCAACAAGCCCGATATTCTGATCGCGGATGAACCCACAACGGCTCTGGACGTGACCATTCAGGCGCAAATCCTTGAACTGCTGGCCGAGCTGCAGAAATCCGAAGACATGGGGATGCTGTTCATCACCCATGACCTTGGCATCGTGCGCCGCATAGCCGACCGGGTCTGCGTGATGAAAGACGGTGAGATTGTCGAGACCGGCGTCACGACCGAGATTTTTGACAACCCCCAACACCCCTATACGCGCAAACTGCTGGGCGCCGAGCCCTCGGGCCAGCCTGATCCGGTGGCGTCGGATGCCGAAGAGGTCGCGCGGACAGATCACCTCAAGGTGTGGTTCCCGATCCAGCGCGGGTTTCTGAAACGCACCGTTGGGCATGTGAAGGCGGTGAATGACGCCACGCTCAGCGTGCGCGCGGGTGAGACGCTGGGCATCGTGGGCGAAAGCGGCTCGGGCAAGACGACGCTGGCGCTGGCGATCATGCGGTTGATCGCGTCCGAGGGCGGGATCACCTTCCGCGATCAGGATGTGCGCCGCTGGTCCACGCGTGAGCTGCGACGGCTGCGCAAGGATATGCAGATCGTGTTTCAAGACCCGTTCGGTAGCCTCAGCCCGCGTATGACCTGTATGCAGATCATTGCCGAGGGGCTGGCCATTCATAAGGTCGACCCACACCGCGCACCGCGCGATCTGGTGGCCGAAGTGATGACCGAAGTGGGCCTCGACCCCGCTGCAATGGACCGATATCCCCACGAATTTTCGGGCGGGCAGCGTCAACGGATCGCCATCGCGCGCGCCATGGTGCTGCGGCCCAAGCTATTGGTTCTGGACGAACCGACCAGCGCGCTGGACATGACGGTTCAAGTTCAGATTGTTGATCTGTTGCGCGATCTGCAGCGGAAATACGGGCTGGCCTATCTGTTCATCAGCCACGACCTGAAAGTCGTACGCGCCATGTCCCACAACGTGATCGTCATGCGCAACGGCGATGTTGTCGAGATGGGCACGGCTAAGGATTTGTTCGAGAACGCGCAGACGGACTATACCCGCGAGCTGATTGCGGCGGCGGGCTGATCCCAACCCGCTCCTTGTTTATGCGCTGGCTTTCTCCTTGGCGGTCGGTTTTGGCACCGGGCCGCGCAGTTCCTCATAGTGATCAAAGCTCAGCTTGACCCAGCCGGTGCCGCGCGTGGCGCTGGCCAGGGTGCGGTGCAGCTCATCCTGCGCTACGGCGGGAAGCTGGGCATTGAATATTTCCCAACCCGAGGCGTTTGGATTGCCCTCAAACCCAAGAACTTGCCCCTGTAGTGAACTGATTGTGGGCACCAGATCGCCCACGAAATCCGAGGGCAGGTGAATCTCCGCACTCAGGATTGGTTGCAGCACCACGGGCTTGGCTTGGGGAAGCGCCTCGCGCACTGCGTTCTTGCCTGCCGTGCGGAAGGCATAGTCGGAACTGTCGACGTTGTGGTGCTTGCCGTCGCTCAGCGTGACTTTGACATCAACCACGGGAAAGCCTTCGGGCCCTTGTTCCAGCGCGTCTTTGGCCCCATGTTCGACCGAGGGGATATAGTTACGCGGCACCGCGCCGCCTTTGACCACCTCTTCGAACTGGAACCCCGCCCCGCGTGGCATTGGCGCGACTGAGATCACCACGTCGGCAAACTGCCCCGCGCCGCCCGATTGCTTGCGGTGACGGTGGCGATGTTCGACGGGTGCGCGGATCGTCTCGCGATAGGCTGTTTCGACGGTGTCGGTGGCGATCTCGATCCCGAAATCCTCAGCCAGCTTCGCCGTCACGCGGCGCATATGCTGCGGACCTTGCGAGCCTAGAACGGCGTGGCCGCTCAGGTCGTCTTGTCCCAGATGCAGGCCGGGGTCGATCTCGACCAGACGCGACAGGGCGTTGGACAGGCGCACGTCGTCGCGCTCATGCGCGGGTGAGACGACCTGACGGTGCCCCGCCGGGTGTGACGAGGCCCATTCGGGCAGCGGTGTCGCGCCTTTGCTGTCATAGATGTTGCCGGGCTTCAGGTGATCGGATTTCACCGCCAGACCGATTTGCCCGGCGGGCAAGTCAGTGATCTGGGTCTTGGCGTCCAGCGTGGTCAGATTGCCGACGGTCTCACCGCCCAATGCTTCATGCGCTTTGACGCCGTCACCCAGGCCCCGCAGGACTACAATCTTGCCGATATGCTTTTTCACATCCGCAAAGCCTGCGATGGCGCGTGCATTCTCGGCGGCCTCGTCCCGGTCGGCAGCGATGTCGAATTCGGGTGCTTCGTGCCGCAGGGCTTTCATCAGGCGGGTCAGCCCGTTGCCATGGCTGGCCGCGCCCAGACAGGCCGGGATCAGCTGGTGGTTCTGTAGGACCTGCGCGGCCAGATCGTAAATCTCACCGCTGGGGGGCTGTTTGTCTTCGATCAATTGTTCCAGCAGGTGATCGTCGAAATCCGACAGCGTTTCCAGCAGTTCAGTGCGGGCCTCTTGCTCGCGATCCTCAACCGATTGCGGCAGTTCGATCAGGGCCGAGGGCTGGCCCTCTTGGTATTTCCACGCCCGTTCCGAAATCAGATCGACCGCACCAACAATCGTGTCACCTTCGCGGATTGGCACCTGTCGCAAGGCGATGTGATGGGTGCAATAGGTTTGCAGCGCCGAGATGATGTCGCGGATGCGGCCATTGGGGCTGTCCATGCGGTTGATGAACAGGAAACAGGGGATACCGGCCTCTTCCACCAAACGCAAATAGGGCGCACACAGGACGGCCGCGTTGGGATCAGGTGGAACGACCACGACCGCCGCGTCCGAGATCGCCATGGCTGGCCCAACAAAGGCCAGGTTATCGCCGCCCCCGTCGACGTCGATGGCGCACCAGGGTTCATCCAGGTAAGAAAAACCGTGCAAATGCACGGTCCCGGACACGTCGAATGTGGTGGGCCGCCCGTCGAGGCGGCTGATGGCCTCGACCAGAGTGGTTTTGCCCGATTGGCTGGGGCCGAGGACGGTGAAAACGCGCATGGGTGCTGTCCCTCTTTCAGGTTGCAGATATACCTGCACGAAAAGGGCTGTCCGGCGCGGTTGCGTCGGTAAAAGCTGTCTGCGAATTCGCCTGCCTCGGGGTGCGATTGCACCCCTGAGTGTGGAGAAAACCAGAGGCCTGCGTCAAGCCCCTGTGCGGGTTGGGGGTCGGCAGACCGTGAACCCGGCCCGCCGGAAAGAGGTCAGATCGCCGAACTGTGGCCTGCCTTGCTCAGGTCATAGGCGTCAAAGCTGCGCGCGATCATGCGGGTCAGGGCGCGGGCCTCGTGCGGGATGAAAAGACCATCCTCGGTGATGCGCAGCAGCCCGTCAAAGGCGGTATTGGCATCCGCATACATGCCCTGCAATTCGGCGACAGTGATACCATGGTCACGCAGAATCTCGGCCGTGTTGATCTGAAAATCGCACATCAGCGCCTCGATCAAGCGCGCGCGCAGTACGTCCTGACCTTTGAACAGGTGTCCGCGCGAGGTTGAGAATCGCCCCTCTCGGACGGCCTTAGTATGAGCCGACGTGGCGGGCGCGTTCTGCGCATAGCCCTGCGGAAAGCGCGAGATCGAGCTGGCCCCGACACCAATCAGAACCTCGGCCTGATCGTCGGTATAGCCCTGGAAATTGCGCTTGAGCTTACCGGCGTTCAACGCGCGGGTCAGGCCGTCTTCCTGCGTGGCGAAGTGGTCGATGCCGATCTCGGCGTAATTGTCCCACATGAACAGACGGCGGGCGGTGTCGAACAGATCCAGACGCTGTTCCGGAGTAGGCAGCGCGTCCGAGGGGATCATCTGCTGCCGTTTGGCCATCCACGGCACATGCGCATAGCCGTACAGCGCCACGCGATCGGGGTTGAGCGACAGCAGTTTTTGCACGCTTTCCGTCATCCGGGTCTTGGTCTGATGCGGCAGACCATAGAGGATATCGGCGTTCAAGCTGGTGATGCCGCGTTCGCGGATCATGTCCACGGCCTTGCGCGTGGTGTCATAGCTTTGGATGCGGCCGATGGTCTTCTGTATCTCGTCGTCGAAATCCTGCACCCCGATTGAGGCGCGGTTCATCCCGGCCTCGGCCAAGGCATCCAAACGTGCCTCGTCAATCTCGTTGGGGTCGATCTCGACCGAGAATTCGGCGTTCGGCCCCAAAGGCACCACGTCCAGAATTCGCGCCGCCAGTTCGCGCATCAGATCCGCGTTCAGCAAGGTCGGCGTACCACCGCCCCAATGCAGGCGAGACAGGGTCACGCCCTGGGGCAAGCGCGCAGCCAGCAAGTCCAGCTCGGCTTTGAGGACATCCACATAGGCGATGACCGGATTGTCCGTTTGGGTGCCTTGCGTCCGGCATGCGCAGAACCAGCATAGCCTGCGGCAGAAAGGAACGTGGATATACAACGAGATCTCGCTTCCGGGTGTGATGCCGGAAATCCAGTCTCCAAAAAGCTCTGACCCTACGTCATTGCTGAAGTGGGGGGCGGTGGGATAGCTTGTGTAACGCGGAACTTTCGCGTCAAATAGTCCAAGCCGTGCCAGTTGTGGTTTTACTATCATAACGGTACGGTTAGAGGACGCCACGAACAGATGCTTTGATAGAGATCAAGTGGAAGCGCGCATGACACCCACATTCAAGATCGACCATACGAACTGTGCAGACTGCCCGATCCGACATCGGGCCGTGTGTGCCCATTGTGATGTCGATGAGCTGGAAGAGCTTGAAAGCATTAAGTATTACCGCAGTTTCGAGGCCGGTCAGACTGTCATTTGGTCCGGCGATCAGATGAATTTTGTTGGCTCGGTCGTGTCGGGGATTGCGTCTTTGACGCAGACGATGGAAGACGGGCGCACTCAGATGGTCGGACTTTTGCTGCCAAGCGATTTCGTCGGGCGCCCGGGGCGCGAATCGGCGCCTTACGATGTGCAGGCGACCACAGATGTTGTCATGTGTTGCTTCCGGAAAAAGCCTTTCGAAGAACTGATGAACACCACGCCGCACATCGCACATCGGTTGCTGCAGATGACGCTTGACGAACTGGACGCGGCCCGCGAATGGATGCTGGTGCTGGGGCGCAAGACCGCGCGCGAGAAGATCGCGAGCCTGCTGTCGATCATCGCGCGCCGCGATGCCTCAATCAACCAAAAAGGGGGGCCCATCGTCTTCGACCTGCCGCTGACCCGCGAGGCGATGGCCGATTACCTTGGCCTGACGCTGGAAACGGTCAGCCGCCAGATCTCGGCGCTCAAAAAGGATGAGGTCATCCTGTTGGAAGGCAAGCGCCACGTGACGATCCCCGATATGGGCCGCCTTATGGAAGAGGCGGGTGACGACTCGGATGGTGGCTTTCTGGTCTGACGCCTTTCAGTGCGCCAGAAAGACCGGAACGGAGGATTGTTCCAACATGTTGCGAGTTGCGCCGCCAAGAATGGCTTCGCGGAAGCGCGAGTGGCCGTAAGCCCCCATGACGATCATGTCAGCCTGAGTATCCACAGCGTGACGGTTCAGGATATCTGATACCCGTGGCATGGTTTTGCTGAGAACATCGATTTCACACTTGACCCCATGGCGCGACAGCATCTGTGACAGCATCCCGCCGGGGTCCGAACGATCCGGGCCATGCCGAGGCGGGTCAATTACAACGATACGCACTTGGGTTGCCGCAATAAGGAAAGGCAAAGCCCGGCGAATGGCGCGCATGGCCTCGACACTTTCGTTCCAGCCGATCAAAATGGTGCCGGGCTTGCTGAAGATTTTAGCCGAGTCCGGAACAATTAACACAGGGGTATGCCCTTCGAACATCGCGGCTTCGACAATGGGTTCCGCTTCGACGCCGCGGTTTTCACCGTAGGGCTGCGGCAAAACGACAAGGTCGGAAAACCGGGCGCGATGCGCAACATGTCGCCCCAAATCGGCGATTTGCGCAACACCGGATTCGGCAGACCATCGCACTCCTGACTTGGTAAAGAAGTCTTTTGCGAATGCCAGAATCTCTTCGGCTTCAGCATTGGCCCGGTTTAGGGTTTCCTGAAGAATCAAAGCGTTAGCGCCCGCATAATAATACCCTGTCTGGCTGCGATCGACGCCAAGGCACAGTGTTTCAGCATGCGCGTCCTGAGCTGCAGCCAGCGCCACGACTTGTGCAAGTGCCGAGTCAGATTGCGTGGTTTCTGTCATAACAGTGAGGAGAGATTTGTAAGCCATGTTGACCTCGTGCTTACGGGCCGGTTCCCTGCGACGTTCCAGCCCATTCGTTTCCTAAGCATTGTCATAGTACGCGGAGCTCTGTCTTGACACAGATCAAAGCAGTTTGAGCAGCTGTCGTAGAAAACAGCAGCCAGTCAAATGGGTCTCGCGACACCAAAGAATCGCGCGGGGCATGGCAAAGGGACGCAATATGTCAAATTATATCAAGCTGATCGTGCTTGGTGTGATTGCGGTATTCGCCGCGATCGCAACCAATTATGCACGCGATTTGGCGTATCAGGTGCATGCAATTCTGGTGATGTTGATCGCCGGCGGTTTGTTCATCTGGACGCTGAGAAACACGGATGAGCCAGAGACTTTCGTGGATCATTCCGGTGAGTACATGGATGGGGTGATCCGCTATGGCGTGATCGCAACCGCCTTTTGGGGGGTGATCGGTTTCGTCGCAGGAACCTTTATCGCGTTCCAGTTGGCCTTTCCGGCGCTGAACTTTGAATGGGCGCAGGGTTATCTGAACTTTGGCCGTTTGCGTCCGCTGCACACCTCGGCAGTGATTTTTGCATTTGGTGGTAACGCACTGATTGCGACCTCATTCTACGTGGTGCAACGCACCAGCGCCGCGCGCTTGTGGGGTGGTAATCTGGCGTGGTTCGTGTTCTGGGGCTATCAGCTGTTCATCGTTTTGGCTGCAACCGGCTATGTTCTGGGTGGCACGCAGTCCAAGGAATATGCCGAACCCGAATGGTATGTTGACCTGTGGCTGACCATCGTCTGGGTCGCCTATCTGGCCGTGTATCTGGGCACCGTGATCAAGCGGAAAGAGCCGCATATCTACGTGGCCAACTGGTTCTACCTGGCCTTTATCGTGACCGTTGCAATGCTGCACGTGGTGAACAACATCACCATCCCGGTCAGCATCTGGGGTTCGAAATCGGTCATCGTCTGGTCGGGCGTGCAAGACGCCATGATCCAGTGGTGGTACGGCCACAACGCTGTGGGCTTCTTCCTGACTGCAGGTTTCCTGGGCATGATGTATTACTTCATCCCGAAACAGGCCGAGCGTCCGGTTTTCAGCTACAAGCTGTCGATCATCCACTTCTGGGCACTGATCTTCCTGTATATCTGGGCCGGTCCGCACCACCTGCACTATACCGCGCTGCCTGACTGGGCTTCGACGCTGGGCATGGTGTTCTCGGTCGTGCTGTGGATGCCGTCCTGGGGTGGTATGATCAACGGTCTGATGACCCTGTCGGGCGCATGGGACAAGCTGCGCACCGACCCTGTGATCCGTATGATGGTGATCTCGGTCGGCTTCTACGGCATGTCCACGTTTGAGGGTCCGATGATGTCGATCCGCGCTGTGAACTCGCTGTCTCACTACACCGACTGGACCATTGGTCACGTGCACTCGGGCGCGCTGGGCTGGAACGGCATGATCACCTTTGGTGCGCTGTACTTCCTGGTTCCCGTCCTGTGGAAGCGCGAGCGTCTGTATTCGCTGCAGATGGTCAGCTGGCACTTCTGGCTCGCCACGATCGGCATCGTTCTGTACGCCGCGTCGATGTGGGTCACTGGTATCATGGAAGGTCTGATGTGGCGCGAAGTGGATGCCAACGGCTTCCTGGTGAACTCGTTCGCTGACACCGTGGCCGCTAAGTTCCCGATGTATGTGGTGCGTGCTCTGGGTGGCGTGATGTTCGTCGCTGGTGCCGTGATCATGTGCTACAACCTGTGGATGACTGTGCGGAAAGCGCCGGCCAAAGAGGCCAGCCTGTCCGTCGCGGTCCCGGCTGAATAAGGAGGGCCGGAGCAATGGCAATTCTCGACAAACATAAGATCCTCGAGACCAACGCGACCCTCCTGCTGGTATTCAGCTTTTTGGTCGTGACCATCGGTGGCATCGTGCAGATCACCCCGCTGTTCTATCTTGAGAACACCATCGAGAAGGTGGAGGGCATGCGCCCTTACACCCCTCTCGAAATGGCAGGGCGTGAAATCTACATTCGCGAAGGCTGCTATGTCTGCCACAGCCAGATGATCCGCCCCATGCGGGACGAGGTCGAACGCTATGGCCACTACTCATTGGCGGCTGAATCGATGTATGATCACCCGTTCCAGTGGGGTTCCAAGCGGACCGGTCCTGATCTGGCCCGTGTGGGAGGCCGCTATTCGGACCAGTGGCATGTGGACCACCTGCGTGATCCGCAGTCGGTTGTGCCAGAATCGGTGATGCCGAAATACGGCTTCCTCGAAAACCGCAAGCTGGACGGCAAGTATATCGGTGACATCATGCAGGCGAACGCGGTTGTCGGCACGCCTTACACCGAAGACATGCTGGCCAATGCCGAGGCTGACTTCCGCGCGCAGGCCGATCCCGACAGCGACTATGACGGGCTGCTTGAGCGCTATGGCGACAAGGTCAGCGTGCGCAACTTCGACGGTCAGCCAGAACTGACCGAAGCGGATGCGTTGGTGGCTTATCTTCAGATGCTGGGCACGCTGGTCGATTTCTCGACCTTCACCCCGGACGCAAGCCGCTAAGGAGGGCGTTATGGAAGAATACACACTCCTCAGACAGTTCGCGGATAGCTGGATGCTGCTGCTGTTGTTCACTTTCTTCATTGGCATCGTGGTGTGGGTTTTCCGCCCCGGTTCCAGCAAGGAATACAACGACACCGCCAACATCCCCTTCCGGCATCAAGACAAACCCGCCGAATCCAAGGAGGCGCGGCCATGAGCAAGACACCTGATAAACAGCCGGGAGATCCGAATACCACGGGTCACAGCTGGGACGGTATCGAAGAATTCGACAATCCGATGCCTCGCTGGTGGCTGTGGACTTTTTACGCCTGTATCTTCTGGGGCGTGATCTACACCATCATGTATCCGGCATGGCCGCTGGTTCAATCGGCAACCGCTGGTGTTGTTGGCTGGTCCTCGCGCGGGGAAGTGCAGCAGGATATAGTGTCCTTCGAAGAAGCCAACGCGCCTTGGAATGCGCGGCTGGTGGAAACGCCGCTTGAGGAAATCTCGGCGGACGCCGAATTGCAGCAATACGCTGTGAACTCGGGTGGTGCCGTATTCCGCACCTGGTGTGCGCAGTGCCACGGCTCGGGCGCGCAGGGGGCCACCGGCTTCCCGAACCTTCTGGATGACGCCTGGCTTTGGGGCGGTTCGCTTGAGGATATCGAATATACCGTTGCCTATGGTATCCGGAATGAAGAAAGCGACGATGCGCGCTATTCCGAGATGCCGGCCTTTGGCGAGCTTCTTGAAAAGGATGAGATCACTCAGGTCGTTCAGTACGTGATGTCCCTGACCAACGCCCAGTCGGATGACGCAGCGGCTGAAGCCGGTAAGGTTGTCTTCGAAGACAATTGCGCAGCCTGCCACGGCGAAGACGGCAAAGGCGATGTCTTCCAGGGCGCGCCGAACCTGACCGACGCGATCTGGTTGTACGGTGGCAGTGAAGAGGCTTTGACCGAGACGGTCACCTACAGCCGCTTCGGCGTTATGCCTCCGTGGGAAAACCGCCTGACTCAGGCGCAGATCCGCGCCGTGACCGCTTATGTCCACCAGCTGGGTGGCGGTCAGTAAGGCGAAAAGAATACCTCCGGACGGTTCGCCGTCCGAAGGTTGAAGCACCGGCTGTTCCATCTGTTCGCGCGTTTCCAGAACAGCCGGTGCTGACTGTTTAGACTACCGACGAAAAAAGGTGTGGTCCAGACTCACCTTTTCGCGCGCATCGCTTTTTAGTTTCCACCAATGCGCGTCCGGCAGCCAATTCTGACGGTGTTGCTTTTCTTGCTGATTGCGGTCCACGCTTTGGGTCGCGGTCATGAAGCTGCGCGCTAGGATCGAAAGCATTTTTGCACTCCTTTGCTGTTTGTAGCTTATTTGAGGATTGCCCTGTGGGCCCTAAAATGCGACTCAATTACCTTGTCAGTGTGTAAGTAAGGCTTACAAATGGATTGGATGAAAATGCCGCCCCTTGCGGCGCTCAGGGCTTTTTCTGCCTTTGCGGAAACGGGCAATGTGGTGCAGGCGGGTTCGATGTTGAATGTCAGCCACGCTGCAATCAGCCAGCAGCTGCGGGCGTTGGAAAAGCACTTAGGTACCAGCCTTCTGGACCGGTCGGGCAAGTCAATGGTTCTAACTCCCGAGGGTGAGCACCTGGCCCAAGCTTTACACCTTGGGTTTCGTGCAATTGGCGCGGCAGTGACCGATCTGGTGCAATCGGGCCTTGATCGACCGGTTCATGTTTCTCTAACCCCGTCTTTCGCTGCATCGTGGCTGATGCCAAGGCTGCCGGCTTTTCAGGCGGAACATCCGGATATTGATTTAGCGTTGGACCCTACCCCAAAGCTTGTGACTCTCGGGCCCGGCGGGGTGGATGTGGCTCTTCGTTATGGAGCGGGAGGTTGGCCCGGAGTGCCATCCGAGCTTTTACTGCCAAGCCCGATTACCATAGTGGCCGCGCCCTCATTGCTGGGGGACAAGACGGACTGGACTGCTGCCGAGTTAAGTCAACTGCCTTGGCTGGAAGAGTTCGGGACCACTGAAGCAACGACATGGCTTGCTGGACAAGGAGTAGAGCACGGCCCCCGTGCCGGGCGAATTGCATTGCCCGGAAACCTGCTGCTTGACGGGCTCCGCGCGGGTCAGGGCGTCACGGTGACGGCGCGGCATTTTGTCGAATCCGATATCGCCGACGGACGGCTGGTAGAACTGTTCTGCCAGCCGGGCAACAGCGGATATCATATTGTAACCACTGAAAACTCTATGCGTCCGGCCGTCAGAACCTTCGTGTCCTGGCTGCGGCGGCAATCCGGTCGCATGTGACAAAAGGTGTCTGCACGATGCGCTTTTGACCCATGTCAAAGAGCTTATCTGTGTGATCTGGGACAAGACACAAAAAATAAAGCCAAATCTGGAGCCAGCTCGTGAGCGATTCCGACCCCGCCCCCAGCCTATATGCTGCAAGGGAGCCTATTTTCCCCCGTCGTGTATCCGGCCCGTTCAGAAATCTGAAATGGATCATCCTCGCGGTTACTCTGGGGATCTACTACGTCACTCCGTGGATCAGATGGGACCGTGGCCCCAGCCTGCCGGATCAGGCGGTGCTGCTGGATCTGGCAAACCGCCGGTTCTATTTCTTCTGGATTGAGATCTGGCCGCACGAGTTCTATTTCGTGGCCGGTCTGTTGATCATGGCCGGTTTGGGCCTTTTCCTTTTCACCTCGGCTTTAGGGCGCGTGTGGTGCGGTTATGCCTGTCCACAGACGGTGTGGACCGACCTCTACATTCTGGTCGAACGCTGGATCGAAGGCGACCGCAACGCGCGTCTGCGTCTGCACCGGCAGGAAAAGATGGATTTGCGCAAGGCGCGTCTGCGAGTCACGAAGTGGGCGGTTTGGCTCCTGATTGGTCTCGCGACCGGCGGGGCATGGGTGTTTTACTTTGCCGATGCGCCCACATTGCTGCGCGATCTGGTGACTGGGAATGCGCATCCCGTGGCCTATACGACCGTGTTGATTCTGACCGGCACCACCTTTTTGTTTGGCGGCTTCGCGCGCGAACAGATTTGTATCTATGCCTGCCCGTGGCCGCGCATTCAGGCCGCAATGATGGACGAGGATACTCTGGTCGTGGGCTACCGCGAATGGCGGGGCGAGCCGCGCGGCAAAGGCAAGCGCACGGCGGATTCCGAGCTTGGCGATTGCATCGACTGTATGGCCTGCGTCAATGTCTGCCCGGTGGGGATCGACATCCGTGATGGCCAGCAGTTGGAATGCATCACCTGCGCGCTTTGCATTGACGCCTGTGACGACATGATGGCCAAGATCGGCAAACCGCGCGGTCTGATCGATTATATGGCGCTGAGCGACGAGACCCGCGAACGCGCTGGTCAGCCGCCCAAGAACATCTGGAAGCACATTCTGCGCCCGCGAACCATCATGTATACGGCCATGTGGTCGGCGGTGGGCTTTGCGCTGCTGTTCGCGTTGTTCATCCGCTCGGAAATCGACCTGACCGTCGCGCCTGTGCGGAACCCGACCTTTGTGACCCTGTCTGACGGGACGATCCGCAACACCTACGACGTGCGGCTGCGCAATAAGCATGGCGAGGATCGCTTGTTCAAATTGTCGCTGACCGGCGATCCGGCCATGCGGATCGTGATTGAGGGTACGAATCTTGATACAGTGAACGTCACAGCCGATACTGCCCAGCTTGAGCGCGTCTATATCGTTGCGCGTAAAGAGACTGGTCCAGCGGCAGAGGATGTGACGCCTGTGCGCATATGGGTCGAAGACCTGCAAAGCGGCGAGCGCGCTTATAAAGACACGACCTTCAACGGACGAGGGCAGTAAGATGGCAGAACGTCAATTCACCGGAAAACACGCGCTGGCCGTGTTTGTTGGGGCCTTCAGCGTGATCATCGCCGTCAATCTGGTGCTGGCCTACAGTGCTGTGAAGACCTTTCCGGGGCTTGAGGTTAAAAACTCCTACGTGGCCAGTCAGGAGTTCAACGAACGCCTGCAGGAACAGCAGGCTCTGGGTTGGGAGATCCGGGCCGAGGTTTCCGGCGGATTGCTGATCCTGCATATCATCGACAAGACCGGTGCGCCGGTTCAGGTGGCCGAGCTGCAGGCCGTCGTGGGTCGGGCCACGCATGTCAAAGAGGATTTCGCTCCCGATTTCACCTTTGACGGCATCGCCTATGCAACGCCCGCGTCGCTGGGCAAGGGCAACTGGAACATCCGTCTGGTTGCCAAAGACCATAGCGGAGCGGAATTCGCGCAGCGCGTACCGCTCTATGTGAAGGGGTAGGGGACTGTGGCGCAGATGAGTTCCGGTACGGCGGCTTGTCCGGGTTGTATCGCAGCCCCGGCAGAACCGGCACGGCCGATCCCTCAGGACGTACAGATTGCGCTGTCGTTGCCAGGTATCCATTGCTCGGCCTGTATCGCGACGGTCGAGCGCGCGCTGAACGCCACGCCCGGCGTCGAGGATGCGCGCGTCAACCTGACCCTGAAACGCGCCATGATCAAAGCCGCGCCCGATCTGCGTGCTGCCGATCTGATCCCGGTGCTGGAAAACGCGGGTTTTGAGGCGCATGAGTTGGACCCCGGCGCCCTGTCCGCCACGCAGGCTGACAAGGCGGGGCGTGATCTGCTTATGCGGCTGGCGGTGGCCGGGTTTGCCTCGATGAACGTGATGCTGCTGTCGGTCTCGGTCTGGTCCGGGGCAGCGGATGCAACGCGGGACATGTTCCACTGGATTTCGGCGGCGATTGCGCTGCCTGCGATTGCTTTCTCTGCGCAGCCCTTCTTTGCGAATGCGTGGTCGGCCTTGCGCGTGCGTCGTCTGAATATGGACGTGCCAATCGTACTGGCGATCCTGTTGGCGCTGGTCACATCGCTGTGGGAAACTGCGCTGAGCGGTGAACATGCCTATTTCGACGCCGCCCTGACGCTGACCTTCTTCCTGCTGGCTGGACGCTATCTGGATTACCGTACTCGCGCTGCTGCCCGATCTGCGGCCGAGGAGCTGACCGCGCTGGAAGTCCCCCGCGCCATTCGGGTCGTGGATGGCATCGAGGAAGAGGTCGCCGTTGCCACGCTGAGTGTGGGCGACCTGATCTTGATCCGCCCCGGCGGGCGGATGCCCGTGGATGGCGAGATTGTCTCGGGTCAATCGGAGCTCGACCGGTCGCTGCTGACCGGAGAAACCCTGCCGGTCTTTGCCGAAGCAGGTACGACTGTCAGCGCCGGCGAGGTCAACCTGACCGGCCCTCTGACCATCCGCGCGACGGCGGTGGGTGAGGACACTTCTCTGCACCGTATGGCCGATCTGGTGGCCATCGCTGAATCGGGGCGCTCGCGCTATACTTCGCTGGCCGACAAGGCCGCCAAGCTTTATGCGCCGGGGGTTCATATCCTGTCGGCGCTCAGCTTTGTAGGGTGGTATATCTATTCCGGCGATATCCGCACGGCGCTGAACATCGCGGCCGCCGTGCTGATCATCACCTGCCCATGTGCGCTGGGGCTGGCGGTTCCTGCGGTGACCACGGCGGCCTCGGGGCGGTTGTTTCGCAAAGGGATGCTGATCAAACACTCCACCGCGCTGGAACGTCTGGCCGAGGTTGATACGGTTGTTTTCGACAAGACCGGCACGCTGACCTCTGGCACTCCGGAACTGACCAATCTGGGCGATCATTCGAGATCTGACCTTGAGGTCGCGCTGGCACTGGCCGAAGCGTCCTCGCACCCGTTGTCGGTTGCTTTGACCAAGGCCGCTCGCGAGGCAGGGATCAAGCCCGCCACGCTGAAAGAGGTCACGGAGGTTCCGGGCTACGGTACCGAGGGTACCTATCGTGGCCAACGCGTGCGTTTGGGCCGGGCGGCATGGACCGGTGCAGACGAAGGCGATCAGACCGCCGCATGGCTGGCCATCGCCGGGCAAGCGCCGTCGGCATTCCTGTTCTCGGACGCTTTGCGCCCCGGCGCGGCGGAGGCGGTGCAGGCGCTGCGCGAGGCGGGAAAAGAGGTCATCCTGATCTCAGGCGATACGCAGGGCGCGGTTCAGGCACTGGCGGCCAAGCTGGGGATTGAAAACTGGATTGCGCAGGCCCTGCCGCAGGACAAGGCCAAGCATGTTGAGGTTCTGCGCGATAAGGGCCATCACGTGCTTATGGTCGGTGACGGGCTGAACGACACGGCGGCGCTGGCGGCGGCGCATGTGTCGATCTCACCGGCCTCGGCACTGGATGCGGCGCGGGTGGCGTCAGATATCGTGCTGCTGGGCAATGACCTGTCACCTATCGCCGATGCCTGCGACACCGCAGTCAAAGCAACCAAACGGATTCGCGAAAACTTTCGCATCGCCACCGTCTATAATATCATTGCGGTGCCGCTGGCGGTGGTTGGTCTGGCTACGCCGCTGATTGCGGCACTGGCGATGTCGACATCGTCTATCACCGTGTCTTTGAACGCATTGCGGGTAAGGTAAAGCGATGGAAGTTCTGGCCTATCTGATACCGATTTCCCTGTTTCTGGGCGGGGTTGGGCTGGTGGCCTTTGTCTATACCGTCCGCTCAAACCAATATGACGACCCTGAAGGGGACGCGCGGCGCATCCTCAGCGATGAATGGGACGACAAACCCAAGCCCTGACAGCCCTTGAAATTGCCGCAATGCCCGGTTATGTCCGGCCCATCCGCTAGCAGAGAGAACACCGCCAAATGGCTACCATGAATCCGATCCAGTTCATTCAGCAAGTCCGCGCCGAAGTTGCAAAGGTCGTCTGGCCGACGCGCCGCGAGGTTCTGCTGACCACGGTCATGGTGTTCATCATGGCGGCCCTGACTGCTGTGTTCTTTGCACTGGTCGATCTGGGCATTCGCGGTGGTCTGCAACTGATCCTGGGCATGTTCGGCTAAACCCGCGCGGGCAGGGTGGAAACACCGCTTCCCCCTTGCACAGCACGCGATGTCCTTGTAGGTCACGCGGAACTATTCGGAATGGGCGTGCGGCGATTCGGACCGCGCGCCGCTTTTTATTCCGGGTAACGTAATGGAATTTCAATCACGGGCACGCGTTGCCGCTGCCTGAGAAAAACAAGGACGACAGGTTCATGGCGAAACGGTGGTACTCGGTCAGCGTTCTTTCGAATTTCGAAAAGAAGATCGCAGAACAGATCCGCACGTCGGTAGCAGAGCACGGCCTTGAGGACGATATCGACGAAGTGCTGGTGCCCACCGAAGAGGTGATCGAAGTGCGCCGGGGCAAAAAGGTCACCACCGAACGCCGTTTCATGCCCGGCTATGTGCTGGTGCATATGGAGATGTCGGATCAGGGCTACCACCTTGTGAACTCGATCAACCGCGTCACCGGCTTCCTGGGCCCGCAAGGCCGTCCGATGCCTATGCGCGATGCCGAGGTGAACCAGATCCTCAACCGCGTTCAGGAAGGCGAAGAAGCGCCCAAGCTGATGATCTCCTTCGAGGTCGGTGAGAAGGTCAAGGTCAACGATGGCCCGTTCGAGGATTTCGACGGCATGGTCGAAGGCGTGGACGACGAGAACCAGAAGCTGAAGGTTTCGGTTTCGATCTTCGGTCGCGAAACGCCAGTCGAGCTGGACTTTACGCAGGTGACCAAGCAGACCTGAGTTAACCTGCTGCGAGATTCGAAGCGCCGCGATGCCTTGAGCAACGCGGCGTTTTTTTGTTTCAAACCAGTTCTAGCGGCCGGAGGCAAGGGGCAGGCTACTTCGGTGGCAGGGAAAGAACTGTGTAGCTATGGCGGTCCTGGGATCAGTTCATTTTGTTGAAGGGCTGTCAGAATGTCGAGGATTGTCGACGGGCTGAAATCCACCGATCCGTCAAGAAAGACACCCAGCCCGCCTTCTCCGATTTCTTTCGGGCCGCCATTGTCGTAAACCGGATCGAGTGAAGCGAGTTCTGCTGGCAATTCCGGACACAATGGGGTTTCGTTCAAAACAAGGTCCACAGCGGCCAGCATCAATTCCTTAACAGAGTCCAGAGTGTCGTCCTTCAGAAGTTGCTCGCGCTGTTCTTCAGGGGCCGTAAGTGTAAAATCAATGAGTTTGAAATAAGCACAATTGTCGCGCAGCTCGACGGTCGCCGCGGTGGACATATTCGCCAGGATGGCTCTTTTTTGTTCGCCCCGCTGAAAGTCGCGCTCGCTGGTTCGACTGCATTCGAAGATTGTGATGGTTACATTTCCATTCAAGTCAATCGCGTCGTCTTGGGCTTTGAGGCTTAAGTCATCCAGCCGGGCCTGCAGGCCGCAATTGTCGATGATCGCGTTGTCAGCCAACTGCTCTGGCACTGTTTTTTGTATCTCTCGGAGATCGAGAAGGGCGTTTACCCCGATCCGTGTAGGGGCAGCGGCAGTGATGTTCAGGTCCAGCGTGTAGGGGAGCTTTGTTTCGCGCACCGGCAAGGTAGCGTCGATCAGAAAGTTCACCTGCTGAGCGCTAGGAGCGCGAACGCCGGGAACTGCTGCCGCCAAGACCAAGATCATGAACCAATGTCTCATTCAGCAAACTCCAAAACACCAAGCGCCTTTAGGCCCGCAAGGACTTTGATGATTGTCTCGGCGCTTACATCAGCCGATCCGACAACTGCGGCTCCCATCCCGCCCGGAGCAATTTCGCGTGTGCCGCCGGATTCGTAGATCGGGTCGAGAACTGCGAATTCTTCGGGCAGTGGCGGGCAGACCGGGTTGGCGGCCAAAAACTCTCCACCCTTTTCTAGCACGGCTTCGTTGATGCGGTTGGTCAAACCAAAAAGATTGCTGACGGCGCCGATAAAGCCACGCGGGTTGAGGTCAACATTTTCGATACTGAATGTCAGGCACTGGCCTTTAACTTCCGCCTTGGCGACAGCAACGGCATCGACTGTAGCCCCAAAATAACGAATGCCAGCTTCTTCACGCCGGTTGCACCTGGTAAATTGAGCGCGGGCCGAACCCTCGACCTTTACAGTATCCCCTATGGCAGTGACATCGCGGACCTCAAGATAGATCTGACGTTTGCAGCTTTCTTCCAGAGGGCCAGTCAGAATCTGCGGCGCCTTTTCCTGCAGTCCGCGCAGGTCCATGAACGCCCTTATTTGCAACCGTGTGGGGCTGGCTTCTTCAAGGCCGCTGTAAACCGTGAAGGGAACGGGAATGTCGCGTAGGGGAACTTCCTTGGTCAGTTTTATCTGAAACCGACCGGCATAGTTGGCAGGATCAATCCCCGTCGTGGCGGTTGATACGGGACTGTTGGACCCGTTGGATTGGCCGGTTGTCTCGGACGCGGCGTCCTGATCCTGAGCCTTGCTGCCACATCCCGGCAGCATCGCTAGGAAAACGCAGATCAGTAGCCCCTTGTTCAGCCGAGATGATGCCATCCCCGATCACCTCTTTTGCAATCAAGCAGTTCCAAGATACCCGTCTTGTTCTCTGGCGCAACTTATGTATTCAAGTAAATTATTCTGTTTGGTTTTTCTAACTGACACTGAGGTCGGACCAAGACAAAAAGGGTCACTTGGGAATAAGGTGACATCTACTTGCCAACCCCATCGTTCCCCTGTAAATGCCGCCTCTATCGTCTTCGGGCGAGATTCTCTCGTGGGAGGTTGCTGGGATCGCGATCCCGGATCGGACCACGCAACATAAACCGGGTGGAACGCGTTTCACCTACGTTGAAAGGAAAACCAAATGGCCAAGAAGCTTGCTGGTACAATGAAACTGCAGGTTCCTGCAGGTCAGGCGAACCCGTCGCCGCCAGTTGGTCCGGCGCTGGGTCAGCGCGGCATCAACATCATGGAATTCTGCAAGGCGTTCAATGCCAAGACTGCAGACATGGAGCCCGGCGCCCCATGCCCCACCGTGATCACCTACTATCAGGACAAGTCCTTCACCATGGACATCAAGACGCCGCCCGCGTCTTATTACCTGAAAAAAGCAGCTGGTCTGAAGCCGGTTGGTAAGCGTAACCGCCCCCGTGGCGCGGAAAACCCAGGTCGTGAGACCGTGGCAACCGTGACCTCGAAGCAGGTTCGTGAAATCGCCGAAGCCAAAATGAAAGATCTGAACGCCAACGACGTCGAAGGCGCAATGCAGATCATCCTGGGCTCGGCCCGCTCTATGGGCATCGAGGTGAAGTAAGATGGCAAAACTTGGTAAACGCACCCGCGCTGCGCGCGAAGCTGTCGCCGGCAAGGAAAATCTGTCGATCGAAGACGCAGTTGCCCTGGTCAAAGCCAACGCAACCTCGAAATTCGACGAGACCATCGAAATCGCGATGAACCTGGGCGTTGACACCCGTCACGCTGACCAGATGGTTCGCGGCGTTGTTGGCCTGCCCAACGGCACCGGTAAAGCGATGCGCGTTGCTGTTTTCGCTCGTGGCCCCAAGGCTGACGAAGCGAAAGAAGCAGGCGCGGATATCGTTGGCGCAGAGGACCTGATGGAAACCATTCAGGGCGGCACCATCGAATTCGATCGCTGCATTGCCACCCCGGACATGATGCCCATCGTTGGCCGTCTGGGTAAGGTTCTGGGCCCCCGCAACCTGATGCCGAACCCCAAGGTTGGCACTGTGACCATGGACGTCAAAGCAGCCGTGGAAGCAGCCAAGGGCGGTGAAGTTCAGTTCAAGGCGGAAAAAGGCGGCGTTGTGCACGCTGGCGTTGGCAAAGCGTCGTTCGACGAAGCCAAGCTGGCCGAAAACGTGCGCGCATTCGTTTCGGCTGTGGCCAAGGCCAAGCCGTCGGGCGCAAAAGGCACCTACATGAAGAAAATCGCGCTGAGCTCGACTATGGGCCCAGGCGTGACTCTGGATGTGGCGGCTGCGGCGGGCGAATAAGCCCTGACGCACGACTACAAAGAATTGGTCCCGGGTGGTGAGAACTGCCCGGGATTTTTTGTGTCAATTGGTAAAGTGATCCGGCTGAAAAGCCCTTTTCGCAAAGGGTCGTAGCCGCCGCAGAGTTCTTTGTTTAGCCGCAGTGCGCAGCGCCTTTTTCTGTGGCACGCGGGCCAAAGTCGACAAGACGCGTGGATAAAGAAGAAAAGCCAGGCTGGGATCATTTGGGCCGACCAGTTTATACCCTTCGAAAAAAGCTGAGGTGACATCGTCGGGGACGACTCGGCCGGGCGCTACCTCGTTTGCAGAACGGGTCAGGGTGGTGAAATCCAGCAAGATCTTGGAAATGTCATGTCCGACCGGCGCCATTTGATCGCTGGAAAAGTCAAGCCCGAGTGTCCGCTGGTCGTCTCGTATAAGATTGGATAAGTGAAAGTCGCCGTGCTGAATTGCCGAAATCGTTTGCTGGCCTTCGAACCGTGGCGCCAGCTCGATGATCCGTCGGATACCGGCGAGAAACAGTTGCCGTGCGGGTACGGTTGCAGTGCCTGCGGTGATCTGTTTTTCCAGCTCCTGATAGTAGCAGACCGTGTATTTGGGCTGAAAGATGCGCCGCTCTTCGATCTGTGTGCGGTGATAGGTATCCAGCCAGACCCCGGCTTGTTTTAAAAGGTCCAATTGTTGGACAGGCCGACCCTCAGCCTTGCGGACGAGTTCAGCGAAGGTGTGACCCCTTATGTATTCAAAGAGGCTTGTTTGAGCGTCCTGTGACACCTGGATAGGTTTGGGCGCGGTCAGGGTGGCGTCTTCCCCCAGAGCATGAAACGCTCGTTCCTGGAGCATGTGGTGGGCGACAAACCCCTGTTGCGACTCGGGTTTAAGCTGGAACTTGTAGGCGTAAGACAAACCCGACCTGTGTTTTGCGCGAAGAACAATCCGAGAGTTTTCCGGATCGTCTCGGCGGGACAGTTTGGTCAGCGTCCAGCCATGGCGCGACAACCCCGCCTGGGCGGCGAAACCTGGCCAAAGTTTCAAGGCTGTTTTGTCGAGGGTCGTGTCCTGAAAGTTCCACCACATGCCAAGGTTTTTCTCTTCGCATTAATCGTCCGCATTCGTATCTGCAGACAATGCAGCGTTCGGGTGCGTTGCGCAAATGCCGGGATTGGCGGCATCCCGCATCCTGTCAGGTCACATATACGCGCTTAGAACTGCTGCTTCACGGGCGTTGATCGTCGCGGCTGCAGTGTGACGGAAGGCGTCCCTTGCGTGGTCAAGCGAGGGGAACAGGGCCAAAATCTCGGCTCGCTGCGCCGAGGACAAGGCATGTTTCGCGCTTTCGCCAAAGAAATAGCTTTCTGTCAACGCTCCGTTCGACCGAACGATGTGATGCTGGTCGAACATGAAATGCGTGTAGGTGATCCTGTCCATCTCGCAGATTTCAACACCCGGCAGGCTGCAAAGATGCTTGGCCGCAACGAAAACCTCAGAAGACCCGAACAGCATGCTTATCGCGGGCGAAGCGACGAGAACCCGATGTTGCTGTGACAGAATAAGTTTTTTGGTGTTTCCGATGGCCCCCTGTTCAATCACAACAGGTGCAAAGGCGCCGCGCCCGGGGACTGTGGTCGTGTCGATCCACATGAATGGCTGAAAACCGGCATCGCGGGTCCAGATGTTCTGACCACGGCTGAGTTGCGCGATATCGACATCCCCTTCAGATGTTGCGATCAGAGTGCCTGGGCCAAAACAGGGGATATAGTCGTCATAAGCCGAACTGCCTGCGTTGGATCCTGAAACCTTGATATAGGATGTTCCGGGGTCCAGTGGTGCAGACGTTGCAAATCCCCAAACGTCCGAGGTGACGCCGTTTTGCGAAAAAACGTAGACCTCGATTTCGGGTCCGACCGGGTTGCCATCACCGTCCAGGGCGCGCAGGACGATAATGGATTCTGACTCGACCGGCGTACCGTCGGCGACAATCCCGCCGCCATCCGTGATGATATGTCCGCCCGCCTGGTCGTCGTTGAAAATATCCGGGCTGCCGCTGGTGTCGTCCAGCGTGACGGTCGTCCCGCCGCCGCCAGAAAAGGAAAAGATGGTCCCGTCCGGAGTATCCGAGTTGTTGATAATCGAGTTGCCTACGATACCGCCAGAAGAACTGGAGGTCACAATCAGGCTGGAGCTGTCCTGAGCGAAAAAACTGCGAAGTACCATGTGCTCGACTAAACCTTACAGAAACTTGTTAACCAGGCGGAGGCTTTAGGTTGGAAACCGGCAAAACCTATATCCAGTACGCAATTTAATTTGCTTGGGTCTGATTTTGCCAGCCATTTCTTCAGCTCCGATCACACAATTTTGTTAGCAGCGCGAAAGTTGCGTTAATCAAAACGGTCCTGAAATGCGATGCGCAGTCGGTTGCCCAGCCTGTGCCGTTTGTCTTCCTCGTACGGGCTGCAGCGATGGTTTAAGTGCCACAGTGCCAACCAGTCCAAAATCAACCGTCCTCGGATGCAGGTGTCCAGAATGTCCACATGGATGGGGTGTTCGTAACGCCGGAAAAACATCTCTTTGTTTGTTTTCAAAATGCCACTGCGATCCACTTCCTGAGGGGGAGCGTCGCGAAACACATCGGACTTCAGGAAGTCCACGATGTCATAGGGGGCCAGTTTCACCCTGACCTCGGTGAAATCCAAGCCGATCATATGCCCTCGGCCGACGATCAGGTTCTGTGCATGGAAATCACCGTGTGAAAACACCTGCGTTTCCAAAGTGCCCCTGAGGCTCCATGCTTCGTTTGTCAGCAGATCCAGCATTGCCGCGCTTTCGCGTTGAATCTCTTGTGGGACATGCGCCGCTGCGGCCTGAATGTTGTCGAGCATCCATTTCGGTCGAAATCCGTATTTCTGTAGCGGGCGATACGCGTGCAAATGGTGCAGCCATTCTCCGGCGCGTCGATAAATCTGGGCGACCTGATCCGCATCAGGGCTTCTGTGAATAATATCCGCTGCGGTTGGACGGTCGATATACTCTGTCACGAAGAACGTCTGCGAGGGTGAGATGTAGACAGGGCGAACAACTCGCACAGTCTGCGTGTCTTCGAAATAAGCCGACAGGGTCGTCAGAAGGTCATATTCCTTCTGCAACCGACCCGTTTCCGGAGAGGTTGTATCAATCTTTAGGGCGTACTCCCCTGAACCGGTTCTCAGGCGCAATAGGTACCGGGTGTCAGCAAAATCATGCGATCGGTAGACGCATTCAAACCCGGATAAGCTTAGGTTCCTGCCATGTGCAGAGAATTCTTTGACGCAACCTGTCGCAAATTGGTGTTCTTGCGGGGAGAGTTTCGGCATTTGCAGCGTGTTATCCGGGGTTTGGGTGCGCGAGACAGGACCTTAGCGTGCATGACATGTCAATGCCGCACAATACAGTTTGGACAGGGTGCCTCGCTGGGCAGGGATTGCAGCGATTTGATGTGATTTACCTCTTGGAAACCCCGCCTATCTGCCCTAAAGAGACTTGCGGAGTAAAGCGTGCGATTCGTCGTGCGCTTTATTTCGTTTCGTCCAAGACGGTGGGTGGCCTTGCGAAAGGTCTTAATTCCCTGCCTGAGACGGGTAAGACCAAAGAATTCTGAGGGTCGCATTCCTCGGGCGCATTTTGGCCAATCCCGTAACAACGGACCTGAACGCTGGGGTTTCGGCCTCGGCAAATATGAGCCGGGATGTCCAACATCCCAAACTTGGAGAGAACTGTGGATAGAGCCCAGAAAGAGAAAGTGGTCGAGGAACTCGGCCAAATCTTCGAAAGCTCTGGCGTCGTAGTGGTTGCCCATTACGCCGGTCTGACAGTTGCCGAGATGCAGGACCTTCGCGCACGTGCTCGTGACGCGGGTGGCGCCGTGCGTGTTGCCAAGAACAGGCTCGCCAAAATCGCCCTCGACGGAAAGCCATGTGAAAGCATTGGTGACCTGCTGACGGGTATGACCGTTCTGACCTATTCCGAGGATCCCGTGGCAGCAGCCAAGGTGGCCGAGGACTTCGCCAAAGAGAACCAAAAGTTCGAAATCCTTGGCGGTGCAATGGGCGAGAACGCTCTGGACCGGGCTGGTGTTACAGCCGTGTCGAAAATGCCGTCGCGTGAAGAGCTTATTGCTACTATCGCGGGTATGCTTGGCGCGCCTGCTTCGAACATCGCCGGTGCAATTGGCGCACCTGCAAGCAACATCGCAAGCATCCTTTCCACCATCGAAGAGAAGGCGGAAGCTGCGTAAGCGGTTGGCACTGAATGATCTGCGTAGGGTGAACACCCTGACGTTGGAACACACACTGTAAACGGAAAGAGCTGATAAAATGGCTGATCTGAAAGCACTCGCAGAAAGCATCGTGGGTCTGACCCTGCTGGAAGCACAAGAACTGAAAACCATCCTCAAAGACGAATACGGCATCGAGCCCGCAGCAGGCGGCGCAGTTGTCATGGCAGCTGGTGGCGACGCCGGCGGCGCAGCTGAGGAAGAAAAAACCGAATTCGACGTCGTTCTGAAGAACGCCGGCGCTTCGAAAATCAACGTGATCAAAGAAGTTCGCGGCATCACCGGTCTGGGCCTGAAAGAAGCCAAAGAGCTGGTTGAAGCTGGCGGCAAGATCAAAGAAGGCGTTGACAAGGCAGAAGCCGAAGAAGTCAAAGCCAAGCTGGAAGCAGCTGGCGCCGAAGTCGAGCTGGCCTAAGCCAACTGACAGGTGCATCGCTGATGTGCCGAAAATTCAGGCTGGGCCCGGAGAAATCCGGGTCCAGCCGAACCTGTCTTAGCAAGGGCCTCATATGTTGGGGCGTTTTCTAAGACGCGGTTCTTGGATCGGGAGGCTGCCTTCGGGACGGTGGCCACGAATTGATCCGGACGTGTCGTCTCGAATGTGCAGGATGCCGGGGCCCGACGGTGTCTTTGCCCGCTGAGAACTTGAAAGGTGACATCTGACATGGCTCAAACGTTCCTTGGCCAGAAACGTCTTCGTAAATACTACGGCAAAATCCGCGAAGTGTTGGAAATGCCGAACCTCATTGAGGTACAGAAATCTTCTTATGATCTTTTCCTGCGCTCCGGCGATGCAGAACAGCCCACTGACGGCGAAGGCATCAAAGGCGTGTTCCAGTCGGTTTTCCCGATCAAGGATTTCAACGAGACCTCCGTTCTGGAGTTCGTGAAATACGATTTGGAAAAACCCAAATACGACGTCGAAGAGTGCATGCAGCGTGACATGACCTACAGCGCGCCGCTGAAGGTCACTCTGCGTCTGATCGTGTTTGATGTCGATGAAGATACCGGCGCGAAGTCGGTCAAAGACATCAAAGAACAGGACGTGTTCATGGGCGACATGCCCCTGATGACGCCGAACGGTACGTTCATCGTGAACGGCACCGAGCGTGTGATCGTCAGCCAGATGCACCGCTCGCCCGGTGTGTTCTTTGACCACGACAAGGGCAAGACCCACTCGTCCGGTAAACTGCTGTTCGCCTGCCGCATCATCCCGTATCGCGGCAGCTGGCTGGACTTTGAGTTCGACGCCAAAGACATCGTTTTTGCCCGTATCGACCGTCGCCGCAAACTGCCTGTGACGACCCTGCTTTATGCGCTGGGTCTGGATCAGGAAGCGATCATGGACGCGTATTACAACACCGTCTCCTACAAGCTGGATGGAAAGAAAGGCTGGGTCACGCCGTTCTTTCCCGAGCGTGTCCGCGGCACTCGTCCGACATACGACCTGATCGACGCGAAATCGGGTGAAGTGATTGCCGAAGCGGGCAAGAAAGTCACTCCGCGCGCGGTCAAAAAGCTGATAGACGAAGGCAGCGTTACCGAATTGCTGGTTCCCTTCGACAACATCGTTGGGAAGTACGTCGCCAAGGACATCATCAACGAAGAAAACGGCGCGATCTACGTCGAAGCCGGTGATGAACTGACCCTGGAATACGACAAGGACGGCGACCTAATTGGTGGCACTGTCAAGGATCTGATGGATGCGGGCATCACCGACATCCCGGTTCTGGACATCGACAACGTCAATGTCGGCCCCTACATGCGCAACACCATGGCTCAGGACAAGAACATGAGCCGCGACACCGCGCTGATGGACATCTACCGCGTCATGCGTCCGGGTGAGCCGCCCACCGTTGAGGCTGCGTCGGCCCTGTTCGACACGCTGTTTTTCGACAGCGAGCGCTATGACCTGTCCGCTGTTGGCCGCGTGAAGATGAACATGCGTCTGGCTCTGGACGCGCCGGACACCCTGCGTACCCTGCGTCGCGAAGACATCGTGGCCTGCATCAAAGCGCTGGTGGAACTGCGTGACGGCAAGGGCGACATCGACGATATCGACCACTTGGGCAACCGTCGTGTGCGCTCGGTCGGCGAACTGATGGAAAACCAGTACCGCGTTGGCCTGCTGCGCATGGAGCGCGCGATCAAAGAGCGTATGTCGTCGGTTGAGATCGACACCGTCATGCCGCAGGACCTGATCAACGCGAAACCGGCTGCGGCTGCTGTTCGTGAATTCTTCGGCTCGTCGCAGCTGTCGCAGTTCATGGACCAGACCAACCCGCTGTCGGAAGTCACCCACAAACGCCGTCTCTCGGCGCTTGGCCCCGGTGGTTTGACGCGCGAGCGTGCGGGCTTTGAGGTGCGCGACGTACACCCGACCCACTATGGCCGGATGTGCCCGATTGAAACGCCCGAAGGTCCGAACATCGGTCTGATCAACTCGCTGGCCACCTTTGCCCGCGTGAACAAGTACGGCTTCATCGAAACACCCTATCGCGTTGTCAAAGACGCCGAGGTGACCGATGAGGTTCACTACATGTCCGCGACCGAAGAAATGCGTCACACCGTGGCGCAGGCGAACGCGACGCTGGACGCTGATGGTAAGTTCATCAACGATCTGGTGTCGACCCGTCAGGCCGGTGACTACACTCTTGCCCCGCGCGAGAATGTTGACCTGATCGACGTAAGCCCAAAACAGCTGGTTTCGGTCGCTGCATCGCTGATCCCGTTCCTTGAAAATGACGACGCCAACCGCGCTCTGATGGGCTCGAACATGCAACGTCAGGCGGTTCCGCTGCTGCGCGCCGAGGCACCGCTGGTCGGTACCGGGATCGAGGAAAAGGTTGCGATCGACTCAGGCGCTGCGATTCAGGCGAAACGCGCCGGTATCATCGACCAGGTCGATGCCCAGCGTATCGTTATCCGCGCCACCGAAGATCTGGAACTGGGCGACGCTGGCGTTGACATCTATCGTCTGCGTAAATTCCAGCGTTCGAACCAGAACACCTGCATCAACCAGCGTCCGCTGATCAAGGTGGGTGACACCGTCCAGAAGGGCGAAGTCATTGCCGACGGTCCGTCGACCGACATGGGCGAACTGGCCCTTGGTAAGAACGTGGTCGTCGCGTTCATGCCGTGGAACGGTTACAACTACGAAGACTCGATCCTGATCTCGGAACGTATCGCGCGTGACGACGTCTTTACCTCGGTCCATATCGAGGAATTCGAAGTCGCCGCTCGTGACACCAAGCTGGGTCCGGAAGAGATCACCCGCGACATCCCGAACGTCGGTGAAGAAGCGCTGCGCAACCTCGACGAGGCGGGCATCGTTTACATCGGTGCGGATGTTGAGCCGGGCGATATTCTGGTCGGCAAGATCACTCCGAAGGGCGAAAGCCCGATGACCCCGGAAGAAAAGCTGCTGCGCGCCATCTTTGGTGAAAAAGCATCTGACGTGCGCGACACCTCGTTGCGTGTAAAGCCGGGCGATTACGGTACGGTCGTTGAGGTTCGCGTTTTCAACCGTCACGGCGTCGAAAAAGACGAGCGTGCGCTGCAGATCGAGCGTGAGGAAGTCGAACGTCTGGCCCGTGACCGGGACGACGAGCTGGCGATCCTGGACCGCAACATCTATGCGCGTCTGCAAGGTCTGATCCTGGGCAAAACCGCTGTGAAAGGCCCGAAAGGCGTCAAGCCGGGCTCGGTGATCACCGAAGAGCTGCTGGAAACCCTGACCCGTGGTCAGTGGTGGCAGCTGGCGCTGGAAGGTGAGCAAGACGCACAGATCGTTGAGGCTCTGAACGAGCAGTACGAAGTGCAGAAACGCGCTCTGGACGCCCGTTTCGAGGACAAGGTCGAGAAAGTCCGCCGTGGCGACGACCTGCCGCCGGGCGTGATGAAGATGGTCAAAGTCTTCATCGCCGTGAAGCGTAAGCTGCAGCCGGGCGACAAAATGGCCGGTCGTCACGGGAACAAAGGTGTGATCTCCAAGGTTGTTCCGATGGAAGACATGCCGTTCTTGGCCGATGGTACGCCGGTTGACTTCTGTCTGAACCCGCTGGGTGTGCCTTCGCGTATGAACGTTGGTCAGATCCTTGAAACCCATATGGGTTGGGCCGCGCGCGGTCTGGGTCTGAACATCGACGAAGCTCTGGGTGAATACCGCCGGTCCGGCGATCTGACCCCGGTGCGCGAAGCGATGAAGCTGGCCTATGGCGAGAATGTCTACGAAGAAGGCATCACCGGTCTGGACGAGGATGGCCTGATCGAGGCTGCGGGCAACGTGACCCGTGGTGTTCCGATCGCAACCCCGGTCTTCGACGGCGCCAAAGAGGCTGACGTCAACGACGCGCTGGTGCGTGCGGGCTTCTCGGAAAGCGGTCAGTCGGTTCTGTTCGACGGTCGCACCGGTGAGCAATTTGCACGTCCGGTCACCGTGGGCATCAAGTACTTGCTGAAACTGCACCACCTTGTGGACGACAAAATCCACGCGCGTTCGACCGGGCCGTACAGCCTGGTTACCCAGCAGCCGCTGGGTGGTAAGGCGCAGTTCGGTGGTCAGCGCTTTGGTGAAATGGAGGTCTGGGCTCTGGAAGCTTACGGTGCCGCCTACACCCTGCAGGAGATGCTCACCGTGAAATCGGATGACGTCGCCGGCCGGACCAAGGTCTATGAGTCGATCGTCAAGGGCGAGGATAACTTTGAAGCGGGCGTACCGGAATCGTTCAACGTTCTGGTTAAAGAAGTCCGTGGCCTTGGCCTGAATATGGAACTCCTGGATGCGGAGGTTGAGGAGTAAGGGCGCTGCCCTTTCTCCCGTCCCCCCTTCCGCAAGATTTGAGGTAACAAATGAACCAGGAAATCACCAACAACCCGTTCAACCCGCTGACGCCCCCGAAGGTTTTCGACGAGATCAAGGTCTCGTTGGCGTCGCCCGAGCGGATCCTGTCTTGGTCCTATGGCGAGATCAAGAAACCCGAAACCATCAACTACCGGACGTTCAAGCCTGAACGTGACGGCCTGTTCTGCGCGCGTATTTTTGGCCCGATCAAAGACTACGAATGTCTGTGCGGCAAATATAAGCGGATGAAGTATCGCGGCGTTGTCTGCGAGAAGTGTGGCGTTGAAGTCACTCTGCAAAAAGTCCGCCGCGAGCGTATGGGCCACATCGAACTGGCAGCACCCGTTGCGCACATCTGGTTCCTGAAATCGCTGCCGTCCCGCATCGGTCTGATGCTGGACATGACGCTGCGCGATCTGGAACGCGTTCTGTACTTTGAAAACTACGTCGTCATCGAGCCCGGTCTGACCGACCTGACCTACGGCCAGATGCTGACCGAAGAAGAGTACATGGATGCGCAGGATGCTTATGGCATGGACGCGTTCACCGCGAATATCGGTGCTGAAGCCATCCGTGAGATGCTGGCCCAGATCGACCTGGAAGCCGAAGCCGAGCAGCTGCGCGCTGATCTGGCCGAAGCAACCGGCGAGCTGAAGCCAAAGAAGATCATTAAGCGTCTGAAGGTTGTTGAATCCTTCCTCGAGTCGGGCAACCGCCCCGAGTGGATGGTCATGACCGTGATCCCGGTCATTCCGCCGGAACTGCGTCCGCTGGTTCCGCTGGATGGTGGCCGTTTCGCGACCTCGGATCTGAACGATCTGTATCGCCGCGTCATCAACCGGAACAACCGTCTGAAGCGTCTGATCGAACTGCGCGCGCCTGACATCATCGTCCGCAACGAAAAGCGGATGCTGCAGGAATCCGTGGATGCTCTGTTCGACAACGGCCGTCGCGGCCGCGTTATCACCGGCGCCAACAAGCGTCCGCTGAAATCGCTGTCGGACATGCTGAAAGGTAAGCAAGGTCGCTTCCGTCAGAACCTTCTGGGTAAGCGCGTCGACTTCTCGGGCCGCTCGGTCATTGTGACCGGTCCGGAACTCAAGCTGCACCAGTGTGGTCTGCCCAAGAAGATGGCGCTGGAGCTGTTCAAGCCGTTCATCTACTCGCGCCTCGAAGCCAAAGGTCTGTCTTCGACCGTGAAACAGGCGAAGAAACTGGTCGAAAAAGAGCGTCCCGAAGTGTGGGATATCCTCGACGAGGTGATCCGCGAACACCCTGTCATGCTTAACCGTGCACCGACGCTGCACCGTCTTGGCATTCAGGCGTTCGAGCCCGTTCTGATCGAAGGTAAAGCCATCCAGCTGCACCCGCTGGTCTGTTCGGCCTTTAACGCCGACTTCGACGGTGACCAGATGGCTGTTCACGTCCCGCTGAGCCTTGAGGCCCAGTTGGAAGCGCGTGTTCTGATGATGTCGACGAACAACGTTCTGTCGCCTGCAAACGGCGCGCCGATCATCGTTCCGTCGCAGGATATGATTCTGGGTCTCTACTATGTGACGCTGGAACGGGAAGGCATGCCGGGCGAAGGCAAGGTGTTCGGGTCGATCGACGAAGTTCAGCACGCGCTGGATTCCGGCGAAGTGCACCTGCACTCGAAAATCACCGCGCGGATCACGCAGATCGACGACGAAGGCAACGAGGTTCAGAAGCGTTTTGAAACCACTCCTGGCCGTCTGCGCCTGGGTGCATTGCTGCCGATGAACAACAAAGCACCGTTCGAGCTGGTCAACCGTCTGCTGCGGAAGAAAGAAGTGCAGCAGGTGATCGACACCGTCTACCGCTATTGCGGTCAGAAAGAGTCGGTTATCTTCTGTGACCAGATCATGTCGGTGGGCTTCAAAGAAGCGTTCAAGGCGGGCATCTCGTTCGGTAAGGACGACATGGTCATTCCGGACGACAAGTGGGGCATTGTTGATGACACCCGCGGTCAGGTGAAGGACTTTGAACAGCAGTACATGGACGGCCTGATCACTCAGGGCGAAAAGTACAACAAAGTTGTCGATGCCTGGTCGAAGTGTAACGACCGCGTCACCGAGGCCATGATGTCGACGATTTCGTCGTCGGATCGGGCAGCGGACGGCTCTGAGCAGGAGCCGAACTCGGTCTACATGATGGCCCACTCGGGCGCGCGTGGCTCGGTCACTCAGATGAAACAGCTGGGCGGTATGCGCGGCCTGATGGCTAAGCCGAACGGTGACATCATCGAGACGCCGATCATCTCGAACTTTAAAGAAGGTCTGACCGTTCTCGAGTACTTCAACTCGACCCACGGTGCCCGTAAGGGTCTGTCGGATACCGCTCTGAAGACGGCGAACTCGGGTTACCTGACCCGTCGTCTGGTGGATGTGGCGCAAGACTGTATCGTTCGTGAGATCGACTGTGGCACCGAACGTGCGATCACTGCCGAAGCCGCCGTGAATGACGGTGAGGTTGTTGCTTCGCTGGCCGAGCGCGTGCTGGGCCGTGTATCTGCTGACGACGTTCTGCGTCCGGGTACGGATGAGGTGCTGGTTGCAGCTGGTCAGTTGATCGACGAACGCATGGCCGACACTATCGATGAAGCTGGCGTTGCCTCGATGCGCATCCGCTCACCTCTGACCTGTGAGTCCGAGGAAGGCGTCTGTGCCACCTGCTACGGTCGTGACCTTGCACGCGGTACCATGGTGAACACGGGTGAGGCTGTCGGCATCATCGCCGCGCAGTCGATCGGTGAACCCGGTACACAGCTGACCATGCGGACCTTCCACATCGGTGGCGTTGCGCAAGGTGGTCAGCAGTCGTTCCAGGAAGCGAACCAAGAAGGTGTTGTCGCGTTCGAGAACCCGCAGATTCTGATCAATGCCGCAGGCGAAAGCCTGGTCATGGGCCGGAACATGAAGCTGGTGATCAACGACGAACACGGCGAAGAGCGTGCCAGCTTCAAGCTGGGCTACGGCTCCAAGCTGTTCGTCAAGGATGGCGCCAAGGTTGCTCGCGGCGACAAGCTGTATGAATGGGATCCCTACACTCTGCCGATCATCGCCGAGAAAGCCGGTACCGCGAAATATGTCGACCTTGTTTCGGGCATCGCTGTCCGGGATGAGACCGACGATGCAACCGGTATGACCCAGAAGATCGTGATCGACTGGCGCGCCGCCCCCAAAGGCAGCGACCTCAAGCCCGAGATCATTCTGGTCGGTGAAGATGGCGAACCAGTCCGCAACGATGCGGGCAACCCGGTTCACTATCCGATGTCGGTGGATGCGATCCTGTCGGTCGAAGATGGTCAAACTGTCGAAGCTGGTGACGTTGTCGCGCGTATCCCGCGTGAAGGCGCCAAGACCAAGGACATCACCGGTGGTCTGCCGCGTGTGGCCGAACTGTTCGAAGCCCGTCGTCCGAAAGATCACGCGATCATCGCAGAAGCCGATGGTTACGTGCGCTTTGGCCGCGACTACAAGAACAAGCGCCGCATCAGCATCGAGCCGGCTGACGAGTCCATGGAGACCATTGAATACATGGTGCCCAAGGGCAAGCACATCCCGGTCGCCGAAGGGGACTTCATCCAGAAGGGTGAGTACCTGATGGACGGTAACCCTGCTCCGCATGACATCCTGTCCATCATGGGTGTCGAAGCGCTGGCGGATTACATGATCGACGAGGTGCAGGACGTGTATCGTCTGCAGGGCGTGAAGATCAACGATAAGCACATCGAGGTTATCGTGCGCCAGATGCTGCAGAAGTGGGAGATCTTGGATTCAGGCGACACCACCCTGCTGAAAGGCGAGCATGTCGACAAGCAAGAGTTCGATGCGGCCAACGAGAAGACCATCGCCCGCGGTGGTCGTCCGGCACAGGGCGAGCCGATCCTTCTGGGGATCACCAAAGCCTCGCTGCAAACGCGTTCGTTCATCTCGGCGGCGTCGTTCCAGGAAACCACTCGCGTGCTGACCGAAGCCTCGGTTCAGGGCAAGAAAGACAAGCTGGTTGGCCTGAAAGAGAACGTCATCGTTGGTCGTCTGATCCCCGCTGGTACCGGTGGCGCGACTCAGGCCGTGCGTCAGGTGGCCCAAGGTCGCGACAACGTCGTCATCGAGGCGCGCCGGGAAGAGGCCGAAGCAGCCGCTGCTCTGGCTGCTCCGGTTATTGACGACGACATGGTCGGTGATGAGCTGGACATCGTGGTCGACGCCCCCGAAAGCCGCGAATAAACGCGGTTTCAGAGCAAAGAACAGGCCCTGCGGAAACGCGGGGCCTTTTTTTGTTGTTGTGGTCTTGCCGAACAGAGCGCCGATCGTATCAAAAAAGGCGCGCGGTGGGCTCAGGCAATGCGACAGATGTGCGTTCAAGCGCTCAGATTCAGGAACAGAACGCCAAGCGCAACCTCCACAAACGCGCCCGTCGCAAACCAATTAAGAAGTAGTTTTCCGCTTAGCGCACTTCGATAGACGCCGCGAACAAACAAGACTGGAATGGCGGCGATCCAAACAATGGTCAATATGGCAACAGGCACTCCAAACGCGCCCGGCGTGTCACCGTTTTTCACGGATTCCGGTGCCAGATCAGAAATTGCTTGAAGGTTGAAAAATAGGAAAAACACAACAACGAGCTGAGAGCGCCCCAAAACACTAAGTCAAATCTGATAGGGGTCGGGCCAGGCTGAGATCTGCGGGTTTTCGACTGTGTCACGCGCGCCTTTGGTTGCGGCTGATCACCACGGGTTTGGTAGCGATGTGGTCGCTGATCAAAACCTTGAGAATTCTTCTCAAACACAATGTCTCCAGAAAATTAGCTTTAGAATGGTCAAACCGTTCAACACATTGGTGCGATCTGCAATTCACTTTTCCAGCCACGTCTATTGACTTGCAGCGCGTCATCCCCGCGAATGAGCACGAAAATATCTGAGTTCTGTTTCCATGTCTCCAAACATAAAAGGCGCCCTGCTGATGATGGGCAGCATGGCGGGCTTTACCATCAATGATACGCTGATCAAGCTGGCAGGGGAGCAGGTGCCTTTGTTCCAGATGGTGGCGATGCGCGGGGCTTTGGCGACGGTTCTGGTCTATCTCTTGGCGCGGCATTTGGGGGCTTTGCATCTGAACTTTCCACGCCATGACAAATGGCTGATCGCCGCGCGTTGTCTGGCCGAGTTGTCGGCCACGTTCTTCTTTTTGACTGCGTTGTTGCACATGCCATTGGCCAATGTGACCGCCGTGTTGCAGGCGCTACCACTGACAGTGACTTTAGGCGCGGTGCTGTTCTTTCGGGAGCAAATCGGTTGGCGGCGGATCGTGGCTATCGGGTTGGGCTTTACTGGCATGCTGCTGATCGTCCGGCCGGGCCCCGAAGGTTTCAGCATCTATGCCATCTACGCTCTGATTGCGGTATTGTCCGTCACTGTGAGGGATCTGATCACGCGGCGCATGACCGTTCATGTGCCTTCGCTGACGGTGACGCTGGCGACATCGGTTACTATTACGGTGTCGGCCGGGATCGCCTCTGCGACCACGGGCTGGCAACCTGTCCCATTCGACGCGGGGGTGATGATTGCCTGCGCTGCGGTGTTTGTGCTGATCGGGTATCTGTGCAGCGTCATGGTCATGCGCGAGGGCGATGTGGGTTTCATCGCGCCATTCCGTTATTCAAGTCTGCTGTGGGCGCTGGCATTGGGCTGGGTCGTGTTCGGAGATTGGCCTGATGCCGTCACCATGGCTGGCGCTGTTTTGGTCGTCGGCGCCGGGCTGTTTACTCTATTCCGCGAACGTGCGGTTCATACAGCCGAGTGAACCCGACGCACGGCGTCCTGATCGATGGCAAAGCGGGCGATGAACTCGCCCTCTTGTTCGGGGGTCAGGGGTGCAAGCTGGGTGTTGCTTTTGCGGGCATGGGGTGAATCGTTGAACGAATTCAGCGTGCGCACCCACATCGGCGCGTCTGGATAGCTGATCACCGGCATGTAGTTTCCGATCCTGTGATGCCCAAAATTCATGATTGTCAGATCACTTCCACCCCGCACGTACATGGCAAACCCGATCCCCAGCAGCGGTTGAAACACCTGCGCGGCGTGAATGCCCTCGGGCCCGAACCGCGCCAGGAACCCTTGGTTATAGTCGATGGCGACCGTTTTGTGGTTGCGCATCAGCGCGCCGCCTTCGTCAGCGGCGATACGTAGCCGTTCGACGAAATCCACCGACACGGCGTCGTCATCATCATGCCGGAACTGGATGCAGGGCACGTTGGGATCGTGACGCGCGGCGTTCAGGATCTCTTTCATCACCCGGCGGTGGCGCATGGGACGACGGGCGATGATCTGCACCTGTTTCATGCCTGCGGTCAGGTCGTGCAGCCGATCAAAGGCGGGTTTCGGCAGGCAATCCCCGATCACGATGAGCAATTGGAAATCTTCATCCGTTTGTTCGCGCAGACAGGGCAGGGTGGTGGTTTCGAACAGGCGAAACCTCTCTTCCAGCCGGGTAGGGTGGTAGAGATAGGCGCGCCGTTCCTCGATCGTGTCATGTTCGACCTGAAAGCCGCCATGGGCGGGGTAGGAAAAGCGGCACAGGCCGATGATTTGCATGGGTCATCCGTGGTGCGTGGCGTTGCGCCCGACTATGCCCCTGCGCCCCAGAACCCGCAATGGCTAGCAGCACTGGCGGCCGACAATCGGACCGGGTACATCAGCGCAAAGCGGCCTGTCGTGCGGTGGGTCCGGTGTACTGTTGACACTTGCGCCGACTCCCCCTATTACGCGCCCATCTCGGTACCGGGGGCCGCCCCAAAACCGATCTCAGTAATGGACTGGTCAAGACCCGGACAATTTTGCAGTTCGCGTCCTCTGATAACCAACCGCGACGTTCACCTCGGAATGGGAACGCTCGCGGGTTTTGCGCTTGTGGACGCATGAGTGCAGCAAAGTTTAACCGCACGCAATGCGCGTGCATGTCATGTGTGTTGCAAAACGGGGAAGAAACCGGAATGCCAACTATTCAACAGCTGATCCGCAAGCCGCGGCAGCCCAAAGTAAAACGCTCGAAGTCCATGCACCTGGAGCAGTGCCCGCAGAAACGCGGCGTCTGCACCCGTGTGTACACCACCACACCGAAAAAGCCGAACTCGGCTATGCGTAAGGTTGCCAAAGTGCGCCTGACCAACGGGTTCGAGGTCATCTCGTACATCCCCGGTGAAAGCCACAACTTGCAGGAACACTCGGTTGTTCTGATCCGTGGCGGCCGTGTAAAAGACCTTCCCGGTGTGCGTTACCACATCCTGCGCGGTGTTCTGGATACTCAGGGCGTCAAAGATCGTAAGCAACGTCGTTCGAAATACGGCGCGAAGCGTCCCAAGTAAGAAGGAGAGGCTGATATGTCACGTCGTCACGCCGCCGAAAAACGCGAAGTCCTGCCTGACGCCAAATTTGGCGACAAGGTTCTGACCAAGTTCATGAACAACCTGATGATCGACGGCAAGAAGTCGGTCGCAGAGCGCATCGTTTACAACGCCTTTGACCGCGTTGAGAACAAGATCAAGCGCGCACCTGTCGAAGTGTTCCACGAAGCGCTCGACAACATCAAACCGTCGGTCGAGGTTCGCTCGCGCCGGGTTGGTGGTGCAACCTATCAGGTTCCGGTCGAAGTGCGCCCCGAGCGCCGCGAAGCACTGGCCATCCGCTGGCTGATCACCGCCGCGCGCGGTCGCAACGAAAACACCATGGAAGAACGCCTCGCCGGTGAACTGCTGGACGCTGTACAGTCCCGCGGTACTGCCGTGAAGAAGCGCGAAGACACCCACAAGATGGCCGAGGCGAACAAAGCCTTCAGCCACTACCGTTGGTAATCCAGAGGCTTATCCAAAATGGCACGCGAATATCCGCTCGAACTATACCGTAACTTCGGTATCATGGCGCACATCGACGCAGGTAAGACCACCTGCTCGGAGCGTATCCTGTATTACACTGGTAAATCCCACAACATCGGTGAGGTGCACGATGGTGCAGCCACCATGGACTGGATGGAGCAGGAGCAGGAACGCGGCATCACCATCACTTCGGCTGCGACCACCACTTTCTGGGAGCGCACCGAGGACGGTCAGACCGCCGATACCCCCAAGCACCGCCTGAACATCATCGACACCCCCGGCCACGTTGACTTCACCATCGAAGTTGAACGCTCGCTGGCGGTTCTCGACGGTGCCGTCTGCGTTCTGGACGCAAACGCCGGTGTTGAGCCCCAGACCGAAACCGTGTGGCGTCAGGCTGACCGCTACAAGGTTCCGCGTATGGTTTTCGTCAACAAGATGGACAAGATCGGCGCAGACTTCTTCAACTGCGTTCGCATGATCGAAGACCGCACCGGCGCACGCGCTGTTCCGGTTGGTATTCCGATCGGCGCCGAGTCTGAGCTGGAAGGTCTGATCGACCTGGTCACCATGGAAGAATGGCTGTGGCAGGGCGAAGATCTGGGCGCAAGCTGGATCAAAGCTCCGATCCGCGACAGCCTGAAAGACATGGCTGACGAATGGCGCGGCAAGATGATCGAAGCGGCCGTCGAAATGGACGACGACGCGATGATGGAATACCTGGAAGGCAATGAGCCCGACGTTCCGACCCTGCGCGCCCTGCTGCGCAAAGGTACTTTGGACATCGCGTTCGTTCCGGTTCTGGGTGGTTCGGCGTTCAAGAACAAAGGTGTTCAGCCTCTGCTCAACGCTGTGATCGACTATCTGCCCAGCCCGCTGGACGTTGTTGATTACATGGGCTTCAAACCCGGCGACGAGGAAGAAGTTCGTGACATCGCCCGTCGTGCAGACGACGACATGGCCTTCTCGGGTCTGGCGTTCAAAATCATGAACGACCCCTTCGTTGGCTCGCTGACCTTCACCCGGATCTACTCGGGCACCATGAACAAGGGTGACTCGATCCTGAACTCGACCAAAGGTAAGAAAGAGCGCATCGGTCGTATGATGATGATGCACTCGAACAACCGGGAAGAGATCGAAGAAGCGTTTGCAGGCGACATCATCGCGCTGGCGGGTCTGAAAGACACCACCACCGGTGACACCCTGTGTGACGCGAAAGAGCCGGTCGTTCTGGAAACCATGACCTTCCCCGATCCGGTTATCGAGATCGCGGTTGAGCCCAAAACCAAGGGCGACCAAGAGAAGATGTCCCAGGGTCTGGCCCGTCTGGCCGCCGAAGACCCGTCCTTCCGTGTGGAAACTGACCTGGAATCCGGTCAGACCATCATGAAGGGCATGGGCGAACTTCACCTGGACATCCTGGTTGACCGTCTGAAGCGCGAGTTCAAGGTTGAAGCGAACATTGGTGCACCGCAGGTGGCCTATCGTGAAACCATCTCGATGCCGGTCGAGCACACCTACACCCACAAGAAACAGTCGGGTGGTTCGGGTCAGTTCGGTGAAGTTAAGCTGGAAATCCAGCCGACCGAGCCAGGCGAAGGTTATTCGTTCGAAAGCCGCATCGTTGGTGGTGCCGTTCCGAAGGAATACATCCCGGGTGTTGAAAAAGGCATCAACTCGGTCATGGATAGCGGCCCGCTGGCTGGCTTCCCCGTGATCGACTTCAAGGTTGCCCTGCTGGACGGTAAGTTCCACGACGTTGACTCGAGCGTTCTGGCGTTCGAAATCGCGGCCCGTATGTGTATGCGTGAAGGCATGCGCAAAGCTGGCGCGAAACTGCTGGAACCGATCATGAAGGTCGAAGTGATCACCCCGGAAGAATATACCGGCGGTATTATCGGCGACCTGACCTCGCGTCGTGGCCAGGTGTCTGGTCAGGAACCGCGCGGCAACGCGATCGCGATCGATGCGTTCGTTCCGCTGGCGAACATGTTCGGCTACATCAACACTCTGCGTTCGATGTCGTCGGGCCGTGCCCAGTTCACCATGCAGTTCGATCACTACGATCCGGTTCCGCAGAACATCTCGGACGAGATCCAGGCGAAATACGCATAACCAAAGATTTGAGGGGGTCCGGTTCACGGGCTCCCTTCATTACCGAAAAAGGAGGCCATCATGGCAAAGGAAAAGTTTGAGCGTACAAAACCGCACGTCAACATCGGCACGATTGGCCACGTTGACCACGGTAAAACCACGCTGACCGCAGCGATCACCAAGTATTTCGGTGACTTCAAAGCGTATGACCAGATTGACGGTGCGCC
>NZ_JBXWSR010000023.1:0-9339 GCF_059613525.1 Ruegeria sp. SATB045 | reverse complement strand
CGTGGTTTCACAACCGTTCGGGACGCGGGCGGCCCGGCAATTGGTCTGCAAAAAGCTATAGACCGCGGTAAGGCCGTTGGCCCGCGTATCTACGCCTCTGGGCCTGTGATCTCGCAAACCTCGGGGCATGGAGAACATCGCGTCTATACCGAACCCCATCCCAATTTCATGGGGGCGCAACCATCCTTCTTTAACCAGCATCTGGAGTTTCTGGCCGATGGCGTGCCGGAAACGCTGCGTGCGACCCGCGAAGCCCTGCGCCTTGGCGCTGTCCAGATCAAGGTGATGGCTGGCGGTGGGGTATCTTCTCAGGTTGATCCGTTACACACCGTTCAGGGTCTGCCGGAAGAGCTTGAGGCTTCTGTCCGGGCCGCTGCCGATTGGGGAACCTATGTAATGGTTCACGCCTATACAGACGAATCCATCGTGCGCTCGATTGAGGCAGGTGTGATCAGCATTGAACATGGACAACTGATGACAGAAATCGGTGCGCAAGCGATCAAGGACGCGGATGCCTGGATTGTTCCGTTCTATTCTCTTTTGGGATTGGACGAACAAACCGTTATTTCCGCTCTTGGACCAGGGGCCGCCGAAAAGTTTCTCAGCGTGCAAGCGGGTGCACGAAATCAGATGCAGTTGATCAAAGATTTCGGGATCGAGAACGTGGCTTTCTCAACTGACATTATCGGCGACCCCGTCGCGCTGACCAAGCAGAACGATGAGTTCAAATACCGACTGGAGGCGTGGACTTCGCACGAAATCCTGCAACAGGCGACGTCAAAGTCGGCCGCACTTCTGGCACTGTCAGGAAAACTCAATCCCTACACAGCAGGCCCGCTGGGCGTGATCGAACAAGGCGCATATGCCGATCTGCTGCTTGTTGAAGGAAACCCGGTCGAGGATGCCGAGATCCTGGTCGACTACACCAACAACATCGACCTAATCATGAAAGATGGCGTGATCTACAAGAATACACTCGATTGAGTGTCGCGCGGGGTGAATTTACCTCGGCATCCCGCGCCCCCTTAGTTTGACAAATGGGAGTACTGACACGTGAAAACACTGGCCTCACTGACAGCAATCGCTGGATTTGTTTCCTTGGCAGCAAGCGGTGCGTTGGCGCAGGACGCGCTCCCGCAAACCTTGTTCACCAATGTGCATATCTTTGACGGAATTAGTGAAGAGCGGATCGAAAACGCGAATGTTCTGGTTGAAGGCAATCTCATAAAGACAGTCTCGACCGACGGTATTGATGCGCCCGACGCAACGCTTGTTGACGGGGGTGGTCGCACGCTGATGCCGGGGTTGATTGACAGTCACGTGCATCTCTACGCGACAGGGCTCGTGCAATCCTTCTCGGGTCTTCAGGCCGCCAAATGGGATCAGATCGGGGCCACCGCGGCTGAAAATGCCCGCGACTATCTCTACGACGGTTACACCACGGTGCGGGATACCGGCGGAATGGGATCAGGTCTGCGTGAACTGATCGACAAGGGGATTGTAGACGGGCCACGCATCTATGCGTCAGGTGCGGCCATCGGCCCGACATCCGGGCATGGTGACTGGCGAAACCCCGAGCAGCGAACCTTCAACATGGGATCGGACGACGTCGCCAATACGTTCAACCTGTCCTATATTGCTGATGGTGCCGAAGAAATCCGGAAGGCATCGCGGCTTAACTTCGCGCACGGGGCGAGTTTCCTGAAACTGATGGCCGGGGGCGGTGTGTCATCCGAGCTCGATCCGCTTTGGTCCGTTGCTTACAACGTTGATGAGATATCGACAGCGGTCGAAGCTGCGTCGTTCTTTGATACCTATGTGACAGTCCACGCCTATACGGATGAAACGGTCACAATGGCTCTGGACGCGGGCGTCAAGTCACTGGAGCACGCTCAGATGGTGAGCGAGGAGACCGTCAAACGCATTGCCGATGAAGGTATCTTCTGGGCCCTGAATGTGGCTGGAATGGATCCGGCGCTGCTTGATCACCCAAATTTCTCGATGCCGACGGTGAAACCAAAACTGGAAGAATATCTGGTCGGGTCAGAAAACGTCATTGATTATATCAAGAAATACAAACCCAAGATCGTGCATAACGTCGACACCGTGTTGTCCACCATTGGGTTTGGCCGCGCGCACCGGGACTTTGAAAAGTACTATTTCGCTGAATTGCTGGGTAACCATGCATTGCTGGTTGCAGCGACCTCGACTGGTGGCGAACTCGCCCAACTGACAGGGCGACGGAACCCTTATCCCAACAAACTGGGCGTGATCGAAGAAGGGGCCTATGCCGACATCCTGATCGTCGACGGAAACCCGCTGGAGGACCTGTCGGTTCTTGGCGCAAATCCCCAGTGGTTTGATGCACCCGCGCGTGATCGAGGGTTTGAGACCATTCGCGTGATTATGAAAGACGGCGTCTTCTACAAGAATACACTCGAATGAGCGGAGTGTGCGGAAAATTGGCCCATGCGTCTTGCGCCGTCGATCCTGAACGGGGGAGCGATCAATGAACAAGGCTATCGCTGTAACTCTTTGCGCAGTTGGGATTGGTGTTTCCGGTGCAGCGGCGGAGGAGTCTCAAAGCCGATACTATTTGGGGATTGGGGAGCCAAACCCCAATGCCTGGCAAATCATGATCGACAATCCAACCGACCGGGAAAAGGACATGGGCGCTGCGCTCGCCGCAATGGGCGGTGAGATGATAAGCTATTTCTGGGGACTGGCAGATGGAAAGAACTACATCACTGTCCGTTTCCCGGACGATCCGGGCATGGTGCAGGCCATGTATATATCGCGTCTGAGCCAAGGGGTTCTGAAAGACTACACGTTCATCGAATTGATGACGAGCGCAGACATGATCGAAGCCCTTAAGCGCGTGCCGGAATTTTCAACGCCGGTCGAATGAAGTTGGGAAGCAAAGGAACAATCTATGAAGATCGCCTACGGAATTCTCGCAGCCTTAGCAGTTGTGTTTTTCATCCTTGGAGGCAGCGATGCCTATGCCAAAGACAACAAGGGTAAAAAGCCGAACAAGGGGGGCAAGAACGGTGATGTCAGCATTCAGATAGAAGACAAACCCGGCAAAGGCCCAAAGGCTGTGCCGCCTGGTCAGATCAAGCGCTACACGCGCGGTGCCAAGCTCCCATCTGATCTGGAGTTCGAGGATATTGGGGACCTTTCCAAATGGAAGCTGAAGGAGCCGGGCAAAGGAAACCGTTACATTCAGGTCGATGGCGAAGTCCTCGAAGTTACGAATGACCTGTCTACCGTTGTTGATGCCGTTGGCATCGTCGGTGATCTTCTCAACTAGACGAAAGTACGATGTTTCAGGGCAAGAACTACCTCGTTTGTCCTGACGCTGGCTGGGGCGATCATTTTGTGGACCCCGGCCCAAGTTCAAAACCCGGATCCGAGGCGCTACGATGATAAAAGCCCTTCTTGTTCTTTTTGCGCTTGCTACCTTTTCGTCAGCACGCGCCCCACTCGCTCAGGAAAACGGTGCAACAGAAGTCCCGCAAACAATACGCTTTGAGGGCTATGTACAGCCAAGTCGCGAAGCAGAGCTGTCGCCACTGGTCGACAATGTGGTCACCCGAATTACGTTTCACGCCGGCCAATATGTTCAGCAGGGCGACCTTCTGTTCGAGTTTGGCAAGAAAGGTCCCTTCATCGAAATGCGGCTAAGCGAAACAGCTCTGAAGGATGCGACAGCCCAACTCAGGCTCGCCGACGCTGAATTGGCCCGAAAAAAGGAACTCTACCTGAAAGAGCTGATACCGGAAGCGGAGTTGCAGCTTTCCCAGGTGAACCGCGATCTTGCTGAAATCGCAGCTGAACGGGCGGGCCTCGCTTATGAAGGGGCACAGCTTGCGTATAGCTTCACCGAGTTACATGCGCCTTTTTCGGGGATTATCAGCCAACCGCATGTCAGGCAGTATCAGTATCTGAGTACGGAAAGACGGGGGGACGAAACGCTGGCGATACTATCGGATATCGACCCGGTCTACGTTGTCGTCAAAGTGCCCTACGAGGAATTCACCAAACGGCGTCAGGTATTTGAGACAGATGCAGAAGCATTTGAAGGGCTCAGTCTGTCTTTGCAGATGCCAGACGGACAATTGTACCCCTATGAGGGTCATTACTTTGGTGGGGCATTCAAAGTTAATCCCAAAACGCAGCTGATGGATGTATGGGCCGAGTTCCCGAATCCAGAGTTGCTGCTTCGCCCAGGGGCAAAAGTCACCGTCATTTCGAGTCTGAGGAACTGAATGATGACCCGCCGGAGCCGGTGGCGTGGTGTGCTGTCCTGCCTAGAATTGAGGAGCATATGACAATGCGTTTTTCATTTGCAGTAATCACCGCGTGCTTATTAGCATTGCCGGTTCATTCAGAAGTTACACGTATTGAGTGGCCAGACCTGATCGATGAATCCGCTCAAGACTACGAAGATCCTTTCGTCGAATTGACTGGCAAACAGCTTAGCGCGCTTCGCAAATTGGTCCGGTTGCGCGCGCAGCTAGAGAAAGGCGGGCCGACGCCAGAACAACTGAACCAGATTCAAGTGGATATCGAGGCGACTGAAACAACCCTTGCTGAGGAAGGCGTTGAAGCGGACTGGTTGATTTCCCAACGCTGGGTTGTGATGGAAAGACGTGAGAAGGCGGGCACGGCGGCCAACGTCGACATCGATGGCGTGACCGTTTCATTGGGCGGGTTTGTGATCCCGGCCCCCCCCAACGAAGATGGTTCCCAAATGGCATATATCGTGTCGGAACGTGGAATGTGCAGCCACGTACCGCCTCCGCCCCCGAACCAGATGGTACGTTTGCGCTTGAGTGATTCCTGGGCGCCATCGACGAGGTTAAATCACTCGTCGGATCAAGTCGGCGCAATCATTTATTGTTGGTGGATCCATGCTCAAGACTCAACGATCCGTCCTGCTTTTCGTAGATAACCCATTTTCTGATAAGGTTTGTAGACTTGTGGTCTTTGTAAGGGGAGCGAGTTGCTTAAGTTTGACGCTGAAACAACGAGATTACTTGAAATCGCCTATCAAGGAGCTGAATTGACGCGGCGAAGACAGGCTTCATTTGATGCGCTGCGCCCTGCTCCCGGTGAGACCATTTTGGACGTCGGTTGTGGCAACGGGATGTTAACAGCAGAGTTGGCGCGCGCAGTTGGCTCGGATGGCTATGTCATCGGGATCGACCCAAGCGAGGATATGACAGCAGCAGCAAGAGAACGGTGCAGTGACTACGCAAACGTGGAGTTTCGTGCTGGTGCCGCAAATAGTTTGCCCATTGAGGATGAGAGTGCTGACAAGGCCGTCTCGGTACAGGTCTTTGAGTACATCGAAGACGTAGACGGCGCACTGTCCGACACGCTGCGGTGCGTCAAACCCGGCGGGCGCCTCGTCATCAGCGATCTACACTTTGGGAGCTTGATTTGGTTCAGCGATGAGCCCGACAGAATGCAAAAGATGCTGACGTCCTGGAACCAGCACTTTGTGAGTGGCTCCGTCCCGGAAAGACTGCCTGCACTAATAAAGGCTCGCGGCGACCATGTGGAAGATGTCTTGTCGTTCACAATGACAGATCACCAGCTAAAGCCTGATGGCCTCGCAATCATGATGATGCACCTCATGAAGCAATACACTGTCGCAAATGACCATGTTGATCCCGCAGTTGCGCAATCGTGGTTTGATGAGCAGCTCAGCCTTGCAAGGACTGGACGCTTCTTCTTTTCGATGACCCAATTTGTCGTCGTGGTGCGCAAAAAGGGGTGATTGAGCTAAGTAAATCGGCCTAGGTTCTTTCGCGGGCTTCATGAAAGTCGCGGTTCAAGAGACCCCCATTGGTGTCACAGGCGCCCCAACAGGTGCTGCAAATCTTTTGTCCATACTTAATTGTCGTCGGTGAAGTCCCAAGGAAGTGCCAGACGTGCAGGCATTGGTCAGACGTTCGAACGACCGCAGCGATAGGCGTGATGACAGAAGGTCTCGTATTGGTACTTACTCAATGGCGACAACACAGGTGCGTGGCTGTCACTTCCAGCTTGCAACTGTATTTGGCGTGATCTAATCGCCCTGTTCGGCCGATTGTCACCAAGTGTTTTCAGAACCTTTCTGGATACAGACTCATCATGTTCTGAACGTCCAGCTCACTCGAAAACGCGTTCGGATTATTCCAGATCACCTCATTTATATAGTCGCGTTCCGAGTGAAGATCATTGTCCGTAAGCCGCGATTTCTGGTTTTCAGGGAAGCCTCTCTTGGTCCTACCGAATAGTCCACCAAATACGGTCCAGATGCTGGGTGACATTGTATGAGAAGCCATCTCGTGGTCCTTTCCGAGTTACTTGCGCTGTCGCAACAACGGTAACTGTTCACTCGTTTTTCTGGTATCCGGCACAAAATTGTGCTGTTCTACAAAAATGAAGAGCGGGTTCCGAAATTGGTCGGATATTCGTGTGTTCCTCTCTGTCTTCAGAGAAGGGTCGACGCTTGCGGCCTCCAGAAAGCTAAAGGTCTCCCAACCAACGGTTGCCCGACGCATTGATGTTCTCGAAAGAGAAACAGGCTTGACGCTTTTTGAGCGCGGTACGCACGGGTTCAAACCGACCCCAGAAGCCCTTCGCCTCGTTCCCCTCGCCGAAGCAATCGAGACTTCAGTCCTTGAATTTGTCGATTGCGCGAAAGAATTGACGTCGACACAACCCATCCGTATCACCGCTTATTCGGCAAATTTCTCCGCACGCATGATCGAAATCGTAAACGAGTTTTCCGCCGTCAATCAGGATGTCGCATTCGAGTTTTTGTCCAGCGTTCGGGCGCTGGACCTGATGGCGGGCGAGGCCGACATTGCTTTGCGCCTTGCAAGAACCGATCCCGATCCTGACCTGATCTGTCGTAAGATCAGCACGGCCCGCTGGTCTTTGTTCGGCAGCAGAAACTACGCGGACAAATTTGGCTTACCGGGGTCAACGAATGATCTGGCCGGGCATCAATTTGTTACCTTTCAGCGGGACGATGTGCCAAATGTATTCCACGAATGGTTGACCAATCACGTGGAGCCGGACCAGATTGTCATGTCTTTCACTGAACTGGAGCTAATGCATGCGGCGATCAGGTCAGGGCAAGGCCTTGGGATCAGCAATGTCAAGCTGGTGGAAACAGACATGTCTTTTATCCGATGTTTCGACGAAATCCCCGAACTTGCGGTGCCGCACCTAATGCTCATTTCGCCGGAAGCCTATCGTCGGCCAGAGGTTAGAGCCTTCGTTAAGTTCTTCGCACCTCGCTATGCGGCAATCTACAAGTAGTTATTTGGGCAAAAAAGGATTGAGAACACGCGAACAAGCTAGTTTGCATGTACGCCACGACCGCAATTGCGAATAGAAGCCTTATGTGGCGAGCCCAAGGATACTCTTGAAGATGACAAAGGGAGGTCGAATTGATCGCCGCGCCCAAGTCGCTGCAAACCGTCTTAACTCCGACATGCCATCACGTGGTGCATCACCAGGTTAAGAACTTCAACATCGTTCTGGTTAAATGTCTGGTATCGGAATTTGACCGTTCCCCGGTCTGGCTTCGAACGTGATGGTGCAATTGCCTCAACCGTGACGCGCACGCTGATCGTGTCACCTGAATACACCGGAGCCAGCCACCGTACCTCGTCCATACCATGTCCACCCAGATTGGTGCCGGTAAGTACACCAGTGTCGCGGAACAACCTGAAAGTAAGCGCTATTGTTTGAAATCCACTGGCTATGAGACCGCCGAAAATCGACTCTGCGGCAGCCACTTTGTTAACGTGGAAGGGCTGCGGGTCATGAACCAGTGCGAAGTCAATAATCGCTCCCTCGGTCAGCGTAACGCCTCCGGTTTCGAAGGTTTCGCCAACCGACAAATCGTCGATGTATTTTCCGCTGGCCATGGCAAAAGTATAGTTTGATGTCCACTCAACCGTCAACGCGGAGCCACGCTCGGCAGCTAATGCCGCATTGGCATTCGACCATGGTAAAGATCGTATTGGAGAACTGAGCCAGTGGTCGTTGACCTATACCGCGGCGACAAAAAGGTGCGCTTCTTGCGGTACGTGCAATACGCCTTTTTTGTCATATCTAGACAAAGCGTCTGCAACCTCTTCCACGACCTTGTTGGTGACGTCAGCACCTGCATCCCTAAGATCAGTTTCGATTGGCAGCGCCATGATTTGCGCACGAAGGTCAATAAATCTTCGCTCTAGTACCAATGGCTCGTGACGAGCTATCTTGAAGCCTGCATCGACCAACAACTTAGAAATGAGGTCCCCATCTCGAAAGGAAAAAGGCGCTCTGGCCTTGATTGCGGCATTTTTTCCAACATGCCGCTTGAGAGCTTTTGCAAGTGCTCCATTGAAGGGCGACACTGCACGCCAACATGTCAAAAATAGCTGACCGTCATTGCGCAAGATCCGATGAACTTCCTGCAAAGCCGAGGATTTGTCGGGGAAGAACTGAAGCCCCTGTTGTATGAAGGCATAGTCAAACGTAGCATTTTCGAAAGGTAACTCGGTTACATCTGCTACATACCACTCGAGCACATGACGACAATCCGGATGATTGGATTGCGCGACCTCAATCATGGTTTCGTTCAGATCTACGCCAACAACCCGGCCTTCGCCCGTCAGTTTCCTTGCAATCTCTCGCGTCAAAGCCCCGGTGCCGCATGCAATGTCGATAACGCAAGTGCCACTTCGAAGCTGAACCTTCTGCATTGTTGCTTCAGCCAATGGGCCGAACATCGCAGGCACACTATGGTTGTTGTACTTCTGCGCAGCTTCTTTGGTCAGCCGGAAATTGTCCGTCATCAAAAATATCCTCCTAGCAACGCGTCAATAATTGGACCACCCAAAGTGACCCAAAATCGTAGTCTCACGAGGTTTCAACCGGAAGGCCCTCATCGGCGCTCCACTCAGCCCATGAACCATCGTACAGGCGGGACTTTTCGAACCCCATTTGGCGCAACGCAAGGAGCCCACAAGAAGCAGCTATGCCACGGCCGCAATAGGCGATGACCTCATCGTCAGTTTGAATTCCCTTGTCCTGATAGTGCTTGAGGAGCTTGGAATGATCCGCCAACTTGAATGAACCACGTTCCTTTAGTTTAGCTGCACGTTCGGCAATGGGTATGTGTGCCAAATCCGGATCGATGTTCGATATCGCCGGTATGTTGACGGCACTGGGAATATGTCCCGAGCGACCTCCCCATGTGTGAACTCCGTCGCCTCGGAAGAGGTCGTTTGGAAGAAAGTCCACAATTCTGACTCCGGGCTTACCCATCGCATCCAAGACATC
>NZ_JBXWSR010000022.1:0-61786 GCF_059613525.1 Ruegeria sp. SATB045 | reverse complement strand
GCGTCTCAACCGTCTTTCCAGTCCGTCAGCACCGTCTCCAGCGCCCCAGCACCGCCTCAGCAGCGCCGGTGAAGGGGTATTTACGGATTAGGTCTGGGACCTGCAACCCCCATTTTGAAAAAACTTTACATTTCTCAGAAGAAACTCCCTGACCTTAATAAAAACAATAAGTTACATTCACAAACAGGATCAAATACCCGACCATGGACGCGTCTTAATCCTGAAGTACGATCACTTTCTGTGGAATCGTACCCAATGCTTGGTACGCCTGCTGGATCCAGCCAAAAGAAACGCCGCCCGAGTTCCCCCGCGCGGCGTCGTTTTGTGAGTGGTGGTAGTCTTAATTATTTCAGGTCGAACCGGTCTGCGTTCATCACCTTGGTCCAAGCGGACACAAAGTCGGCGGTGAACTTGGCTTCGGCCCCGGACTGGCCATAGACCTCGGCCAGCGCCCGCAGTTGCGAGTTCGAGCCAAAGACCAGATCGACGCGAGTACCGGTCCACTTGACTTCACCGCTGGCGCGGTCGCGGCCCTCATAGACACCCTTGCCTGCGGGTTTCCATTCGGTGCTCATGTCCAGCAGGTTGGTGAAGAAGTCGGTGCTGAGCGTCCCAACCCGATCCGTGAACACGCCGTGCTTGGTATCGCCGAAATTGGCACCCATCACACGCAGGCCACCGACAAGTGCTGTCATCTCGGGCGCGGACAGGGTCAGCAGCTGGGCTTTGTCGACCAGCAGCTCTTCGGGTGAAACGGTATAGTCACCTTTCTGGTAGTTGCGGAAGCCATCAGCGATGGGCTCCATCACTGCAAAGCTATCGACATCCGTCTGGTCCTGCGACGCATCGGTACGGCCCGGAGTGAACGGAACCTCAACGTCTTGGCCCGCAGCCTTGGCTGCCTGTTCGATACCCACGCTACCTGCCAGAACGATCACATCCGCCAGCGAGACCTTTTTGCCGCCCGACTGCGCATCGTTGAACGCGGCCTGAACACCCTCTAGCGCGGACAGCGCCTTGGACAATTTCATCGGCTCGTTCACATCCCAGTCTTTCTGGGGGGCAAGGCGGATACGGGCACCATTGGCACCACCGCGCTTGTCCGACCCGCGGAAGGTCGAGGCCGAAGCCCAAGCGGTCGATACCAGTTCCGACACCGACAGGCCGATTGCCGCGATCTTGGCTTTCAGGTCGGCTACGTCCGCGTCATCCACCAGATCGTGATCCACAGCGGGGACGTTGTCCTGCCAGATCAGCTCTTCGGTCGGGGCCTCTTCACCGATATAGGCCGAGCGGGGGCCCATATCGCGGTGGGTCAGCTTGAACCATGCGCGAGCAAAGGCATCGGCGAACTCTTCCGGGTTTTCGTGGAAGCGTTTCGAGATCGGGCCATAGATCGGGTCCATGCGCATCGCCATATCGGCGGTGGTCATCATGGTTTTGACCTTTTTCGACGGATCGTGCGCCTGCGGGGCCATGTCTTCTTCTTTGACGTTCACCGGCTCCCAGATCCACGCGCCCGAGGGGCTTTTGGTCAGGTTCCAGTCATAGCCGAACAGCAAGTCGAAATAGCCGTTGTCCCACTTAGTGGGGTTGGCCGTCCACGCGCCCTCGATCCCCGAGGTGGTGGTGTCGTCACCCTTGCCCGAGCCAAACTTGTTAATCCAGCCAAAGCCCATCTCTTCAATCGGAGCGGCCTCTGGATCGGGACCGACCAGATCGGGATCACCCGCACCATGGGCCTTACCAAAGGTGTGGCCACCTGCGACCAGAGCGACAGTTTCCTCGTCATTCATCGCCATACGACCGAAGGTGTCGCGGATATCACGGCCCGAGGCCAGCGCGTCGGGCTGTCCGTCCGGACCTTCTGGGTTCACGTAGATCAGACCCATCTGCACGGCGGCCAGTGGGTTTTCCAGATCCCGCTCGCCCGAGTAACGGCTATGCGGGTTGTCCGTCGGGGCCAGCCATTCGGTTTCCGAACCCCAATAGATGTCCTCCTCTGGGGCCCAGATGTCTTCGCGACCACCGGCGAAACCGAAGGTCTTGCCGCCCATCGACTCGATGGCGCAGTTACCCGCCAGAATCATCAGGTCGGCCCAGGAAATCTGGTTGCCGTATTTCTGCTTGATCGGCCACAGCAGACGACGCGCTTTATCGAGGTTGCCGTTGTCCGGCCAGCTGTTCAGCGGAGCAAACCGCTGGTTCCCGGTCGAGGCCCCACCACGGCCATCTGCCGTTCGGTAGGTGCCCGCGCTGTGCCACGCCATACGGATGAAGAACCCGCCGTAATGGCCATAGTCCGCAGGCCACCAGTCCTGCGAATCCGTCATCAGCGCATAGAGGTCTTCCTTCAGCGCCTTCATGTCCAGAGCCTTGAACGCTTCGGCGTAATCGAAATCCGCATCCATCGGATTCGAGGCCGGTCCGTGCTGATGCAGGATCGACAGGTTCAGCTGGTTCGGCCACCAGTCCCGGTTAGACCGGGTTCCTGCGCCGTGCATGACAGGGCATCCGCCTGCTTTGGGGTTATCACTTCCGTCCATGTCGATCTCCATTCCTGGCAAAATTCCGGCGCTGTGGCACCGCTAAAAACTCGGTCGGTCAAGAACACATATAGATGACACTTTTATCCATCCTACAGGCGCCGCGAAAATTCGCGCAGGCAGCAGGGCGGGCAACAGCGACTCTCGGGTCTTGTCGACGCCACTCCTAGCAAATTCAAGCTATGCTAAAAAGTTTTGTTTTCGGATGATTGTGATAACTAAAAATTATCATAAAAAGATCATCCGTCTCGCGTTAACGAGTCCAAGCCAACCCGGTAATCAGGATACAGAAGCTTCACGCCCAGTTCATCCTTGATCCGGTCGTTCCTGACGCGCTTGTTCTCATTGTAGAAGCTACGCGCCATGGGGGTTAGCTCCGCCTCATCAAACGGGACCGCGGGTGGTAGAGGCAGCCCCTGCAATTCCGCCGCATAGGCAATTACGTCTTGTGGAGGGACCGGCTCATCATCGCAGACGTTATATATGGCCCCCGGATTGGGCGCAGACATGGACGCAGCAAGAACCTGCGCAATGTCGGCCACATGAATGCGAGAGAATACTTGACCCGGCTTGATGATCCGCCGCATCCCAACGCGTTTCAGTTTGGAAAATGGACCGCGTCCGGGGCCGTAAATCCCGGCCAACCGAAAGATATGGGTCGGCAGGTTCGGAATACTCAACCATTGCTGCTCGGCTTGAACCCGCCATTTGCCGCGTTGGGCCGTGGGCGTCGCAGGCGTGGATTCATCCACCCACGCACCTTGATGATCACCGTAAACGGCGGTTGTGGACAAGTATCCAACCCACTTGAACTGTGCAGCCCGTGCCGTGATTTTGTCTTGCAGCGCTGCCAGAACCGGATCGCCATCAGCATTGGGTGCCGTTGAGATCAGCAGATGCGTCACCCCGTCCAGATTGACCTGCTGTCCCGGCCAGACAACTGGTTCCGCCCCAGATGCCCGTAAAGCCGGTGATTGCGCCGGATCCCGCGTGGTTCCGATAGCCCGCCATCCATTGGGCGCCAGAAGTCGCGTCAACTCCTGCGCGGAATAGCCATGACCAAACGAAAATAGAGTACCTGTCATGCCGCCATTGATGATCCGCAAATCCACCGGATGCAAGCGGGGTCGACGGGATACTTGATTCGAATCTCTCAATGCGCCTTTCTTTTAGGCATGAGTGACAAAACCCCCGATCTGCACACGGCTTATGCGCTAGAAACACCCGAAGATAACCGACGGCTATATGCCGAATGGGCCGGGGACTATGACGAAGGCTTTGCCACCCGAGAGGATTACCAGCTGCATATCCGCACCGCCCGCGCGTTTGTCGGCGCAGGAGGTCAGGGTCCGGTGCTGGATGTCGGAGCCGGAACAGGATTGTGCGGAGCCGTTCTTGCAGGTTTGGGTGTCGGACCTATCGACGCCACCGATATCAGCGCCAAGATGCTGGATCAGGCCATGCGCAAGGATATCTACCGCGACGCGATAGAAGCTGACCTGAACGAGGGTATCCCGGTTCCGCGCGAAAACTACTCGGGAGTCGTGTCGTCAGGCACCTTCACCCATGGCCATCTGGGCCCCGAGGCTTTGATGCCCTTGCTGCGCGTCGCCCGCCCCGGAGCGCAATTCGCCCTGTCGATCAACGCGCAGCACTATGAAAAACTGGGGTTTGCCGAAGCTCTGCACAAACTGGCACAGGGCCAGATTAGGAATCTCGCCCTACCCGAGGTTCGAATCTACGGCGAACTTGCCAACGGCCCAAACAAGGACGATACGGCTTTGATCGCCCTGTTCGAACGAGTTTAGCGCCCCTTCCAGACCGGATCGCGTTTTTCAGCAAAGGCGCGAGCACCTTCCAGATTGTCCTCGGACCCGTACAGAGTATCCACGGTCGGCAACTGCCGCCGTGTGATCCGGTTCATGGCGTCCTGAAACTTGGAGTCTTCAGCCTCGCGCACAATCTCTTTGATCGCGGCATAGACCAGAGGCGGCCCGCTGGCCAGCAAACGCGCCAGTTCCCATGCGCGGTCCATCAGCTGATCGCCGGGCACGATCTCGTTGACGAGGCCCCAGGTCTTGGCCTCATCCGGGGTGAACCAGCGGCCCGTCAGTAATAATTCCATCGCGATGTGATAGGGGATGCGCTTGGGCAGTTTGACACTGGCCGCATCCGCAACGGTGCCGGATCGGATTTCGGGCAGGGCGAAGCTGGCGTGATCTGCGGCGATGATCATGTCCGCGCTCAGCGCCAATTCCAGCCCGCCACCGCAGGCAATACCGTTCACGGCGGCAATCACCGGCTTGTTCATATCGCGCAGCTCTTGCAACCCGCCGAACCCGCCCACACCATAATCGCCATCCACTGCGTCGCCATCCGCCGCAGCCTTCAGATCCCAGCCGGGGCAAAAGAACTTGTCGCCGCCGCCGGTGATGATCGCCACGCGCAGGTCCGGGTCATCGCGGAAATCCCGAAACACCTCGCCCATAACGCGGCTGGTGGCCAGATCAATCGCATTCGCTTTGGGGCGGTCCAGAGTGACCTGCAATATAGCGCCGTCGCGCTGGGTTTTGACCGGGTTCATGTGCGTGCCTTTCGGATCAGAGCATCCACTGCCACGGCACCTTCCGGCCCGCAGATAAGCGGATTGATTTCAACTTCGCTGACATGGGTTGCGTTGGCAATAACATAGGCCTGAACGGCCTCGACCGTATCCAGAATCGCGCCCATATCTGTGGCGGGCTTGCCGCGATAGCCCGTCAACAACGGCGCACAGGCCAGCTCACCCAACGCCTTTTCAACCACGTTCCGAGGCGACGGGATCAGCAGAGACACCGAGTCCCGAAGGATTTCCGTCAAGACCCCGCCCGCACCCAATGTCAGCACATAGCCATGGGCCGGATCGCAGGTGACACCGATTAGCAACTCGGCAACGCCTTCGGGCGCCATTTCCTCGATCAGAACTTCATGGGTGCCGATATGGGCCGCGACGGCCGGCAGATCGCCCGCGCTTACCCCTAACTGAACCGCCCCGTGATCCGACTTATGGGCCAGTCCAACGCCCTTGACGGCGAAAGGACCGGTCAAGTCACCCGCACAGGCGGCATCGGCCTGAATCACCAACCTTTTCGGAGTGGACACACCGAAGGCTGCAAGCTGGTCCTTGGCCTCCGCCTCGGTCAGCGTAACGTTTGGATTGGCAGTACTGGGAAGGACCACCGGATCAGAGTCCTGACCTGCAGGGCGCGCCGCCGCTTCGACAGCCGACAGTGCCTCATGCAGCCCGGCGAAGGGAATAACCCCGCCATCCATCAGTCGCTGCGCGACGTCCTTGGGCATCAACTCGGGCAGAGTTGCGGTCACTGCAAAGGGCCGCCCGGTTTGTGCCACGCAATTCAACGCGGCCTGCGTCGCACAGCTCCAATCCGTTTGATCGGTGTGCGGATAGTCCACAATGGCCATAGTCAGAGCCTGTTCCGGCCCCATCATCGCAGACCACGCGCGCGTCATCGCCTGCGTGTCGCGCCAGATATAGGTGTGGTAGTCCAGCGGATTCGCCAGCGCCACCATCGGCCCCAAAGCCGCGCGCAGATCGGTGCGTTGCGTATCCGTCAGAGGCGGAAAGTGCAGATCGCGACCCTCAGCCATATCAGCGGCCAAACTGGCCTCGCCCCCCGAGCAGCTGATCGTACCAAGCCCGTTGCTGTCCAGACGCCCGGTTACATGCAACAGCTTGAGGCATTCCAGAAAGCTGGGGATGTCATCCAATCGGGCAATCCCCAACCGATCCAGAAACGCCTGCGCACCCGCGTCTTGACCCGCCAGCGAGGCCGTATGCGAAATCGTTGCCGCTTGGGCATGGACCGACCGACCCATCTTCAGCGCGACAATCGGGACACCGCGCTGACGAGCCTTTTTAGCCAGCGCCTCCCATTTGCGCAGATCGCCAAACCCTTCGATGTGCACGCCGATGGCCGTAATGCGGTCGTCATCCAACAACGCCGAGGCAATCTGGGCTTGATGCGTCTGCGCCTGATTCCCACAGGTCAACATGAAGGCCAACGGTAAAGCGCGGCGCTGCATGGTCATGTTGATCGCAATGTTCGAGCTTTGCGTTAGGATCGCCACCCCGCGATCCACAGGTTGCATCCCGTGCTGATCGGGCCAGATCGCCACGCGATCCAACCCGTTGACGAAACCATAACAATTCGGCCCCAGAATCGGCATGTCCCCGGCGGCAGCGATCAACTGGTCCTGCAGGTCCGCGCCTGATTGGTCTTCGGCCTGCGCCTCGGTAAATCCCGAGGCGAAACAGATCGCACCGCCCGCCCCCATCGCGGACAAAACCGCAATCGCCTCGACGGTCGCGTGTCGGTTGATGCCGATAAAAGCCATGTCAGGAGCTGATGGTAAGGATTCCAGCGTCGGATAGGCCCGCTCTCCAGCCATTTCCGCCGCCTTGGGATGAACCGGCCAAATCGCACCCGTAAAGCCAAACTTGCGCGCCTGTTCGATGACCGCCGCACACCATGCCCCGCCGCCCACTACGGCAAGCGTCTTGGGGGCAAGCGCGCGCGATAGCGCCGTCATGCGCCCAGCGCCCGCAGCAAATCGCGGCTGATGATATGGCGTTGAATCTCGCTGGTGCCGTCCCAGATGCGTTCGACGCGCGCGTCACGCCAGAATCGTTCCAGCGGGTAGTCATCCATAAGACCCATGCCGCCATGCACCTGAATCGCCGCGTCCGTCACACGGGCCAGCATTTCCGAGGCGTACAGTTTGGCCGACGCGATCTCGCGGTTGGCGGGCAGCCCTTTGTCCAGACGATCGGCGGCGGCAAGGGTCAGCAGATCGGCGGCGTCAATCTCGGTGATCATGTCTGCGATCTGGAATGAGACGCCCTGAAACTTGCCGATCTTCTGGCCGAATTGCTCGCGCGTTGCGGCATAGTCCAGCGCATAGTCGAACGCCCGCCGTGCGCGACCGACCGACATGGCGGCAACGGTGATCCGGGTGGCATAGAGCCAAGTGTTCATCACCTGAAACCCGCCATCGACCTCGCCCAGAACCTGCGCATCCGGCAGGCGGCAATCGTCGAAGTCCAGCACCATGTTCTTGTAGCCGCGATGGCTGACCGACTTGTACCCATCCCGGATTGTGAAGCCGGGGGTGCCGCGATCGACCAGAAAGGCAGTGATGCGTTTCTTGGGGCCTTTCGGTGTCTGATCTTCACCGGTTGCGATGAAGACGATGATAAAGTCTGCATGTTCCGCGCCCGAGATGAAGTGCTTGGTGCCATTGACCACCCAGTCGCCCCCATCGCGCACGGCAGCGCATTTCATCCCCCGCACGTCCGAGCCCGCACCGGGTTCAGTCATCGCCAGCGCGTCCATTTTTTCACCTCGTACGGCAGGCATCAGGTAACGGTCGACCTGATCCCCCTCGCACGCCATTAGAATGTTCTGAGGCCGCCCGAAGAAATGGTTCAGCGCCATTGATCCCCGGCCCAACTCGCGTTCGACCAGTGCGAACTCCAGATGGTTTAGCCCGGCACAGCCGACGCTTTCGGGGAAGTTGCAGGCATAAAAGCCCAACTCGATCGTCTTGCGTTTGATCTCGGCGGCGATCTCGTGCGGAACCTCGCCGGTGCGCTCGACCAGCTCTTCATGCGGGTAGATTTCGTTTTCGACAAAGCTGCGAACGGTCGCGGCGATCATCTCTTGTTCGTCGGACAGGCCATATTGCATCTGGGGTCTCCACATCTGGGGTTGCGGATATCCTGACGTGGCTTGCCAAGCTGAACATGCAGAAATAGACCTAAATCATGCAAAAATGGATCAAATCGCCCGCTGCGCCGCAGCAATTCGGAGTGCTTCTGTTCGACGGCTTTTCCAACCACTGCCTGGCGAATGCGGTCGAACCCTTGCGGGCTGCGAATTCCATCGCGGGGCGCAAACTGTATGACTGGCAATTTCTGTCACTAGATCGTGCGCCCGTCACGTCATCTTCGGGGCTGCAAGTCGCACCACATGACATCTTGCAGAATGCACGGGGCGATACGTTGCTCGTCATGCCCTCTTACGGGTTTCGCGCCCATGGCGGGTGGCGGACGCTGGCGGGGTTGCGATCCGCAGCGGGGCGTTACAGTGCGCTGGCCGGGCTGGACACAGGAAGCTGGTTGTTGGCGCTGGCCGGATTACTGGACGGGCACCGTGCGACGATCCACTGGGAAGAATTGGGCAGTTTTACCGAGCGGTTCCCCGAGATAGACGCACAGCGCGAACGCTACGTGATCGACGGCGACCGCATTACCTGTTCTGGCGCGATGGCGGCGTTTGATCTGGTGCTGCACCTGATTGGGCGAGACCACGGGCAGGCTTTGGCGCTGGAGGTTGCGCAGCTTTTCATGACCCGCGATTCCGCCAGGTCTCATTCCGGCGGGGCGGGTGCGACCAGCAGCTATGTGAACAAGGCGCTGGCGCTGATGCAGGAACACCTGGAAACGCCCTTGCCCATCCCCGAGATCGCCCGCCGGGTTGGACGATCGCAAAAGGCACTGGCGGCCCGAATGCAAACCGAACTGGGCGCAGGCCCCGCACAGGTCTATCGCCGCCTGCGCCTGAACCTGGCCCGGAAACTGGCAGCCGAGACCGACCTGACCATCGCCGAGATCGCCCTGCGCGCAGGCTATGACGACCCCAGCGCCCTGACCCGAGCCTTTCGGACCGAGTTCGGGACCACCCCGCGCGCAATGCGATCCGGTTAGGTATACATCTGCTTTTTATAGGCCCGCGTCCGCGTCGTCGCCTCGGCAGACCCATCGTGATAGGTGCCAAACCACTTGTCGAAGGGGATCTCCGAGGTGCCATAGTTGCACTCGAAATACCGGTGATGAAGCTGGTGAAAAAAGTCCCCCGCACGGGCCGCTTCAGTTTCTCCGGCTTTCAGCTTTTCAAACCCTGAATGGGACAGAACCGGGCTGATCTGCTGGAAATACGTGTGAAACAGAAGATGCAGAGGGTGGGACGGCACGATCAGATGAATGAAATAGGTCGTGAAATACAGCAGGTTTTCATACCAATGGTTCGATATCCCCGACCACGGGCCGATATTGACGTTGCGATGATGCACGGCGTGGACGTGTTTATAGAGCTTTGGGTGATGCTCCAGCCGATGCACCCAATAGAAATGCAAGCCAGACCACATCGGGATGAACAACATCCAGACGATAAACCAAATCGGCGCGCTGGCCCAAGTGACTGTCGGCACATATCCGTTGGCCATCGCCCAATAGATCACCCATTGATACACGGTCGCCACGGTCATGGCGCTGCCCAGCGTCCACCAGATATTGTCCCAGACCTGATTGCGGAAGGTGAAATTGCCATTGTCTCTGGTCAGGTCGCGACGGTCGAACTTTTTGTACATGCCCTGCCCCTTGCGCATGTAAAGCCACCAATGCAGCCCGCCCGCCACAAAGATCTGAGGCACCATGTTCAGCAGCCAAATGCGGAACATCCACCCCGGAGCAAAGCTCTTGATTGACTCTAACCCAGGGAAAAATACGACATAGGCAATGACCGCCAGCCCCATACACAGGGTCAGTGAGGTAATCTGCAACCACGCCCCGCTATACCACTTCAGCACGGAGGCGGGGCGCGGAGGCCACGCGAACAGCGGGTTCAAACCCACAGGGCCTTCGGGGTGATAGTGCCAGCGGGCGGCTTCGGGGTCTTGTGCAGTATCAGTCATGGAAATCCCTTTAACTGGCGTAGTCCGAACCCTCTGCATCCAGCAGAGCCTTGATTTCCCGCAGATGCGCCTCGGCCTGATCGGGGTAGTCGTCCAGTTCCTGCGCAGTCTTTTCCGCAATCTCATCGGACAAGACACGCAGGGGCTGGCCGGTTTGCAAAGCGCGGATATATGTCTCGGCCGCACGCTCGAAGTAATAGAGGCGGTTGAACGTATCGGCCGGGTCGCTGCCAGTCACCAGCACGCCATGGTTGCCCATGATCATGACCTTCTTCTTCGGGTCCGACAGCATCGCGGCGCAACGCTCACCTTCGCTTTCGAAGGCCAGCCCGCCGAATTCCTGGTCCACCACATAGCGGTTGTAGAAGGTGGCAGTGTTCTGGTCGATCGGCGGTAGGCTGCTATCGGCCAACGAGGCCAGAACGGTTGCAAAGATCGAATGCACATGCATCACACAGCGCGCATGCGGGCAAAGGCGGTGGATCGAGCCATGCAAGCCCCAAGCGGTCGGGTCGGGCGCGCCCGGCTGATCCATCACATCGGGATCATTGGCATCCAGCAGCAACAGATTCGACGCCTTGATCCGTGCGAAATGCATCTGATTGGCGTTCATCAGGAACTGCGTTCCGTGCTCGTTGACGGCTAAACTGAAGTGGTTGGCCACGGACTCGTGCATGTTCAGGCGTTCAGTCCAGCGGAAGGTGGCAGCCAGGTCGACCCGCTCGGGCCAGTGGTCGATATTGGGACGCAATTCGGTGACGGTCATGGCGGGCTCCTCCATCTGGTTTCTCAAGAAGGTGGCGACGCAAGGCAGATTTGACCAACGAAAAATTCTCGCCTATCCCATAAGCTCAGCTAATGGTGAGGTTATGCCAATGCAGACATCGCTTCCTCCGCTGGGCTGGCTGCGCACGTTCGAGGCCGCCGCGCGACACTTGTCCTTCACGGGCGCGGCGCGTGATCTGAACATGACGCAAAGCGCGGTCAGTCAGCAGATAAAATCGCTTGAGGGCTATCTGGGCCAACCCCTGTTTCTGCGCCGTCCCCGCGCACTGGAACTGACCGAGGCCGGAATCACCTATCTGCCCGTAGTGCGTGAGGCGTTTCGCACGCTGGTGCGCGGCACACAGGCCGTCACCGGCGCGCAGCAAAACGCGGTGCAGGTTCAGAGCAACATCACCTTTGCGGTGAACTGGCTGGGACCTCGCCTGCCCCGGTTCCGGGCGGCGCACCCGGATGTGCAATTGAACATCTTCACCGAACTCTGGGAGCCGCGCGAAATGGCCGAGGGCGCTGCGGTCGAAATCCGCTATTCCCTGCGCCCGTCCGACACGGTGCGCACCGAGTTACTGCGCACCGATCACTATTACCCGGTCTGCGCGCCGGGCTATGAAGTGCGGCTGGAAGATATTCAGGAACAACCCCTGTTTGACTGCTCGAACCTGCTGTCGAACTGGCAGAACTGGATCAGTGAACAGGGTCTAAATTGGGAAAATTCGCCCATAACCTATTCAACAACCTATCTGGTTAGCCTGTCTGTTGCGATGGCCGGGGGTGGGTATTGCCTGACCCATGACACCATAGCTCGCGACCTGATCGAGCGCGGACAACTGGTGGCTCCGTTTGAGTATCGCGCGGAGATGCCCGAGGCTTATTACCTGCTACTGTCGCCTCAGGCCGAGGAAACGCCGGGTGCCGTCCTGTTCGCCGATTGGGTAAGGCGGGAAATTGCCCGCGATCTGTCGGGGTAGGCGCTCCCGCCCATCGTCAGGGGCGCTTGCGCGCCCCCTCCTTTGGTTGGGCCGGGCAGCGCTGACGCGCTGCGTGACGGTTTGATGATAGATGTTCGGCAGGGGTTGCACCTTCGGACACATTCAGAAAAGTTGAGCCATGGAATATACGCCTTTCCCAAGTTGGCCCGATACCGCCCCTCGATTGATCGCTGTTGCCGCTGGACGTGATCCAGCCGACATGGTCGTGCGCGGAGGAACTTGGGTGAATGTCCATACCCGCGAGGCACTGCCTGATCACGACATTGCCATCGCCGTAGGGCGCATTGCCTTTGTGGGGCGGGATGCCACGCATTGCATCGGTCCAAATACGCAGATCATCGAGGCCAATGGGCGCTATATGCTGCCCGGTCTGTGCGACGCGCATATGCATATCGAATCAGGGATGCTGACCCCGGCGGAGTTTGCCCGCGCGGTCATTCCTCATGGCACGACGTCGATGTTCACCGACCCGCATGAGATTGCCAATGTGCTGGGACTGGACGGCGTGCGCATGATGCATGACGAGGCGTTGATGCAACCGGTCAACATCTTCACCCAGATGCCGTCCTGCGCGCCGTCGGCCCCAGGGCTTGAAACAACGGGCTATGAAATCACCCCCGAGGACGTGGCCGAGGCGATGAACTGGCCCGGCATCATCGGATTGGGTGAGATGATGAATTTCCCCGGTGTGATCCACGGCGACCGCAAGATGCTGGCCGAGATCGCGGCGACTCAGAATGCGGGCAAAACCGTGGGAGGACACTATGCATCACCCGATTTAGGGCCTGATTTTGCGGCTTATGTTGCCGGCGGCCCCGCTGACGACCACGAGGGAACTTGCGAAGCCGACGCCATAGCTCGGGTGCGGCAGGGGATGCGGTCTATGATGCGGCTGGGCTCGGCCTGGTATGACGTGGAAAGACAGATCACGGCGGTGACCGAGAAAGGGTTAGACCCGCGCGGCTTTATTCTGTGCACGGATGATTGCCACTCGGGCACATTGGTGAATGAGGGGCATATGAACCGCGTGGTGCGCCACGCGATTGCCTGCGGATGTGACCCGCTGATCGCACTGCAAATGGCGACGATCAACACAGCCACCCATTTCGGGCTGGAACGCGAGATCGGGTCAATCACACCGGGCCGGCGGGCGGATATTATCCTCAGTTCTGATTTGCGCGAGCTTCCAATTGAGGTGGTGATCGCCCGCGGCCAGATCGTCGCCGAAAATGGTGCGATCACCGTGGACTGCCCACATCTGAACTGGCCGGACAGCGCGCGCAATACGGTGCATCTGGGCCATGCCCTGACAGGCGAAGATTTCGAAATCAAAGCCCTCGAGGGCGCCAACCGTGTGCGGGCCAATGTGATCGGCGTGGTGGAGAATCAGGCCCCGACCAAGGCGCTGAAGGCGGAATTGCCCATCATCGGCGGGCTGGTCGAGGGCGAAGGCGATGTCTGCCAGATTGCGCTGGTCGAACGCCACCGCGCGACCGGCGGGGTCACGAACGCATTTGTTTCGGGTTTTGGGTATCAAGGGCGCATGGCCATGGCCTCGACCGTGGCGCATGACAGCCACCATATGATCGTGGTGGGGACCGACCGCGAACAGATGGCACTGGCGGCGAACCGGCTGGCCGAGGTGGGCGGCGGCATTACCGTGTTCCGCGACGGCGAGGAACTGGCGCTGGTGGAACTGCCGATCGCTGGCCTGATGTCCGACAGTCCCGCCGCCGATGTCGCCGCCAAGGCGGACCGGTTGGTTCAGGCGATGCAGGACTGCGGCTGTCAGTTGAACAACGCGTATATGCAGCACTCGTTGCTGGCCCTTGTCGTGATCCCCGAACTGCGGATTTCCGACCTTGGGCTGGTGGATGTGCGGACATTTGAAAAGATCGACCTTTTGGAACCCCTCGCATGACAATAATAAGAACACCCGACGTCCCAAACCCTGAGAAGTTCACTGATCCTGCCGCAGCCGTGGCGCGTCTGGAAGAGCTGTACGAAAAGGCCACAAGTTTTCTGTGCGAAAACTTCGCCAAAGCGATGGAGGCGGACACTCCGTCCGAGCGATTCAGAGCTTATTACCCAGAAATTCGCATCAAAACGACCTCCTATGCTCATGTGGACAGCCGTCTGAGCTTTGGTCACGTCGCCGAACCCGGCACCCACGCCACAACGGTCACGCGGCCCGATCTGTTCCGGGCCTATCTGACCCAACAAATTGCCCTGCTGATCAAGAACCATGACCAACCTGTGACGATTGGTGCCTCGGATACACCCATCCCGGTGCATTTCGCCGTGGCCAATAACCCTGACCTTGTGGTGCCGCATCAGGGCGCGGCGGGGTTCACCTTGCGCGATGTGTTCGACGTGCCGGATTTGACGACCACCAATGACGATATCGTCAACGGAGTGCATGACCACGAAACCGAGATTGGCCCGCTGGCGTTGTTCACCGCCCAGCGCGTGGATTATTCGCTGGCCCGTCTGGCGCATTACACTGCCACCGATCCCAGCCATTTCCAAAACCATGTGCTGTTCACCAACTACCAGTTCTATGTGTCCGAGTTCGAGAACTACGCCCGCGAACAACTGGCCGACCCCGAAAGCGGATATACCAGCTTTGTGTCGACAGGGAATGCGCAGATCACCTCGGCCGATGGCGTGTTGGAGCAACCGCTGAAGCTGCCTCAGATGCCGACCTACCACCTGAAACGCGCCGATGGGTCGGGGATCACGTTGGTCAATATCGGGGTAGGGCCATCCAACGCAAAAACCGCGACCGACCATATCGCAGTTCTGCGACCACATGCGTGGCTGATGGTTGGCCATTGCGCCGGCTTGCGCAACACGCAGGCGCTGGGGGATTTCGTGCTGGCCCATGCCTATCTGCGCGAAGACAAGGTTCTGGACGATGACCTGCCGGTCTGGGTCCCGATCCCGCCCCTGGCCGAAGTGCAGGTGGCGCTGGAGCGCGCCGTGGCCGAAGTGACAGAACTGGACGGCTACGAGCTGAAGCGCGTTATGCGCACTGGCACTGTCGCCTCGGTCGACAACCGCAACTGGGAACTGCGCGATCAGTCCGGTCCGGTACAGCGCCTCAGCCAGTCTCGCGCGATTGCGCTGGATATGGAAAGCGCCACGATCGCCGCCAATGGATATCGGTTCCGGGTGCCCTATGGCACTTTGCTCTGTGTCTCGGACAAACCGCTGCACGGGGAATTGAAGCTTCCGGGCATGGCCTCGGACTTCTATACCACACAGGTCAGCCGCCATCTGGCGATCGGAATTCGCGCGATGGAACACCTGCGAGGCATGCCGCTTGAGCGTCTGCACAGCCGGAAATTGCGTTCTTTCGACGAAACAGCCTTTCTCTGACGCAAAAAAGCAACGTTTTCCCCCTATTTTTAGGGTTTTCCGCGCTACTATTCGTTGTGTTCGCCCACAATATCCCGTTACAGTTACGCGGTGAGGCCCAAGACATCGGGCACGTTAAGGAGACCAAGAAATGGCAAAGCCTATGACAAAGACTCAGCTGGTTGCTGCTCTCGCTGAGGAAATGGGGACTGACAAGAAAGCCGCGAATGCCGCGCTGGAGGCCATGACCGGCCTGATCACCCGCGAAGTATCCGCCGGCGGCGCAGTGACCCTGCCCGGCGTTGGCAAAATCTACTGCCGCGAGCGCCCCGAGCGCATGGTGCGCAACCCCGCCACCGGCGAGCAGTTCAAGAAAGAGGCCGACAAGGTGGTCAAGATGACCATTGCGAAAGCTCTGAAAGACAGCGTGAACGGCTGATCTCAGCTGTCGCAATGATACGATCAAGGGCCGCCGGTTGGGGGCCCTTTTTCTTTGGGATCAGTGCAAACTTAACAGCACTTCCAGATCACGACGGCTGAGCCGGTTCATCAAGACCCGATCGTCTGCAGATAGTTTTGCTTCCTTACGAATATACGTTTCAAGGTACGTCGCGATCTCACTGGTCGGGCGATAGTACAGATCAGGCGAAGATTGGCTGAGTTCATCCACAAGCCGAAACAGCAGCTTTTTCTGCCGCTCTGAATCCAAGTCTTTTCGCTTCTCTTGCAACATAACAAGCTACGCCTTTGTCATCGACACTTATAATCTAGCGTGCCGAAAAGTAACTCCAACTCCGGTAAGAAATAAATTGTGCGCCGCGCGTGTAGTGCCCCTATGAGATTCCTAGTTAATACGGCCAAACGGTACGTCTTGCGACCCCTGCCGATTTAAGGAACAGTGCCCGAAACCAACGAAGGGGATGGGCGATGGATCTACGCGCCATGGCCATGGGGCTGACATTTGCACTGATCTGGTCGTCGGCCTTTACTTCGGCGCGGATCATCGTGATGGATGCTTCACCGTTGTTTTCGCTGGCACTGCGCTTTTTGATTTCCGGGTTGATCGGCGTGGCCATTGCGCGCGCAATGGGACAGAGCTGGCGGTTGACGCCGCAACAATGGTACGCGACCATCCTGTTTGGAATCTGCCAAAATGCCCTGTATTTGGGTCTGAATTTCTACGCAATGCAAACGATTGAGGCGTCAGTAGCGGCCATCATCGCCTCGACCATGCCGCTGCTAGTGGCGCTGGCAAGCTGGCTGTTTCTGGGTGATCGTCTGCGGCCCATGGGCGTGATCGGCCTCCTGGCAGGGTTTGCAGGCGTCGCCCTGATCATGAGCAGCCGCATCAGCGCGGGCGTTGATATGTTCAGCGTGATGCTCTGTGGTGTTGGAGCCTTGGCGCTGACCTTCGCCACCTTGGCGGTGCGCGGGGCGACCTCGGGCGGGAATTTCATGATGGTCGTAGGGTTGCAGATGCTGGTGGGTTCAGCCGTTCTGTTCGTCGCGGCTCCCCTGTTCGAGGTGATCCATATCCACCTCACCGTTCCGCTGGTGCTGGCTTTCACCTACACAACCCTGTTCCCCGGCTTGTTGGCCACGCTGATATGGTTCCTTCTGCTGGATCGGATCGGGGCGACTCGTGCAGCCACCTTCCATTTCCTCAACCCCGTATTCGGCGTGACCATCGCCGCGATTCTGCTGGGTGAGAAACTGGGCCCACTGGATGCCGTTGGCGTACTGATCACCACAGCCGGGATTTTGGCCGTTCAGTTATCGCGGCAACCTGCTCAGGGCAGCAAAGCCTCGACCTGAGACAGAACTTGCCGGGAATCGGGGCGCGCGGTCGCGCCATAGGTCGCTACAACTTCGCCTTCAGTGTTCAGAAGGATTTTGTTGAAGTTCCAACTGGGCTCAAACCCGGTCAGCGCCGCAACCTGTTGATAGAAAGGATGCGCTTTTGCGCCTCGAACCGGGGTGATGTCGGTCATTGGCAGGGTCAGGTTATAGTTGAGGTCACAGAATTCCTTGACCTCTTCCGCCGAGCCCAACTCCTGATTGAAGGAATCCGAGGGCACTGCCAGCACCACCAGCCCACGCGGGCCATAATCCTCATGCACCTGCTGCAGCGCGCTATATTGACCGGTAAAGCCACAATGCGAGGCCGTGTTGACCACCAAAACCGGCTGCCCCCGCCAATCCGCGATCGACAGGGTGCCGCCGTCGATGGACGGAAACTCTCCGGTCAGCGGCGCGGCCTGCACGGTGCGCCCGGTCAGAATCAAAGCGGTCAACAGCAAGATGCGGAACATGGTGAACTCTCCTCTGCCACAGTATACGCGCCAAATCGCCCATCGGATCAACGCACGAGCACGCGAGGTGCGTGAATCAGGCTTTGATTTCTGCGCCCCAGCCCCCAAATAATGGTGCAAACCAACCGACCGGAGGATCCATGACTCAATACACCAAATCCCCCGAGGCCATCGCCGCCCTCTCACCTGAAGAATATCACGTTACGCAGAACAGCGGGACAGAACGCCCGGGCACTGGCAAGCTGCTGAACAACAAGGAACCGGGGATCTATGTGGATATCGTCTCGGGCGAGCCGCTGTTCGCCTCGACCCACAAATACGAATCCGGCTGTGGCTGGCCCAGCTTCACCAAACCCATCGTGCATGAACATGTGGAAGAGTTTCACGACGCCACTCACGGCATGATCCGTACCGAGGTGCGCTCGAAATACGGCGACAGCCATCTGGGCCACGTCTTCCCCGACGGTCCGCGCGAACATGGCGGGCTGCGCTATTGCATCAACTCAGCCTCCTTGCGGTTTGTCCACCGCGATGACATGGAGGCAGAAGGCTATGCCGACTATCTGATCCATGTGGAGGAAATCTGATGACCGAAGAACGCGCTGTCCTGGCCGGAGGTTGTTTCTGGGGAATGCAGGACCTGATCCGCAAGCTGCCGGGTGTGTCCCGCACCAGCGTCGGCTATACCGGCGGCGATGTCCCCAACGCCACCTACCGCAACCACGGCACCCATGCCGAAGGGATCGAGATTTTCTTTGATCCTGCGCAGATCAGCTATCGTGAGTTGCTGGAGTTCTTCTTCCAGATCCACGATCCGACCACGGTAAACCGTCAGGGCAATGACCGCGGGATGAGCTATCGTTCGGCCATCTACTATGTGGATGACGATCAGAAACAGGTGGCGTTGGATACGATTGCCGATGTGAACGCTAGCGGTATCTGGCCCGGCAAAGTCGTGACCGAGCTGGAGCCCGTCGGTGATTTCTGGGACGCCGAGCCCGAGCATCAGGACTATCTGGAGCGTATCCCCAACGGCTATACCTGCCATTTCCCGCGGCCCGACTGGGTTCTGCCCAAACGCGACGCGGCGGAATAAGCGATCAGCCGGCGGCAACCCTTGGGCGGCCGCTGGCTTCAACCGTGATCATGGCTTCGACAAACACCTCCTGCGCCTCGACGCGGGCAGTGCGGATGTCGCGGTCAACGATCACGCGGATATCCTCGGCCCCGGCGTCACGCACCGCGCCTTCGGCCTCGGATCTTAGCACGGATTCCAGCAGGGTTAGCGCCGCCTCTGAATCGTTGAAATCTTGCGGCCCGTCCTCAAGATGCACTCGGAACTTGCCCTCGGACGGCGACGTGACTGTCCCCGCCCGGCGCAAAGTCAGGCGACCGACGACCGCACCGATGGCATTGGCCACGCCGGTATGTTCGGGCAAGATCATCTTGCAATGCAAACGCTCCCCGACCGCCGGGTAATAGCTAGGGGCCGACGCACCCAACCCGATCACATCCACGTTCAGCGCCGCATCCAACGCCAGCAGGCCCCGATGCCCGGCCAACCCCTTGCGGGTCAGAACATGCCGCGCCAGATCGGCGGAAGGGATACCAAAATCCTCGGCTTCTTCGGCAAAAGCAGTCTCTAATAAGATCAATGAGGTCTGCTCGGTCAACTGATCCACGATCATCTGCGCCAAAGCCTCGGGCGTTTTCGCCAGCACATCACCCGACCCGACCCGTTTGCGTGACACCAGTTCCAACGCCTTGCGCGCGGCGTCGGCATCCCAGGCGTCCAGCCGCCCCAAAACGTGGCTGGCATCCGACGGCGTCACGCCCGAGACCTGAACGATCCCGCGATCCACCAACCGCGTCAGAGCCCCATTCTCCATCCGTGTGCGCAACAGATCGCTCAGCGGCAAAACCTGATCGCCAAGACGGTCCAACAACACCTCTTCCCGCGCACCCAGCCCCTCGGCATGGATACCGGGCACGCGACGGGCAAACCGCGTGTCATGTTCACCTACTGTGGTCGCGCGCAGTTGTTTGTCCAACTCAGCGTGCACCACATCCGGGGCCTCGGCCGCGATCAGCGACACTGGCAATACCCTACGCGGCCCAAGGACCACGCCGCCTCCCAGCCCCTCGGTCACCACATGGACCTGACTGTCGCCGCCCAAACCATGGGTGCGCATCGCCACCGCCTCGACCATGGTGCGGAAACCGCCAACCTGCGCACCATTGGGATCAATCGCGGGCTTACCGTCGCGGATCAGCGCAATATCCGTGGTTGTCCCGCCAATATCCGATACCAAGGCATTCTCAGCCCCGGTCAACCAACTGGCCCCCACGATCGAGGCCGCAGGCCCGCTGAGGATCGTTTCGATCGGGCGCTCCCGCGCCTGCTCGGCGCTCATCAACGCGCCGTCACCGCGTACCACCATCATCGGCGCGGTGATGCCCAGCGCCAGCAACTGATCCTGCGCCCGTCCGATCAACCGGTCGATCATCCCAATGAGCCGCGCGTTCAATACAGCCGTCACCGCCCGTTTCGGGCCGTTCAACTTGGCCGACAGATGGTGCGAGCAGGTGACCGGAGCCCCCGTCCGCTCGGTAATAATCCGCGCCGCTGCCAACTCATGCGCGGGGTTGCGCGTGGCAAATTGCGCGGCCACAGCAAAGCCGGAAATGCCTTTATGAGTGTCTAAAAAGGCCTCCAACGCGGCCACATCCAACGGCGTGGCTTCGCCCCCCGCATGACTGTGACCCCCAGCAATAACCAAGGCCGGATCACCCTTCAGCGCGTCGCGCAACCCGTGCCGATCCAAATCGCCTTCCTTGAACCCGATATAGACCAGCGCCACACGCCCGCCCTGCCCCTCGACCAGAGCATTGGTGGCCAAAGTGGTCGACAAAGATGCCATGGAGATTTGCTCAGGGCCAACTGCCGCCTGTTCCAATACAGCCGAAATCGCTTTGCCCACGCCGATTGCCAAGTCTGCCCGCGTGGTCAACGACTTGGCCGAGGCGATCACCTCAGCTTCATCCCGGATCAGCACCGCATCCGTATAGGTTCCGCCCGTATCCACCCCCAAAGCCAGCGCCATCGGGTTCTCCTTCCTGTTCGCTGAATTGGGTGTAGCGGTTTGGACCGACACGTCCAGCCTGTTTGCGGCACTTATGGCAGTTGTTGCACCGCCCAGCGCGCGGCATCAGCCACGGATGCATCCGGATCTTCCACCAACCCCTGCGCCACCGGCTTCAGCGCGGGCAAACCGGAATTGCCAATCGCATAAAGCACATTGCGCACAAACCGATCCCGTCCGATCCGCTTGATTGGCGAGCCCGAGAACTTGACCCGAAACGCCGCATCATCCAACCCCGCCAATTCGGCCAGAGGCGGGGCCACCAAATCATCCCGCGCAGCATAGCGAATATCACTGGCCGCAACGGCAAACTTGTTCCACGGACAGGCCGCCAGACAATCATCGCATCCGTAAATCCGATTGCCCAACTTGCCGCGCAGCTCTTCGTCCACAGGGCCCTTATGTTCGATGGTCAGATAGGAAATACACCGCCGCGCATCCAACTTGTACGGCGCAGGAAACGCATCCGTTGGACAGGCATCCAAACAAGCGCGACACGATCCGCAATGATCCTCCTCGGCCATATCCGCAGGCAGGTCCAATGTGGTAAAAACAGAGCCTATAAAGGCCCAATTTCCCCAATCACGGCTGACCAGATTGGTGTGCTTCCCCTGCCAACCCAACCCCGCCGCATGGCCCAGGGCCTTCTCAGGCACCGGCGCTGTATCAACAAACACCTTCACCTCGCCGCCACCTTCGGCAATCAACCACCGCGCCAACCGCTTGAGGCGTTTTTTCACCAAATCATGGTAATCCTTGTTCTGCGCATAGACCGAAATCGCAGCCTGGTCTGGATGGCTCAAAACCTCGGTAGGATCATGTTCAGGCGTATAGCTCTCGGCCAACATGATCACTGACTGCGCCTCGGGCCACAAAGCCGACGGATCGCCCCGCCAATGGGTCCGCTCGGCCATCCACCCCATCTGCCCGTGATAGCCAGAGTCCAAAAACGCCTGCAACCGCGCGGGCACCTCGGGCACATCCCACGGCCGACAAATCCGACAGGATATAAACCCCTCGCTCAATGCCCGAGCGACCACCTTGCGCTTTAAATCCGATCCGCTCTTCATCTGGCTAAAAATACCTTTGGGGGGGGGAATCGCGCCCCGGCGCGATGGGGGGCAGACAGCCCCCCTTCCACCCTATCAGAAATCCAGATCCGCGTAATGCGGCGGAGGCCGGAACCCCGGCACCTGATCCGCCAGTATCGACCGGAACGCAGGCCGGGACTTGATCTTGGCATACCAATCCTTCACCGCCGCCGACCGGTTCCAATCCACATCCGAAATATAATCCAACGCCGACAAATGCGCAGCCGCCGCAAAATCCGCCAGCGTCATCTGATCGCCGGCCAACCAACGCCGATGATCCAGCAACCATGCCATATAATCCAGATGATATTTAATGGCCTTGGCACCCTCTTTCACGTTCTTGCTGTCCGGGTATCCCTGACCGGTCATCTTCTTGTTGACCCGCTCATACAACAGTTTCGACGTCACCTCGTGATGAAACTTGTCATCGAACCAACCCACCAAACGCCGCACCTCATACCGAGCTTCGGGGGTCTTCGGCATCAAAGATGGCTCGGGGCGCGTTTCCTCAATGTATTCACAAATCGCCGCGCTTTCCGCCATCACCTGACCGTCCAACCGCAGAACGGGAACTTTACCCGCCGGATTGCGGCGCAGGAAATCCGGGTCTTGCTCCCAGTATTTCTCTTCGACCAGCTCAACCTCGATCTTCTTTTCCGCTAGCGACAGACGGACCTTGCGGCAATATGGGGACAGGGGAACGTGAAACAGACGCGCCATGAGCTTCCAATCGAACCAGTGAATACAATCCAGCTTTAGCGCCGAGAGGGTTAGTATTTCAATCCTCGAAACAATCTGCGCGACCATCTGCGCGGATGGTGGCCGCCCCATCCAGGATCGAGGCCGCCCGCCTACGTGTGCGTACTGATGGATCAGTGACCGATCTGTTTCGGGGGGAGGGCAGAATTGCAGCGATCCGCGCGGACTGAACCGGCGACAGCTTGGAGGCGGGTACATTGAAGTTACGCTGAGCCGCTGCTTCGACTCCAAAAACGCCATTCCCGGTCTCGGCCACGTTCAGATACACCTCAAGGATACGTTGTTTGCTCCAAAAGATTTCGACAACCGGTGTGATCGAGGTTTCAAGCGCTTTGCGTATCCAGCTGCGCCCTTGCCACAAGAACACATTCTTCACCACCTGCTGTGTAATCGTTGACGCACCCCTTGACCCTCCGTCCTCAAGTGCATCGCGAATGGCTTCGACATCAAAGCCCCAGTGCAGACAGAAATTGGCGTCTTCCGCCGCCACAGCCGAGCGCGCCATGACCGGAGAAATCTGTTCTATCGGAACCCAATCCCGTTCGACTTTACCTAGGCGCCGCCACTCGGACCAGATCGTGTGGGTCACCGGCGGATTCACCACCGAATACAAAACCACCAGCCCAACAACACATGCGATCACCACCAAAAACCCACGCCCTACCCAGCGGCGGATTCTCGGAATAATCGGTGTTTTTCTTTTAGCGGCCTTGCGTTTCTTGCTGCTCGATTTGCGCGCTGCTTTTTTTGCCATGCTGTTGCTATACGACGCCGAAGACGGGTATGGAACGGGTTAAATCGCGATTACGCGGGCTTCGCGCGGGCGCACTACCGGACGGGCGGTATCCGGCAAAACAGGGTTTTCGCGACCAAGCTCGGGAAACAAGGTCAAAATCTCGGCCTGCGTTTGGCTGTCGGCGATTGATACGGCATGACCCGGATAAAAACTTTCGCTTTTTGCGCCATTTGCCGTCACGATCTCATGTCGTGAAAACAGCAGATGCAGATATTCGACCTCGCCACCTTCGACGCGCGTGACCGTCTTGCCGTTCACAAGACAATGCGCCGCAATCAGAACTTCGGAATGCCCAAATAGATAGGGCGCGCGCCAGTCCTCGATCAGAATACGGTGTTGCGGAGAGACGATCAGCGGTTTGTTCGTCCCCAAAACACCGGCTTCAAAGCGTACCGGGGCAAGTTTCCCCTGGGCTTTCACCGTTGTTCTGCCGACCCAAAGCAAAGGCTGTGCCCCGTTGTCAGAGGTCAGAACCAGATCACCGGGACGCAAGTCCTCGACCCGGCGAGGGCCGGATGCCGTCTCGATCATTGTGCCGGGCGTGAAACAAGGTGGGCCCAGATCGCCGGCTCCGATATCGACCGAACCAAATGAACCTCCTGTGTCGCTGGAATCAGTCGCAGATGAGCTGACGAACGTCCCGCTTTCCAAAACTTGTCCGTCGGTGGGTGTAAACACCTCGCGCCCATCGGCAAGATAGAAGGTCACACCCGTGTAGGTGATCTGAGTGCCGTCATCCAATTCTATGGTCACCATGTCATTGAAATAGGACGCCGTAATGTCTGATCCGTCGACCGAGTCGTTGTTCAGCCGGTTGATCAGGCCGTTGTCGTTCTGGTCGACGATGTCGAATTTCTGAACCGTCAGGGTCGAGCCAGGTGTCGTGCCGTTCGCTCCGGGATTGGCCGGGTCGATGACAAAAAACTGATCTGTGTAGGTTGTTGGCATGTGCCTGCTCCCTGCGACGCGTTAAATGGGCTGGCGACCAGAGCGCCGAGATAACGTTTTCGTTAGCTAGGCGTGAAACGATTAAAAACGCAAGAAAGCCGTCAAAAATGCCAAAAAATAGAAAAACCCGCGTGTTTCAGGAGACACGCGGGTTTTTCGATTAACGATCAGACGGGGTCTTATTCCGCAGGAACTGCTTCAACTTCGTTGGTCAGAGGATGGCTGAGCTTGTTCAGCATCTCCTTTGGGCAGACCTGAAGGAAGTTTGCCTTTTCCACATCCCAATGCTGCAGGATATCTGCAGCTTTGCGACTGTTGGTTTCCAAAGCATGGCGTTCAATCAGCGTTTTCATCTGATCCATCCAGTGATCCACCGTCACCGGGCAGGTCACCAGTGTTTCCATGTTCATCAACGCCTGCGCCTTGCCTTCGGGATCGTACAGGTACGCCATGCCACCGGTCATGCCCGCGCCAAAGTTGGCACCAATGTCGCCCAGAATCACAGCCACACCGCCAGTCATATATTCGCACCCGTTCGAGCCGCAGCCCTCGATCACCACTTTGGCACCCGAGTTCCGGACCGCGAACCGTTCACCTGCGCGACCTGCTGCGAACAGGTGGCCGTCGGTGGCGCCGTATAGAACCGTGTTGCCGATAATCGTGTTGTCGTCTGCCTTCAGCGGGCTGACCTGCGGTGGGCGCACGACGATCATGCCGCCCGACAGACCTTTGCCGACATAGTCATTGGCATCACCCGACACTTCCAGTTTCAGACCCGGCGCCGCAAAAGCCCCCAGCGACTGACCAGCCGAGCCCTGCAGCTTCACATGCAGATGGTCGTCCTGGAACGTGTTCCGCATCCCGAAATTCCGCACGATATGGCTGGACACGCGGGTCCCCACGGTCCGATGCGTGTTCTGGATGGCGTAGGACAGCTGCATCTTCTCACCGTCTTTCAGGAACCGCGCCGCGTCGCGCACGATCTCGGCGTCCAGCGTATCGGGCACCGCGTTGCGGTCCTTGTCGCGGTTGTAGACGATATCATGCGCACCATCGACGGTAATCAGCAGCGGGTTCAAGTCCAGATCGTCCAGATGCGCCGACCCACGGCTGACCTGCGCCAGCAGATCGGCCCGGCCGATGATCTCGTCAATCGAACGCGCACCAAGGCTGGCCAGCAGCTCGCGCACTTCCTGCGCGTAGAAGGTGATCAGGTTGACGACCTTGTCGGCATTGCCGGTAAATTTGGCGCGCAGGGATTCATCCTGCGTACACACACCAACCGGGCAGGTGTTCGACTGGCACTGACGTACCATGATACAGCCCATCGCGATCAGGGCAGCGGTGCCGATGCCGTATTCCTCGGCCCCCATCATCGCGGCCATCACGATGTCACGCCCGGTGCGCAGCCCGCCATCGGTCCGCAGAGTCACGCGATCCCGCAGGTTGTTCATCGCCAGAACCTGATGCGCCTCGGTGAGGCCCATCTCCCACGGCAGACCGGCGTATTTGATCGATGTCGCAGGCGACGCACCCGTGCCACCGTTGTGGCCCGAAATAAGGATAATATCGGCTTTCGCCTTGGCCACACCGGCAGCAATCGTGCCAACGCCCGAGGACGCCACCAGCTTCACGGTCACCTTACAGCGCGGGTTGATCTGCTTGAGGTCATAGATCAGCTGCGCCAGATCTTCGATCGAGTAGATGTCGTGATGCGGCGGCGGCGAAATCAGCGTCACGCCCTTGGTCGAATGCCGCAGGCGCGCGATCAGATCGGTCACCTTCATGCCCGGCAGTTGCCCGCCCTCACCGGGTTTTGCGCCTTGTGCAACCTTGATCTCAAGCTCTTCACACTGATTCAGGTATTCGGCGGTCACGCCAAAGCGGCCCGAAGCCACCTGTTTGATCTTGGCCGACGGGTTGTCGCCATTCGGCTCCGGCACGAAATGTGCCGGATCTTCGCCGCCTTCACCAGAGTCAGACTTAGCTCCGATCCGGTTCATCGCCACGTTCAGCGTCTTATGCGCCTCGGGGCTCAGAGCACCCAGCGACATGCCCGGCGTGACAAAGCGTTTGCGGATCGAGGTGATCGATTCGACCTCTTCAATCGGCACCGGTTTGCCCAGCGGTTTGAAATCCATCAGGTCACGCAGGTGGATCGGCGGGTTTGACTGCATCTTGGCCGAATACTGTTTCCACAGCTCATAGGATGCGCGGTTACACGCCATTTGCATCATATGCATCGAGCTCGCTTCCCAAGCGTGGGTCTCACCCGATTTGCGCGCTTTGTAGAAACCACCGATGGGAAGCACGTCCAGACCGCTGTCCCAACCTTTGGCGTGGATTTCCTCGGCCTTGGCCTGAATACCGGTGACACCGATGCCGGAAATCCGGCTGGTCATGCCCGGGAAAAACTCGGCCACCATGGCGCGGCTCAGGCCCACGGCCTCAAAGTTCAGACCACCGCGGTACGAGGAGATCACCGAAATCCCCATCTTGGCCATGATCTTCAGCAGGCCCTGATCAATCGCCTCGCGGTAGCGCGCGACATTCTCGGTCAAAGTGCCATCCAGCAAGCCGCGATCAATGCGGTCAGCCAGCGAGTCTTCTGCCAGATAAGCGTTCACAACGGTCGCGCCACAGCCGATCAGAACGGCAAAGTAGTGCGGATCAACACATTCCGCCGAACGCACGTTCAGCGAACAGAAAGTCCGCAGTCCCTGACGGGTCAGATGCGAATGAACGGCGCTGGTCGCCAGGATCATCGGCATCGCCACGCGGCCCTCGCCCGAGTTCATATCGGATAGCACCAGATGCCCCGAGCCCGAGCGCACGGCCTCTTCTGCTTCGGCTCTAACACGGACCAAAGCAGCGCTCAGCGCGCCCCGACCGGGTTCAAAGCTACAGTCGATTTCCGCCAGCGGCGAACCGAGATTTTCCACCAGCCTGTCCCATTGGGCGTTGCCTACAAAGGGGCTGTCCAGCGTGATGATCTCGGTCTGGCTGCTGTCTTCGTCCAGCACGTTTTTCAGGTTACCGAACCGGGTTTTCAGCGACATGACGCGGTATTCGCGCAGGCTGTCGATCGGCGGATTGGTCACCTGGCTAAAGTTCTGGCGGAAGAAATGGCTGAGCGGGCGGTATTGTTTGGACAAAACTGCCGACGGGGTGTCATCGCCCATCGAAGCCAGTGATTCCTTGCCGTCTTCAGCCATGGGGGCAAGGATTTGCTCCAATTCTTCAACAGAATAACCAGCCGCGATCTGGCGCTTGCGCAGTTCCTCTCCGCTGAACTTCGCGGTCTCTGTCACGCCTGACAGGCTTTCATTCAGATCGTTGATCTTGCCAACCCACTCACCAAACGGCAGAGCACGGGCCAGTTTATCCTTGATCTGCGTGTCGCGGTACAGCTTGCCACGCTTCATATCCACGGCCAGCATCTGACCCGGACCCAGCGCGCCTTTTTCCGTCACCGATGCCTCATCAATCGGCACCATCCCAGCCTCGGAGCCGGCGATGACCAGACCATCGCCTGTCACGACATAGCGCATCGGACGCAGGCCGTTGCGGTCGAGCCCGGCGCAGACCCAGCGACCATCGGTCATGGCCAGAGCGGCAGGGCCATCCCATGGCTCCATCACCGAGTTGCAGTAGGAATACATGTCGCGCCACGCCTGCGGCAGCTCAACCGCCTGTTTGGACCAGCTTTCCGGCACCAGCATGGTTTTCGCCATTGGAGCAGACCGGCCTGCACGTACCAGAACCTCGAAAACCGAGTCTAATGCGGCGGAATCCGACGATCCGCCCGCGATAATCGGCTTGATGTCCTCGGCATAGTCCCCAAAGGTCGAGGATGCCATGCGGATCTCATGGCTTTTCATCCAGTTGACGTTGCCTTTCAGCGTGTTGATCTCGCCGTTGTGGGCCAACATGCGGAAGGGCTGCGCCAACCACCATTGCGGGAAGGTGTTGGTGGAATAACGCTGGTGATAGATCGCAAAGGCGGATTCGAAACGCTCATCCATCAGGTCGGGGTAGAAGACGGCCACTTGTTCAGCCAGCATCATGCCCTTGTAGATGATCGAGCGGCACGACAGCGACGCCAGATACATTCCCGAAATCCCAGCCGCTGCCGCCGCTTTTTCGATCCGGCGACGGATCACATACAGCTCACGCTCAAAGGTTTCTTCGTCCACGCCTTTGGAGTTCGAGATCAGGATCTGCTCAATCTCGGGGCGGGTCGCGTTGGCCTTTTCCCCCAGGCAGGTCACATCGACCGGCACGTGGCGCCAGCCATAGATGTAGTAACCCATGCGCAGCACTTCGGTTTCCACTATGGTCCGGCAGCTTTCCTGCGCACCGAAATCGGTCCGGGGCAGGAAGACCTGACCGACGGCGATCAGCTCGTCCAGATTGGGCTCGTGACCGGTGCGACGGATCTGATCATAGAAGAAGGGGACCGGAATCTGCACGTGGATGCCCGCGCCGTCGCCGGTTTTGCCATCGGCATCCACAGCGCCCCGATGCCAGATCGCCTTGAGCGCGTCGATCCCCGCATCTACAACCTTGCGCGACGGCTTGCCGTCGACGGAAACGACAAGGCCCACACCGCAGGAAGAATGCTCTTCCTCTTTGGAATAGAGACCGTTTTCGGCCATCCACTGACGTTTGGCTTCTTCGGCGCGCACCCAATCGGCATCGTATTTAGTCATTGGCTGTCTCCTTCTTCCGAGGAGGCATACATGGCCTCAACCTCGGCTTTGGTCATTTGCTTGCGTTCACCTGCGAACGCGTATCCTTCGGGCTTTTTGTCGAAGTAAAGTTCAAGTTTCAGCGTGTGGCCTGTATCCTGAAACAGGCCTGCCGCGATTTGCGTGTGTCCGTGCATTTCACCTGGAAGCGTGATCCGGTACCACAGCGCCGAGCCGCAGTCAGCGCAGAAGGCGCGCTCGGCCCAATCGGACGAGGTGAAGGTTTTCACGGGGCCTAACGCGGCATAGCCCTCTTCGGCCTCAAACGTCACAAGCATCGAGCTGGTCCAGCGGCGGCACTGGTCGCAATGGCACGCGCCCAGCGCATCGCGCGCGGGAGTCGCGGTCACGGTGACCGCGCCACACATGCATTGGCCTTGCAACTCGGGCATTCCGGCGCTCCTGATTGCTGGGTTATTCGGCTGCAACCGCAGCCTTGGCGTTGAAACTGTCGATGATCGCATCGGCACAGTCGCGCCCGTCACGGATCGCCCACACGACCAGAGAGGCCCCGCGCACGATGTCACCGATGGCGTAAACACCGTCCATTTCGGTCTCGCCGGTCTGGAAGGCGGCCTTGACGGTGCCCCAACGTGTCACGGGCAGGTCGGGCTGACCGAACAGGGTGGGTAGGTCTTCGGGCTCAAACCCCAGCGCCTTGATCACCAGATCGGCGTCTTCGACATAATCCGCACCTTCGATCACCTCAGGTGCCTGACGGCCTGTCGCGTCGGGCTGGCCCAGACGCATCTTCTGCACCATCACACCCTGCACCTTGTCGTCGCCGGTAAAGCCCTTGGGCGCGCTGAGCCATTCAAACACCACACCTTCTTCTTCGGCGTTCTGAGTCTCACGCTGCGAGCCAGGCATATTCGCGCGGTCGCGACGGTACAGGCATTTGACCGAGGTCGCACCTTGACGGATCGAGGTGCGCACGCAATCCATCGCAGTATCCCCGCCACCGATCACGACGACCTTTTTACCAGAGGCGTTCAAGCGGCCATTGTCAAAGTCTTCGACCGCATCGCCAAAGCTTTTGCGGTTCGAGGCGGTCAGGAAGTCGATCGCTTTTTCGATCCCGGCCAGACCACTGCCCGGCATAGACAGGTCACGCGATTTGTAAACGCCAGTGGCAATGATAACCGCGTCATGCTTGCCACGAATGTCTTCGAATTTCGCGGCGTCGACGTCACAATTCAACTCGAATGTCACGCCGCCATCGGCCAGCAGGTCGTTGCGGCGCTGCACGATGTCCTTTTCCAGTTTGAAGCCCGGAATACCGTACATCAACAGGCCTCCGGCGCGGTCATAGCGGTCATAGACCGTCACCTGAATACCTGCGCGGCGCAGCATGTCAGCGGCCGCCAGACCGCCGGGGCCCGCACCGATGATACCAACGCTTTCGCTGCGCTCGACTGTGGGGGTGGTGGGTTTGACCCAGCCTTTGTCCCACGCGGTATCGGTGATGTATTTCTCGATTGTGCCGATGGTTACTGTCCCGTGACCGGACTGTTCAATCACGCAATTGCCTTCACACAGGCGATCTTGCGGGCAGATGCGGCCACAGATCTCGGGGAACGTATTGGTCGCCTGGCTGGTCTGATAGGCCTCTTCCAGACGGCCAGTGGCGGTCAGGTGCAACCAGTCGGGGATATTGTTGTGCAACGGGCAATGCGACTGACAATAGGGCACACCGCATTGGCTGCAACGGCTGGCTTGCTCTTCTGCTTTGGCCGAGGCGTATTCGGCATAGATTTCGTCAAAGTCTTCCTTGCGCGTGTCAGCGGCACGCTTTTCAGGCATGGCGCGATCGACTTGCACAAATTTCAGCATCGGTTGCTTGGCCACGGGTCAGACTCCATGAATTGGCTTGGTCGAGTTTCTTTAAGTGATGCAAGGTAGGATGAAAAGTCAATTATGCTGACCTAATTAGTGAATTTGCGATCAAAAATCCTAGGGTCGCATGGAAAAAAGCAAAAATTTAGATCCGAATCGGACCTATATGCGTTCTTTCCTTTTCTTCATCACGCTTATACCCATGAACCGCAAAGAACAGGTGACGATGGCACGGGCAGGTTAATGAGTCTATTTCAACTGATTCTTGCGGCGATCATTCAGGGTATCACCGAATTTCTGCCGATTTCGTCATCCGGGCACCTGATTCTGCTGCCCAACCTGACCGGTCTGGCGGATCAAGGCCTTGCCATTGATGTGGCGGTTCATGTGGGCACCCTAGGCGCGGTGGTTCTTTATTTTTGGTCTGACGTAAAATCAGCCGCAGCAGGTTTGCCAGACGCGCTGCGGGGTCAAACAGACACGCCACAGGCACGGCTTGCGCTTGGTCTGATCATTGCGACGATTCCGACGGTTATCCTTGGCGCCATTCTTTATCAAACCGGGCTCAGCCAGTCTTTGCGCTCGATGGCGGTGATTGGATGGACCATGTTGGGATTTGGTCTGCTGCTCTATTGGATGGACCAGAAAGGACAGCAAAGAAAAAAGGCAAATGACTGGGGTCTGAAAGATGCGGCCATTATGGGTTTGTGGCAAATGCTGGCCCTGATCCCCGGCACATCCCGGTCCGGCATCACGATTACGGGCGCCCGGCACTTGGGGTACACCCGAGAAGACGGCGCGCGGATCGCGATGTTGATGTCGATCCCGACTATCTTGGCATCGGGCATATTGCTTTCAGTCGATGTGATCAAAGAAGCCGACGCTCAACTGGCTATTGACGGAGCAATCGCCGCGCTTTTTGCCTTTGTTGCGGCCCTTCTGGCGCTGTCTTTCATGATGCGCTTGCTGCGCAGCGTCAGCTTTACGCCATACGTAATTTATCGCGTTGTTCTGGGCGTAATTCTGCTGGCCATTGCCTACAGTTGATCAGGTCCGCAGGTTGTCAGCGGATCTTTGAATTTCGTCATACTGACCCGAGGGGCGGAACTTCCAAAGATAGTCCGGCAGAACCGACTCCAGCGTGGCCGGCTCGATCCCAAGATCGGCAAAGCTTTTCGCCCCATCCGACACGACGTTGTCGCGGCGCAGGTTTTTCAGCTGATCCCGCGTCAGAATGCTATTCGGGAACAGTTGGAAACTGACGAACTTAACGATGTCCAGAACCCCGGCCATGATCCGCGCGGCAAAAAACGGCATCCCGATAATCACGCGGCGACGGTGGATCACGTCAAGCATCTGCTGCATGAGCGCACGGAATGTCTTGACCTCAGGACCGCCCAGTTCATACGTGCCGGCCGCAGCCTGCCCCAGAACGCCCTGAACAGCAGCTTTGGCCACATCATCGACATAGACCGGCTGAAACTTCGTTTCGGCCCCGACCAGCGGCAGGAACGGCCCCATCCGGGTCATCCCGGCAAAGCGGTTGAAGAATTGATCCTCGGTCCCGAAAATAACCGAGGGGCGCAGGATCACGGCATTGGGCATATGAGCAAGCACTCCGGCCTCACCCTGCGCCTTGGTTTGCGAATACTCACTGTCCGAATCCGCGTCTGCACCAATGGCAGAAATATGGACCATCCGCGTGATCCCTTGTTCGGCTGCGATCCGCGCGATCCGTTCGGCCCCGTCGGCCTGTACGGCGTCAAACGCGTTCTTGCCCAGCTCGTTCAGCACACCCACGCAGTTCACCACCGCATCCGCGCCCTGCATCGCCGCCGCAACCGACGCATCGTCGCGAATGTTGCACAGGATGGGTTCAACCTGTCCAACCACGCCGTAAGGTTTGACGAACATCGCTTCATTCGGGCGCCTGACAGCGACCCGAACACGCCACCCTTCGTTCGCCATACGTCGTGCGACGTACCTGCCGACAAATCCGGATCCGCCATAAATCGTGACCAGTTTTGACATAGAAGGGCTCCTGCTTTTGGCTCCTGATCCGATCTACCGCCCAAAGAGGCGCGGAACAAGGCGCAATAACGCCGCGTGTAGGGGAAAAACCCTGCCTTTTTCGGGTGCGTTTTGGATGGGGTCAAAAAACTTTTAAAAAACTTCCCGAATCCGGTTGACCCTCCTCGCCAGTGGGCTTAAACGCCCCTCCACGACACCTGCCCAGGTGGCGGAATTGGTAGACGCGCTAGCTTCAGGTGCTAGTGTCCGTATGGACGTGGAGGTTCGAGTCCTCTCCTGGGCACCATCAATCCAAATAAAAACAATCACTTCAACGGGTTGGCATCAATTTCACTACACGAACGCTACACACCAGCGAAGTGGAGTGACTATGCGAGTCGTCATCGATATGGACCACCTGACAACTGATCCCAAGTCCGGGCGATACAAGTACCGGCGTCGTGTACCCAAAGGTCTGGAGCCAGTACTTGGGAAACGAGAGTTCTCTGTTTCGTTAAAAACCAAGGACAAGCAGGATGCCGCACGGCGTTATTGCGAAGTCCATGAGGCGGTAGAGAACGAGATTGCCGCCGCCAGATTGATTGACCCTGAAATGAAGGACTATGAAGCGCAAATAGCGGTTCTTAGGAAACACGGATTGACGCAAGGACGACCCAAAACTCTCGAACCGGTCAGGTTCAACGACGACCTGAAATCATTTGACGACTTCACAAAGGCCGCGCTTAGCGCACGATCCAGCGCAGAATTCGACCAAATTGTCGAAGCGAAGTACCTTGGAGTGAAGCGTCCTGACATCCGTATTCGACAGGTTGTCGACGCCTACCTTAAGGACAGGCGGAACCAATACAACAACAAGAACCTCACGAACCAGACGTCGCTGGTGGTATCGCTGATCGCCGAAGTCATGGGTGAGGAGAACCCCGCTGTCCGAAACATTGGCATAGAAGCCGCTTATGAGTTCAGAAACGTGCTGCGTGGCAATGGTCTGAGTCATGGAACGGTCAAGCGACGAGTCGGGACAATCAAAGCGATACTGAACTATGGGGTACGCCGGTTCGAGATTGACGGGTATACGAACCCATTCAATAACCTCGAAGTCCCAAAACTAGCATCAGAACCCAACGCCAAGGATAGCAGGTTGCCGCTTTCATTGGATGAGATCAAACGGTGTAACGAATACATCCTGTCGAAGAACAAGGACATACAAGACCTTTGGTGCGTATTGGCACTTACAGGCGCTCGTCAGGGGGAAATCCTCAGCCTAGAAAGACAGGATGTGGTCTTGGACAAAAAAGTCCCTCACATTCACATACGGTTCAACTCGTTGTGGCGCGTCAAGGGCGAAGTATCTGAACGAAAAGTACCGATTGTAGGTCCCGCTCTTCGCATCCTCGAAGAGAGGTTAACGGATACTGCGGGGGCGAAGGACCACCCCTTGTTCCCACGCTATGCGCCCCCTAATGGACCAGACGCTGCTTCGACGCTTATGCGTAAAGCAATGGCTCAGGCTGGCGTGTGGGTAGAACTAAAGAAAGTGCCCTATTCACTCCGCCACTCCCACAAAGACTGGCTTGACCGGGTCGCGCCTAGAAATTTGGTTGACCGCGTTCATGGGCATCGTGCCCCCGGATCGGCTGGCATTTACGGTGGAGACGATATGCTAGACCTGTTGCACGAAACACTGGTCCGGGGCTGCACGGAAAGCGGAATAATAGACCTTATGAACAAGCAAGGGTTTGGGGTCAAAAAACTGATGGGTAATCCGTCGAGGTAAATAGCACCACCAGCGACGGGCTGCTTCCCCCCGTACCCCCTTCGAAATAGGAGATGGGCAATCAGATCGTTTTTTTGGCACCTACCCTTTGACCGTAGAGAGGCCAAAAGCCCAACCCGGTAGGTGACCCTACCAAAACTTGTTCCGCCGCTGTACGAGTCACCTGGGTACACGCTTAGGCGCAATTGCACAAAAGGACTAACGTCGGTGCGGGATGCCCAAACCATTGCGGTCCACCGAGCGACTGAAGGCACAAGCAGGGCGCTAGACGGCTGTCTCTTTGAAGCCGGACAAAATCCGGTACACGGATGCCCGACCAATGTTGAGTTGTCTGGCAATTTCTGTGGGCCTGACACCTTTTGCATTTAGGTCCCTGACCTCGTCAGCTTTGGCTTGAGCTGTGGGCTTACGGCCTTTGTACTTCCCTGCCGCTTTGGCTTTGGCAATCCCTTCGCGTTGACGTTCGAGCATAATCTCCCTCTCGAACTCAGCAACGCTGCCCAGAAGGTTGATCATCAGCTTCCCTGTCGGTGTAGAAGTGTCGAGGTTTAAGCCAATGATCTTTAGGTGTGCACCTCGTGCTTCAAGCCGCAGTCGTATGTCCATCAGATGAGCCATAGAGCGCGCCAGACGGTCGAGTTTTGTGACTACTAGGGTGTCTCCCTCTCGGACAAAGGACAACGCCTCTTCGAGGCTTTCACGCGCCTTTACGTCCACTGAGGATACCTGTTCCTCAAAAACGCGTTCGCATCCCTCAGTCTTGAGGTCCCGTAGCTGGGCTTCAAGCCCCGCTGTTTGATCCAGCGTGGATGTCCGCGCATAGCCGACAATCATAGCAACTCCCTTTTTGTCTCGCACGACTCTTAGAGCCAGGAGTCGCTTGTGTCTCAATTATCAAAGGCAACTCCAATGAGTCATTCTGACTCACCGTCTAGGACGTCTCACTGAGCCAAGGTCTAAAAAGACATCTACGACTTTTTTTCGAAACGTGAGATGCACGGCTTGGCCACCCATGCTGAAAATCCAATTGGGCCAATCTACTGGAGCTTCATAGCGGTGGTAGTATTGAAACGTTAGAAAGTTGACGGAATAGTATTTCAGCGAATGTCATACTGTCTTGCCGTCGGAGAAGAATACTGTCTGCTAGTTGACGGAGACCAATAATCTCGGCTCGATTGAAGCTGCCATCTTCACAGGACGCACTTATGCTTTCTGAAAGCTGCTTGAGGTCGCGTTCAATTTCATAATACTCTGAGAGTTCGCGAAAATTGTCGATGTTTCGTGAAAACCTACGCAACGTTTCGGCTACAGGAATACACTCGTCAGCTGAAACGGCTATGGTAGATTGGTCTCTCAAATTGGCCAGCGACAGCAACATTGATGCAGACATTGCCATTACGCCAACGTGTTCGAACTCTTCAGCTGTTTTAGCGTAGTGATCAGTGTATTGAGACGTTGCCGAGGTTGCTGAAAAAAGTGCCAAAAATGCTATTGGGAGACCTCTCTTAAGCATTGGATACGTTCCTTTCACTGTACTGCTCTGAGTTGAGTTTCCTCCGTACTTATTCCTCAAGCGTGTTGAGGTTCAATCCGAAACTAAACCCATCGCCGCAATAGTATTTAGCGGTGCCCAAAGGACGCCCTGTTTTTTGGGACAACAACTTAAAAGTACGTACACGGGAGAGGCGAAGCCCTCCCCCGAATGTTCATACCTATAGTCTACATTAGGATACTCTAGAGACAGTCTCAGGGACTCTCTAGTCTGACCCTCGATCTTACCTCTGTTACGGGGTTGTAGTAGATAATATAACCCCAACAGAAGAGTCCTCTAACTAAAGGATCGTCTGGAATCTCCCTAGCGTCTACTTAGATTGTTGGCAGGAGAATATGTCCGCCTAATTTTGCTAGGGTCGGGCTTCAGGCGATCCCAGCAGAGGTAGTGTTAATTTTACTTCAAAGAAATTGGCCCGATAGTCTCCGAGACACATCAAGATATCGATAAATATTACAATAAGGCGTAAGAGTTGATCATTTAAGTTCGATTTTGATAATTTCAGTTTAGCAAAAAATTCTTCCCATCGGCTCGACGGAGTCAAAGTCAGCAGTTTTTGCCAGACCTTGCTTCGAAGAAAACCTCAGTTCCGGTCTATCTGCGCTGACGACGATCTTTTACGACAACAATACCCGCTTTCGCCAGGATCACAGTAAACAAACCCCCCACCCAACCAACTATTGGGCCGTGAAGCGCAATTGCTGTTCCCATTAGAGCTAAGCCCATATTGCCAACCAAAAGTGTCACTGCAACTGCGCAAAGGATCGGGAAGACGAGTAGTACCTGGATAAACGTAGAGCGGCGACGAAACCAAGCCCAAATCTCGGAGCCAACGGCCTTTACTCGTTTGAACACTTTTCCTCCAATAACTCAATCCAACTTGGAGTGGAGAGTGGCTACTAGATCGACTCAAAAAATTCAGCATATTAAGCGAAGCCGGGTGTCTCTAGGTGTTGCGCCAATAGCGGCGGCTCCTAAAGCACCTACCTACCTTGTGATTTTCTGTCGAACTCTGATCAGGGTTGAAAATGAAGGTCAATCTTCATTCTGAGTTTTGAAAAACAGGAAAAATTTAATTCCCGTGTGGTTCTATTGCTTAACTCCGCTGACTATGCCCGGAGCATGGATTTGTTTTTCGACCCCATATTTTGGGAAACACCAACGTGAGGATTGGACGTAGCTATAAGTCTTACATTGGTCTGAGCCGCTACACAGTGCTTCGCAACGCTCGATTGATATGTCTTTGAAACCCTTTTTCGTGAGATCTGCTCCGAGAAAGTCCGTGTCTTTGAAACGACGGTACGAACTTGCCGTTGGCTTGGAGTACAGATTTGGGCAAGAGGATTCAATCCCGGCCATCATGTTTTTCCCTTTATTTAGGGGCATTGATCGGAAGCCCAAGAATACCGGTGCTTCATAGGTGAATTGAAAAAATACTCCCATTTCCTTGCCGTTCTTAATTTCCGACCAGTACTCGCCTGGGACACTAAAGAACGCGTTTAGCCAACCATTTACTATTTTAGGTTCCTCGATCAAATAGTCTGCGAAAGGATACTGATTTTGGTCAATTTTAATACTAATCGCTCTCATCATTTGAACTTCATCCGTACGTCCCTGCGGATCAAAAATGACATGCATGATCATGCCACGTTTTGGATCAGGGCAAAGAAACATGAGCTTATTTATGCCAAAAGATGTATCACGCTCGCCCTTTAAATACAGATAGCTGGAACCCGTGGATGCGTCTGAAGCGTTCAATGTCCATTCAGTTGTACCGACCCCGTTGTTAGCTACGCCTAGCTCCAGCATTTGATTGAATGAAAGCATCTGTAGCGAATCTGACCCAGCCTTGGTCATTTCAACGAAGAAGCCCGACGGCACATCCATCTCGGATAAGTATGAGATAATTGCAGCTGAAGCCACTTGAGCCATTGCCTCGGCGTCTTCGGCGGGTTGTTCGCTATAAAATCTGTGTACGCCGTAAAGTGTATCTTCCGAAACATACCGGAAATGACCACCTAGAAAAGCAAGTGTGCAAGACGAATAGCAGAAAGATCCTTCGCTACTGTGTTCGCCATTGGCTAGAAGTTTACCGACAGATGTATTGAATCCGTACTTTCTGAACAGGCGCCCTAATTCCATGCCCCCGAAGAGCGATCCACCGGGCGAATTCAGATAGACATTCGAATAGATGGAAACGCCTTCTTCAAGAATTTTAGTCTCCAACCTGGCTGCATCGTTGGCGCCAATAGGCCCTTCTATGTATATGGATCTCGCCGTGCCACAGATCGCTGGTGGGCAGTCTTTCTCCGGGATCACAAATTTTGCTTCAGCAGCTACTTCCGAACCCCAGAATACAACTGCTAGTGCGACAATTGTCCGAATAAGCACTAAGGTCTCCATAGTATGACACAATCACCAGGTAAATTTTGACAAGCGCCGCATCTCTCCAAACGCCTCTTCCGAAGTGATGTAGCTGATCTGGTGTGACAGTGCATTGCTTGCCACTACCAGGGTAAGAAAAGAACAAGGGTCAGCGCGGACACCAATTTTACGCATTGTTGTCGAACATTTCACCGGAACACGTAACCAGCATTTTCCATGCTTTGCTTGGCTTCTTCCGCCATGCACTGCAGGAATCTAGCGTATTCACTCGCGAAGTAGTTAACCTCATCAATGTAATAGCCCAAACTGTTGTTTGCCTGTTCCAAGTCCCCCATTAGACTTTCGTAGTCATAGGGTTCAGTTGGTTCTGTGTTCCAGAAGCTAGGGCTAGAAAAGTAGGGCTCTGAAGGCTCAATACACCAAGCGTGGGCTTTCGCCGTTGGTAGTGCCAGTGTTATTATCACAGTCAAGTTCTGTAGTATCGTCATGACATCGCTATATCACTAGACGTGGTTATTGACAGTAGCCATTTGGCTGACGTTGCTCCCCTTTTATTGTCTGGGTTGAAACGACCTCCTCGGATGCGTCACAGGCGGTCTAGAAGGTACCAAATTAAAGAATGACCGCCCGTAGTGTGTTCGAGACTAACGGACCTGTAGTTGATCTGGTGAAGACAGGATTATTTGTGGTTTGCCCTTATAGAGCTCTATGGTGCCACTGATAGCAATGGTACTTCCCTCATATGTGTGGACGCTAGGAAACTTGTCGCCGTTGTTACGGAAGATCACGGCGTAAAAAACATGATTTGGGTAGCGACCACCGAAATTTATAAAAGTCGTACCTTTACCACTTTTGGAAACTTGGCTGACAACTCCTACGACCGTAGATCGCTCACCAATGTATCCCATTGCTTCCCGAGGCGTAATTTCACCAGCACTCGCGGAAAAAGAGAGTACTATTGTCAGAACTGCTATGGAAAATAGTCTTTGTAGAATAACCATTTTGCTACTCACTTAACTCTTCTGGTTTTTGGTAGTCTTCCGTCGAAAACGATAGAAGGCGTTGGTCCGCCGAAGCTTGGTTCGAAGCTTAAAACCAGCTGATCTAGACCAGGCCAGATTTCAGGAACCAAACTTCGGTCTATGCAATTAGCTAATGGATAGTTGACCGACTTTACCATTAGACAAACGGAAGTTGATATCTGCTTCAGCCTTTAAGCGGTCCACAGCTACCAACGCGGTTCCAGTGATGTTGTTCGAGCAAGTCATCGGCACCGAAATGACTGAATTAGTTGCATTGTTCTTCTGGGAGTTTGTCAGTTTTCCGGTGCATTGCCACCCGTTAACACTAGTGATCGTAAAGCCCTGTTCCAAAGCGTTATTCTGCCAGATTTCGCCAACTACTGGCTCACCGTCTGTCGTTTGACCTGCACCACCTCTAGACATCTCACAACCAGCTACGAACACAACTGTAGAGATTGCTGCTATGCAAGTGAGTACTTTTTTCATTCCGCTGTCCTGTTTGATTTGGTTTTTATGTTCGGGTTATCGAATAACCACGAGGACAACCGCAAGTGGATACTTCTCTACTTCAGCCGAAGTGCCCTATACACAACAGTCGCATTGGCAGGGAAGAAAAGATGGATGATCTACAAGGTAGTTTTTCATTCTCTGAAGGCGAGAACATGCTACGTAAATCGCTACACAAACACTACACACATTGACACTTGGACCCAATTCAAGTTATTGATTTTTATATAACTTGTGTAGTAATCGAGTCCTCTCCTGGGCACCAAATCCCCCGATAACGTATTAATTGTTCTCAGTTGACTTGTCCTAGCTGTGCGGTTGTAGAACATGGCGTATGACAATTCGGTCCTCTTTTTCGTTCAACAAGAACGGCATCTATTACTTTAGAGGCGGGTTCCTCGGGGTCTCCTGAAACACTACCAACGAGGACCGCGCGCTGGTAAATGGCTCGGTCCAGACATTGATCCGTAAGGATGGGGATGAAGTCGAAACCGTTCTGAGCCAATTGAACGAATGTCTGACAGCCTCTGGCAATATGGTTGGTAAATTCACACTAGAACCTGATCTTTCCGGCAATAGTCGGACTGTGCGAACTGCCTGTTACAAAGCCGAGCGCACGGACTAGAATGAAGCGCTTTCCTACTTGAGACGAGCAATGGGCTTTCAAGTTGAATGCTTGCCCTAAGTAATCAACCTTCGAAGATCCCCTCAGAGTTGGCCAAGTGGCGAATGCACCTGTTTTGAAAACCAGTGATTAAAGTCTAAGGGCTTCATGGGCACTTTTGACGCCGTTGTGACAACACCCGTAGCGGAGTTTTCTTTCAAGACGTCCGTCTTGATACTGCCCACATGACCTAACCAATTGACTATGCAGTGTTTGTGTTTCTTATCTTGGGCACCGTATCCTCCACATAGTTGAGAATTGGTATTCCCGCATGCGTATGACGGAGACGCCTGGTCTTTTTGTTCAGGATCTGCATTCCAGCTCGTTCATTTCGGCGTTTCTGGTTTTTGACTGTCGCCTGACACGCTGGTCGAACGCGGGAAATAAACTTGGACCAGAGTCGACACCAAATCTTGCACTTGTTTCGTCCCCTATAAGCTGAGCGTATCTGACCCATGTTCGGAACACAAAAACATCGCGCAGACTGATTATTGACTTGTTGTTTGTCTGCCGCCCAGGTTTCGCAAGTTTCAGATCCCGGAAATAATTCTTTTCATCTGCAGCCCAGCCTTGCGGAGTCTTAAACGGCTTCTGCTCATCCGAATCTTCGTATTTGAAATCAGGATATTCCTGTCCGAATTCGGAGCACCCGTGCGAGATTTTTGCGGGCAGACCACAGATCGCATGCTTGGTTTTCAAGTCGTCAAAAGCAGCAAGACAGCTTTTAGCTTCGGCAAGGCTCTGACAATAAATATAACCCTTGTAGGGATACTTTATGCCACTCCTCAGCTCTATCATGCATTTTCGTGCGTTGTCGTTCGGCAGGTCGAGGTTGAGTAGCATAAAATAGGCCAGAAAAAGATCATCCAGATTCTCGGGCAAAATCTGAACTTTGAAACAATCATGGCACAAGCTCGGGATAACTTTGGTTTCTTTGAAGAATTTCAAACGCACGTCGCAATGCGTATGCTGACCATTGATGGTCAAGACCCGACCAGAGAACATCTGGGCCACAGGGACAACCTGAGTTATGCCCAAGGTTTCCAGAATACTCATCCACTGACGGTAGGCATCGCCGTATACTCTGCGGTCCAACATGCCCAGTCGCCAATCAAACCCCAAAGATTCATTAATCCGGCTTTGGGCGGTTCCGAATGCGCCAAAAGCTGTCGTGCATCCTCGGGGTGTTTCCAACAGATTCACAAGCCGCCGGACACTGGCACCATCATCTGGTTTAATCGCAACCCATTGTTCAAGCTGCCTAACTTGCGCGTCGATGGACATCAAACCTCTCCTGAAACAGAGAAACTCTCTGCCAGCAAGGTGATCGCCCTCATCACGCCTGTCGTCAACTCAAATGCGCAAGAACCGGCAGTTTGTGCCGGTTCTTGACCTTTTTTGATCAGGACACCGCTTGTTCCGCTACGATTTCGCCAAATCGGGTGAAGAACTTGCCCGACAGCTTTTTGGCCGTTCCTGCAATCAGACGGCTGCCAAGTTGGGCGATCTTGCCGCCGACATCGACCTTCGCGGTGTAGGCCAGAATTGTCTCAGCCCCGTCCTCGGTCAACGTGACCTCGGCGCCACCTTTGGCGAAACCAGCCGCTCCGCCCTTGCCTTCTCCAGTCAAAGAAAATCCACTGGGAGCGTTGGAATTGTCTAGTGTGACCTGCCCGGCAAATTTCGCTTTGACCGGACCGATTTTCAGGACCACTTTGGCCTCAAGATCCTCGGGCGAGTTCTGGATCAATTCTTCACAACCGGGAATACACTCCTGCAATATCTCGGGCGTATTCAGTGCTTTGTAAACCACGTCGCGCGGGGCTGCGATGCGGATTTCGTCACTCAGTTCCATTCACGTTTCCTCTGTTCAACAGCATTTCGGAAAAACCAGAAGGGCGGTTTCCGTCGCCTGTTCCGGTGTTTGTTTCGGGCGCTCGGGCCACAGGCGCTTAAGCAAGTTTTTCATCCTGAGAAACCTCCGTCGATTTGTCCGTGTTTCGCCACATCACGATCTCGGCCAGGATTGACAGGGCGATTTCGTGCGGATCTATGGCATGAATGTCCAGCCCGGCAGGGGATTTCAGACGCGCCGCGCGGGCTGGATCCAGACCCTGACCAATCAGCTTTTCCGTGAGTGTTTCGGCTTTGCGGCGGCTGGCCACCATCGACACCCGCGCGGCTTGCGTGTTCAGCGCGGCCCCAAGGGCTGCGCCGTCTCCTTGACCTTGCGAGGCCACGACAACAAAGTCGCGCGCCTCGATACCCAAGTCTTCGACCGTCTCGGGCGTGCTGCTCGTCACCCGAAACCCGGCGAGCGTCCCGTGTTCGCCCAGCGCCTTGGCAATTAACGAGGTGCCAAAGATCACCAATCTTGGCGCGTGCTGATACGGTTCAACCAGCAAATCCACCGTCCCGCCCGAGGGACAGCCGCTTTTGAAGGTTTGCACGCCATCCGGGTCTGTCATGTCGACCACCTTGTCCGAGGGTTTCACGCGGATCATCTGCGGCGCACCGCTGGCCAGCGCTTGTATCGCTGAACTGCGCACCGCGCGCTGCACACAGGCACCGCCCAGATGACCCAATATCCGCCCGTCGCGCGCAATCGCCGCCTTTCCCCCGGCCTTGGCCGAGGTTGCATCCGCTGTGCGCAGCACCGTGGCGACGCAGAAAGGCTCACCGGTTCGGCGCAGGGTTTCGATCGTGTCGAATATGTCGAAATTTGCCATATCAGACTCCTTTCACAACTTGCGAAACTGCGGCTCAAGAGCTGCCAGCGCCTCGAGCGTGTTGGCAGGCAAATGCGCGTCCAAATGGGGTCCGGCCGCCTGCATCGCCGCTGCGATGGGTCGGTAGTCTTTCCATCCCTTCAACGGGTTCAACCAGACGATGCGCCGTGACTTGCGCCGGATGCGCGCCAGAACTGCGCTCAGCGCCTTCGGATCCGAACTGCAATAGCCGTCCGACAGGATCAGAACGATGGTCCGCCCGTTCAAAGCACGCGCGCCATAGCCGTTCAGAAAGCTTTCCAAGCTACCCGAAATGTCGGTGCCGCCGCCGAACCCCTCGGCCATCAAGGACAACCGCCCAGCCGCACGGATCGAGTCGTGATCACGCAGGGCGTCCGTCACCCGCATCAGGCGCGTGTGAAACAGATAAGCATCTGCTTCAGTCCCGCTACCGATCAAACCTTTGAGAAAGGCCAGAAACACCCGCGAATAAACAGTCATCGACCCGCTGACATCGCACAGCGCTACGATCCGCATCGGACGCGGCGGCTTGGCGCGGCGATACAAATCAATCGGCTCACCCCCTCGTGCAAGACTTGCCCGTTGTATCCTCCGCATATCCAACGTAGCGCCCCGCAACGCTTGCTTTCTGCGACGCGACCGCCGATCACGAATGGCACGTGCCAACATCAAGGCCGCCTTTTCAGCCTGCCTTAGAGCCTCGTCATCCATCAACTCGCGCAGGTCCCTGCGTGACAGGTTGACTGTGCGTGTCGCAATCAACTTGCCATCAGTCCCCTCGGCATCGCCTTCGCCCTGATCGGCAGAACCCTCTTGCTCTGCGCTTTCCGCACCCTGTTCGTCGGAATGTGCGGCATCCTGCCAAATCATGGGTTTGGCAGATTGCACCCTCACGTGGCTCGTTTGTGCGACCCCTTCGCGCTGCTTTCCAACGTTGAACCAATAGGCATCGAACAGATCATCAAAACGTCGCCAATCCTCGGCGTCGCTCGCCAGCAACACACATAGCGCCCGGCGGGCCTGATCCGCATCCGTCGCCGTGATCTGAGACAATGCAGACAACGCATCCGCGGTCTCACCCGGACCAACTTGCAGCCCGTTCGACCGCAAATGCGCGATGAACCCGGACATTCGGTCGGCAAGGCCATCGGCCCGAGAAGGAAACCGCGTGACCTGCATCACGCCACCTTGCCGATCAGCCGGTCCATCAGCTCGGGCGGAGCCGCGTCATAGTCCGCAGCCGTCTTCAACAAACATACAAGCGTCGCCTGCACGGCATCGCGCGATTGCGCCATGTCGTTAACGCCCAAACCTGACAGGGCTGCAGCCCAGTCCAACATCTCTGCAATGCCCGGCGTCTTTTCCAAATCTTCTTTGCGCAACGCCTGTACGACCCCAATGATCTGCCGTGCCAGCACGCCTTCAACCTCGGGCATCCGCGCCCGAAGGATCGCCATTTCAACCTCTTTCGAAGGGTAATCAAGGAAACTGTAAAGACACCGCCGACGTAAGGCATCCGACAAATCACGCGTCCCATTGGCGGTCAGGATCACAATGGGCCGAGTCGTCGCTTCGACCGTCCCAAGCTCGGGGATGGTGATCTGAAAGTCGGACAGTATTTCCAGCAAATAAGCTTCGAATTCCTCATCCGCCCGATCAATCTCATCAATCAACAAAACCGGAGGAATATCCTGAGAAATAGCCTCTAATAAAGGCCTTTTCAGCAAATACGCATCGGAAAACAACTGCGCCTCGCCAACCCCTCCCTGCGCCTCCGACGCCCGGATCGCAAGCAGTTGCCGCTGATAATTCCACTCATAAATCGCATGGCTGGCATCCAGCCCTTCATAGCACTGCAAGCGTATCAAACGCGCCTCACGCGACGCTGCCACAGCCTTGGCCACCTCGGTCTTACCCACCCCGGCCGGACCTTCCAGCAACAAGGGCCGCCCCAAAGTCTGCGCCAGATGCAGCGCCATCGCCAACCGATCATCAGCAACATAGCCTTGCGCGGCCAATCCGTTCTGCACATCACTCAAAGTCAAAACCAGGATCCATTCTTCATCTGGCAAAAAATACCTCGGGAGAGGTTCGGAGGGGGCTGGCCCCCTCCGTTCGGTCGGATCGGCCAAGCCGATCCGAACCCAATCACCCATGCATCCCCAGCCCATTGGCAATCTTCCAGATCCGCCAATGATCGTGCGGCATATGACTTTGCACCAACCCAAAGGGCCGGAACGCATCATGCACCGCGTTCGAGAAACAGGGCACACCACCCACATTAGGGCTTTCCCCAACACCCTTCGCACCAATCGGATGATGCGGGGACGGCGTCACCGTATAGTCGGTGATATAGTTCGGTGTCTCCCACGCGGTCGGCAGGAAGAAATCCATCAGCGTGCCAGTCTTAACGTTACCCATCTCGTCATAGGCAATCTCTTGACCCATCGCGATGGCCAACGCTTCGGTCACGCCACCATGAACCTGCCCGTCGATAATCATCGGGTTGATCCGCGTGCCGCAATCGTCTAGCGCATAGAACTTCCGGACATCCCATTCGCCAGTATCCACGTCGATCTCCATGACGCAGATATAGGCCCCGAACGGATAGGTCATGTTCGGCGGATCATAGTAGCTGACCGCCTCCAAACCGGGCTCCAGACCGGGGATTGCCTGATTATAGGCGGCGAAGGCGATCTCCTTCATCGTCTTGAACCGCTCAGGCGCGCCCTTGACCGAGAACCGATCCACGTCCCATTCGACATCGTCATCATGGACCTCCAGCAGATAGGCCGCAATCATCTGCGCCTTGGCGCGGATCTTACGCGCGGCCATTGCCGTTGCCGCACCGGCCACAGGAGTGGACCGAGACCCGTAAGTCCCCAGACCATAGGGTGCTGTGTCGGTATCGCCTTCCTCCAGCGTGATGTCATCGGCTGGCAACCCGATCTCACTGGCGATGATCTGTGCAAAGGTCGTGGCATGACCTTGACCCTGAGAGATCGTCCCCAGCCGTGCGATAGCCGACCCTGTCGGGTGAATGCGGATTTCGCACGAGTCGAACATACCCAGCCCAAGGATATCGCAGTTCTTCACTGGCCCCGCGCCCACGATTTCTGTGAAATGCGTCAGGCCAATGCCCAGCAGTTTGCGAGTCTTACCGGCTTTGAACTCCTCGACCCGTTGCGCCTGTTCCGCCCGCAGACCCTCGTAGTCGACCGCCTTCAATGCCTTGTCCCAAGCGGTGTGATAATCACCCGAGTCGTATTCCCAGCCCAGTGCCGACTGATAGGGGAACTGGTCGGCCTTGATGAAGTTGATCCGGCGCAGCTCGGCCGCGTCCATGTTCAGCTTGATGGCTAGAACCTCGATCATCCGTTCGATGAAATAGGCCGCCTCGGTCACACGGAAGGAACAGCGATAGGCTACCCCGCCGGGAGCCTTGTTGGTATAGACCCCATCCACGGCCAGATAGGCGGTCGGGATGTCGTAGGATCCGGTGCAGATGTTCATGAACCCAGCCGGGAATTTGGTCGGGTCCGCACAGGCGTCAAAGCCGCCGTGATCCGCCGTCGTGTGACACCACAGACCGGTGATCTTACCGTCCGTCGTTGCCGCGATTTTGCCCTGCATCCAGTAGTCGCGGGCAAAGGCGGTGGACATCAAATTCTCCATCCGGTCCTCGACCCATTTCACTGGCTTGCCGGTGACAATCGAGGCCACGACCGAGCAGACATAACCCGCATAGGCCCCAACCTTGTTACCAAAGCCACCACCGATATCGGGACTGATGACGCGGATATTGTGCTCGGCAATGCCCGAGATCAGCGACACAACCGTCCGGATCGCGTGCGGGGCTTGGAACGTACCGTAGAGCGTCAGCTTGCCGGTCACTTTGTCCATGCTGGCCACCGAGCCGCAGGTCTCCAGCGGGCAAGGATGGGTACGGTGGTAATAGACCATCTCTTCAGCCACCACATCGGCCTCGGCCAGAATAGCCTCGGTCGCGTCTTTGTCGCCCTGTTCCCAGGTGAAGATGTGATTGTGATGCTTGCGCGGCCCGTGCGCACCTTCGGTCTGACCCTCAAGGTCTTCACGCAGGACCACATCGGATTTCAGCGCCTCGAACGGGTCGGTCAGAACAGGAAGTTCCTCGTATTCAACCTCGACCAGTTCAGCAGCATCCGCCGCGATATAGCGATCCTCGGCCACAACGAAAGCGACCTCCTGACCTTGGAACAGCACTTTGCCATCGGCCAGCACCATCTGTTTATCGCCTGCCAGTGTCGGCATCCAATGCAGGCCCAGCGGCGATAAGTCTTCGGCAGTCAGAACAGCGATCACGCCGGGCAGCGCCAGCGCGGCTTCTTTGTTGACGCTGACAACGCGGGCATGTGCGTAGGGGGAGCGCACAAAGTCGCCGAACAACATGCCATCCAGCTTGATGTCGTCGACGTAGTTGCCCTTGCCTTGGGTAAAGCGCACATCCTCGACGCGTTTGCGCGAGCTGCCCATCCCTTTGAGATTGGCGGCGCGTTCTTCGGGGGTCAGAGTCTGGTCGTTCATTCCGCAGCCTCCTTCTGAGCGTTCAGCATGTCAGCCGAGGCCGAGATCGCCTTGACGATGTTTTGGTAGCCGGTGCAGCGGCAGAGGTTCCCAGCCATACCGAAACGGATGTCTTCTTCGGTTGGGTTCGGGTTTTCTTGCAACAAGCGATGCGCGCGGGTGATCATGCCCGGCGTGCAAAAACCGCATTGCAGGCCATGATGTTCACGGAACATCTCCTGCAATACACCAAGGCTGCCGTCGTCATTGGTGAGGCCTTCGACCGTGGTGATATCGGCGCCGTTCACCTGCGCCACGAAGGTGGTGCAGGACTTGACAGACTTGCCATCGATATCAACGGTGCAAGCGCCGCAGTGGCTGGTTTCGCAACCGATATGGGGGCCGGTGATTTTCAGATCTTCCCGCAGGAAGTGGATCAGCAACGTGCGCGGCTCGGCCAGACCTTCGACCTCTTTGCCGTTCACGGTGAGTTTGACGTGCATTTTTGACATGGGTTCTCCTCCCCTCAACCCGCGCGGCTTTGGGCGCGGTCGATGGCGCGGCGCAGCATGACGCCTGCCACATGTTTCTTGAACTCGACGGGGCCACGATTGTCGGCAACCGGATCAATCGCATCCAGCATGGCAGCAACGCAGCCATTCACATCACCGTCCGCCAGCGCAGCGCTTGCGCCTTCGGACCACACAGGTGTGTCAGCCAGATTGGTCATCGCGACCGAGGCCGTTCCGTTACCCACCATCACAGCAGCCGCAGCCGTGGCATAGTCGCCAATCTTGCGCTTTTGCTTTTCATACGCCTGACCGACTCCCGCGCTGGGCACCGGGATCGAGATACGGGTCAGGATTTCCTCATCCTCGCGGGCGGTGAAATACGCGGCCTCGTAAAACTCACGCGCGGCGACGCTGCGATTGCCATCGGGACCGGACAGATCAAATGTGGCGTTCAGGCATTGCATCAACCCCGGCATGTCATTGCCCGGATCCCCATTGGCCACATTGCCTCCGACGGTGCCCACATAGCGCACCTGCGGATCAGCGATCTGCAATGCCGCCTCGCGGATCAGCGGAATTGCAGCGGCCAGACCGTCATGCGTGATCAATTCGTGCTGCGTGACCATCGCACCCAAGGTCACGGTGTCGGAGCCGACCTCGATGCCCTTCAATTCGTCGATGGCTTGCAGATCAACCAGATGGCCCATCTCGGCCATGCGCAGCTTCATCATCGGGATCAGGCTGTGCCCGCCCGCGATCACGCGCGCTTCGTCTCCGTGTTCTTGCAAAATGCCGATGGCCGAGGCGATATCGCCTGGCCGGTGATACTCAAAACCGGCTGGTATCATGTTTTTCCTCCCTGGGTCCGAGCAATATGCCTTGGGGGACCTGACGTCAGGAAAGAACGCCCTCGTCAGCCGTGCCAGTCAACGAGAACGGGGCGCGCAGCTTGTTTCACGAAATACGAATAGGCTGCACGAGTTGCGATCAAAGGCCCAGCGCGTCGCGAATGTCAGGCAGGCGTGACCGGCTGACCGGCACCTTGGTCAACGCGTCCACACCGTCGAAATAACAAGTGCCATTGTCCTTGTGACGCTCAAAACTGGAGACATGTTTGGGATTCACCAGATAGCTGCGATGGGCGCGCAAAAACCCGTCCGGCGTCAGGCGGGTTTCAGCCTCGGTGATGGACCAGGGACAGAACAGTTTCTCGGCCCCGATATAGAGCACGGTATAATGCCCTTCGGCCCGGATTGCGGCGATCTCGGTCGGGGTGGCGAAAAAGGTCTGGCCTTCGCGCTCAAACGGAATGCCTGCCCGCAAGGTCGCAGGTTCAGGCCTGGGTGGAGCAGGTGCCACAACAGCAGCAGGTTCAAGGAAGCTAACGCCAGTCAACAGGAACGCTCCACAGATCAGGAACACCGCCACGGTGACACCCATCGCCAGCACCTGATTGTTCAGTGCCGGACCGGCCCCGCCGGTGCTGTCGCTGACGGTGAAATCGGTCAGACCGGTGGCCACGAAGTGCATTGTAAACACCGCCAATCCGAAACAGGCCGTTCCCAGCAAGATGTTACGCTGCGTGCGGTTGTCGTAGGCCACCCAGATCGCCACAACCGACAGCACGACCGAGGCCAGCGTTGACAACAGTACGTCCCACACGTTGTAGACCGGGCGACACAACTCCATCCCGGCCATGCCTATATAGTGCATCACAACGATGCCAAGGCCCACGATCACGCCCGCCCCCACTATGGTCTGCACCGAACGTGGCCGGAAATGCAGCAACAGCAGCGCCAAACCTACCATCAGGATCGCCACAAGGGCCGAAATCAGTGTGATCAGCGCGTCATAGTAGAACAGGATCGGAAGTTGCAGGCCCAGCATGGCGACGAAATGCATCGACCAGATGCCGCCGCCCAGAACCACCGCAGCCAGCGCCACGATGATCTTACGGCGCTGGTCGTCCAGCTTCGATGCGCCATGTGTAAGATAAAGGCCGGTAAACCCCGCCATGAGCGCCACAGCTAACGAGGCTGCCACAAGCCAAGCGTTATGCGAATAGTCCAGCATTTTTGGTTTAGGCGCCCTCCCCGACGCGTGGACGACGTTAGCAAACGGATTTGATTGGGACAATTGGCTCTTGAACACGAATTCGGTGCTCGCCTCGGCCGTAACCTTTTTTCGTTTGCGACTTAGAAATTCAGCGCGTTACAAGTTCGCGCTCAGATCTACTTGATGGTCTCCGCTGCCTATTGAATCACCGCATTTTCCCATGCGGAAAGAAACTTTTTACGCTTAAGGTCATCCAAAAAAGTCAGCAAAGCCGGGTTCAATCCAATCGTTTCTCTGTCAGTCACCCCTCCCGGAGACGTCAGCGGCGGGAGGGAGGACTGCGTTTCCTGCGCGGCAGACTTTTCGGCAACGAGATGGCGGATGAAAGCTTCTGCTGCGTCTGGTTCCCGAGTTGCATTAGAAACCAAAGCTGTACGCATCATAATCGTTTGAAAATCAGTCGGAAAAATAACTTCAAGCGCATCTTTACCTTCGGCTCGGACAGCGGCGTAGCTGCCCAACACGTTATATGCGACCAAAATCGTGCCATCGGCCAGATCATTGATCATTTCGCCCGAACAACAATACAGCCGCACATCAAGCCCGCCCATAACTTCCATCAAGCGCCAATAGGTTTCCGAAGCTCGCGCATCCTGCGTTGCAAAGAGGTAACCCAAACCGGACTGGCGAACATCATAAGTGCCTACCTTGCCACGGAATTCCTCCGGACGTTTCCGTAAAGCTTCGATCAACATTTGGCGCGTTACGGGAACTTGCTGGCCTTCAAATGCCGCCCTGTTGATCACAATGGCCGCCGGCTCAGTGGTGAACGAGAAAAGGCTGTTGTGCCATTGTGCCCAGTGCGGTGTATCGATGTCGTCGATTGGTAGGGCATACCCATCATTGGCCAGTTTGAGTTGCAGATCCATCGCACTGGACACTACCACGTCAAATGCATCAGCAGCGGCTCGGACCCGCATGTTGATATCGGCCGTGCCCGAGACCAGGTATTCGACACTAATTGAGGGATTCTTCGCCACAAACTCCTCGATCAGTGGCGCAAATAGAACTGTGTCCGTGCTCGAGATTACCCGCAGCCTGGGACCCTCTGCACCCTCGTTGAAAATCAACTGATCTTCCCAGTCTTCTGCCCATCCAGCGCCGGGCAGAAAAGCCAGCATCAAAGCGATAATGTAACGCATGCGCCCCCCATTGGCCGGTTCGACAGAACCAGCATTCCCCCATGTGCAGTCGCCACATCCTTTGCAATGGTTAGTCCCAGTCCAGAGCCAATGGTTCCTACAGCGTTTTTCCCACGCTCAAATCGCCGGGTCAGTCTGTCAACTTCGCTGGGAAGAAAGCCGGGCCCGGTGTCGCTGACCTTAATCTCGGGTTTCGCTGTGACCTCTATTTCTACGATGCTGTCTGCAGGTGCATATTTCAACGCGTTGTCGATCATGTTTCTGACAGCGTTTTGAATAAGAATAGGATCTCCAGAATACGGAACCGATTTATCGCCCGTCAGACAGAGCGACAGTTCCTTCATTTCAGCGATAGGCGTCAAACGCTGAACCAGCTCTTGGATCAACTCGACAAGGTCAACATTCTCGCGCTCTAGCCGGTCCGCGCGAGACGTAATCATGGCGTGATCCAAAAGCTGACCTGCTGCGCGCGAGCTTTCGTCGATCGCGCGAACCATAGCACGCAGCGCCTCGCGGTTTTCTTTTCTTTCCACGCGGTGGAGCGTGGCTTCAGCGTATGATCTGACAGTCGCCAAAGGTGTCCTGACGCGGTGGGCCGCTTCGGCGATAAAGTCCTCGGATTGGCTAAGCGACTGATCCAACCGGCCCATCAAGGAATTCAAGGACATGACAAGCGGCGCCATTTCTCGTGGCACTGGTTTTTTGAAAGGACTCAGATCCTGCGGCCCCCTTCGGGTTACCGAAGTCGTCAACTTGTTGAGCTGACCAATGGTTGTCGACGTGATCCAGAAAGATAAAGCTGCGGTGAGTAGAAAGAACCCCAACCCAAGAAAAGCAGCATTGCGCGAAATCTGATCAAGAGTTTCGGAAAGCGCATCCTGAGTTTGACCCAGTACGACTTCGACCTCGGTTTGTCGGTCAAGTCCAACAAGAGTCCGGCTGGCGCTGACCTGTCGGATAAGTTCTTCGCGAACTTCGCCGGTTTTGAACGACCAATCGCTTTCTCCGAGCCCACCAGCAAACCGAAGGTCTTCGTAGCCCGATAGGAACTCACCGTCCTGAAAGATCGCATAGAACACTCGGTCATCTGACGGTGTACTCAGCATTGAAAATGCTGCGTACGGGATATCTACCTCGAGTGCACCATCTCTGAGCGCCGCAGCATCCAGTATTGATGTCACTGAAGCTTCAAGTATGTTGTCCTGACCTTGTTGTGCCACCTGCGCCGCGTAATTGCGAACTGTGAAAAACAGAAGAATTGCAAGAACAGCCGCACCGCCAATCAACGCGAGCACCAGCCTGTTTCGCAATGACCCTGAAACGGTCGGATTAGTTGTCATGATCCAGCCTATACCCCAGACCGCGCAGAGTAGTTATCTTGAGGTCCGACTTTTCAAGATGCCTGCGCAATCGGCCCACATAGACCTCGATGGCGTTGTCTGAAATGTTGTCATCGTAGGAAAACAGCCGATCTGCCAGCTTCTGTTTCGAGAACACATGACCGGGTGCGTTGATGAACAGCTCCATCATACGCAATTCACGATTCCGCAAAGAAACGATGTCCCCGGCGACGACCAAATGCCCCGCGACCGGATCGAAGACAATGCCGCCCATCTCGATCGTCGTTTTTGTGATGCCTGACTTGCGACGCAAAACGGCACGGCATCTAGCCTCGAGTTCAGCGTGATCAAATGGCTTTGTGACGTAATCGTCGGCCCCAAGATCCAAAGAACCGATTCGATCAGAAACCTGACTGCGCGCGGTCAATACAATCACGGGAGTGTCCAGTCGACTTGCCCGATGCCGTTTCAGAAAGTCTCGGCCATCCCCATCTGGGAGCATGATATCCAACAGAATCAGGTCGTATTCTTCGGTTTCGACAAAGGCGGTTGCGTCCTCCAAATTCGCTGCGTGATCAATGACATGACCGTCCAGACGCATGCGCGAACTGACCGCGTTCGCGAGGTCCAGGTTGTCTTCGACAAGTAGAAATTTCATCAGGCTTTTTCAGTATTTTGCCGCGTGACAGGTTGATGTCAGGTTGGTGTGTTTTTGTTCCATCCAATCTGAGCCGCCATGCGGCCGGTTGTCAAACGGGAGGAAATCATGACAACGATTAAACTGGGCCGTCGCGCCCTAATCGCAGCTGTGGCCGCAATCGGCCTGACCGGCCCGACATTGGCCGAAGATCAAGTCGTGGACAGCATCCACTTTCTGATCCCCGGCGGTGCCGGTGGTGGCTGGGACGGAACTGCCCGCGGCACGGGTGAAGCCCTTACGAATGCGGGTCTTGTTGGCACTGCATCCTATGAGAACATGTCAGGTGGCGGCGGCGGTAAGGCCATCGGCTTTCTGATTGAAAACGCTGACAGCAATCACGGCACATTGATGGTGAACTCAACTCCCATCGTTATCCGTTCGCTGACTGGTGTTTTCCCGCATAACTTCCGCGACCTGACTCTGGTTTCAGGCACTATTGGTGACTATGCGGCGATCGTCGTAGGCAAAGACAGCCCGATCAACTCGATGGACGATCTGTTGGCAGCTTTTGACGCAGATCCTTCGGCCACAGCAATTGGTGGTGGCTCGGTACCGGGCGGCATGGATCACTTGGTTGCAGCCATGGTCATGGAAGCAGCTGGCAAAGACGCTCTGGGCGTAAAGTACATTCCGTATGACGCAGGCGGCAAAGCCATGGCGGCGCTTCTGTCCGGCGAAATCGCGGCTCTGTCGACGGGTTTCTCGGAAGCTGTTGACCTGTCGAACGCGGGCGAAGTCAAAATCATCGGTGTCACATCGGAAGAACGCGTTGACGCCGCTCCTGATGCGATGACCATGAAGGAGCAGGGTATTGATACCACCTTCGTCAACTGGCGCGGATTCTTCGCAGCACCTGGTCTACCGGAAGACAAGCTGGCGGCATATCAAGACGCAATCGCCAAGATGTACGACACTCCTGAATGGGAAGAGGTTCGGGCGCGCAACGGATGGGTCAACATCCACAACTCGGGCGCTGACTTCCAGACGTTCCTTGAGCAGCAGGAACAGCAGATCGGTGATCTGATGAAGAAGCTGGGCTTTCTCTAACTGAAAATCGGCAGAGCGGACCGCCGCTCTGCCTTCCCCAAAGACAACAAAAAAGGAGGGGGCATCATGGCGTTGGATCGCTGGATCGCGCTCGTTCTGCTGGGTGTTTGTTTAACATATGGCTACGCCGCCTGGTTCACGATGGACGGTAGCCTTCCCCCCTTCATGCAAAGAAATCCCATCTGGCCAAGCACCTTCCCCAAAGTGCTGTCCATTCTGGGTATCGTCACGACGACAATTATCCTGCTGGGCTTTGAAAAGTCCGAGATCAAGGAAGCCGACATCGATTATCGCCGGCTGGGTGATTACCATCTGGATCAGGCGCTAATGCTGCTGGCTTTGATGGTGATCTACGCTTTGTGCCTGCGTCCTGTCGGTTTCCTGATTTCCACATCGGCATTCCTGATCCTTGGCTCTTTCATTCTGGGTGAGCGCAAGTGGCACATCATGCTGCCTGTTGCCTTCATCGCTACTGGGGCCGTCTGGTATCTGGTTCAGGAAGTTCTTGGCATTTACATGCGCCCCCTGCCGGGCATTTTCGGAGGCTGACATGCTTGAAGGACTTCTGATCGGCCTGCAAACGGCATTCTCAATCCAAAACCTACTGATGGTTATAGCTGGGTGCCTGATCGGCACGTTCATCGGGATGTTGCCCGGTCTTGGACCGATGTCGATCATCGCCATCATGATCCCGGTTGCGATCTCGATGGGCGACCCATCCGCCGCACTGATCCTTTTGGCTGGGGTGTATTACGGAGCGATCTTTGGCGGTTCCACGTCATCCATCTTGCTGAACGCGCCGGGCGTCGCCGGTACGGTGGCCTCAAGTTTTGATGGCTATCCGATGGCCCGCCAAGGCAAGGCTGGGAAAGCACTGACAATCGCCGCAATCGCCAGTTTCGCAGGCGGTACGCTGGGTGCCGTCCTGCTTATGGTGTTTGCACCGGCTTTGTCTTCTGTTGCGCTGCTGTTCCACTCGGCCGAGTATTTCGCCCTTATGGTCGTTGGTCTTTCAGCCATCGCTGCCTTCGCCGGAAGCGGTCAAGTCGCCAAAGCTGTCATCATGACGGTACTGGGGCTGATCATGGCTACCGTTGGTGAGGGCGCGTTGTTCAACCTGCCTCGGTTCACCATGGGAATCATGGACCTGCAATCGGGCTTCGGCTTCATCACACTGGCCATGGCCATGTTTGCCTTGCCCGAAGCGCTGTTTCTGGTCCTGAAGCCAAAAGATCTGAAAGGTGATGATGGCGAGATCAAGGACCTGCGCATCACCAAGGAAGAAGCCAAGGCAATTGCACCAGTTGTGGGACGGCAGTCCGTACAAGGTTTCTTCATCGGCGTTCTTCCTGGCGCCGGTGCGACGATCGCCAGTTTCCTCGGCTACGCCGTTGAACGCAACATCGCTCCGAAAGAGGAACAAGAAGAATTTGGCAAAGGCTCGATCAAGGGTCTGGCAGCCCCGGAAACAGCGAACAACGCGGCCTGCACAGGATCATTCGTTCCACTGCTGACTTTGGGTATTCCAGGTTCCGGCACCACGGCGATCCTGCTGGGCGCGCTGATTGCTCTGAACGTGACACCCGGCCCGCGTCTGATGCTGGATGAGCCTCAGATCTTCTGGGCTGTGATCATGTCCATGTTTATCGGAAACCTTGTCCTGTTGATCCTGAACCTGCCGCTTATTCCTTACATCGCAAAGGTGCTATCCGTTCCGCGCAACTACCTGATACCGTTCATTTTGTTCTTTACGTTGATGGGCGCTTATATTGGGCAGAACAATGCAACGGAGTTGTTGATCCTTGTGGGTTTCGGCGTCTGCGCCACGGCTTTGAAGTTTGCCGACTATCCGCTGGCCCCGCTTCTGATCGGGTTCATCCTTGGCGGAATGATGGAAGACAACTTTGCAAGGTCCATGCAGCTTTATGACGGGATCTCGTTTATCTGGGAACGTCCCATGACGCTGGGCCTGCTGGTTATCGCCGCGCTGCTGGTGTTGCTGCCCAGCTATCGCGCGCGTCGCGCACGGGCACGGGCTGCCGGTATCGCCGATGGCGACTGAGCCTTTGGCAGGAATACGGGTTCTTGACCTGACGAATGTTCTGGCGGGCCCGTATTGCTGCTATCAGCTTGCCCTGATGGGGGCCGAGGTGATCAAGGTCGAACGGCCTGAGGGCGGCGACCTTGCTCGGGTGTTGGGGGCAGACCCAGACCGCAACAAGGCCGGAATGGGCATCAGTTTTCTCGCCCAGAACGCGGATAAGAAATCCATCACGCTGGATATGAAGCCCGCAAAGGGCAAAGACTTGCTGAAGAAGCTGGTTCAAACCGCCGACGTGCTGGTCGAAAATTTCCGGCCCGGCGTAATGGACCGGCTTGGCCTTGGCTATGACGTTCTGCGCGCTGAAAATGCCAACCTGATCTATTGTGCAATCAGCGGTTTTGGGCAGGACGGTCCTCGCAAAAAAGACCCGGCCTACGACCAAATCGTTCAGGGTATCAGCGGTGTCATGTCGATCACCGGAGCAACCGATACAGCGCCCTATCGCGTCGGATACCCGCTGGCCGATACCGTCGGGGGGCTAACGGCCGCTTTTGCGATCAGTGCGGCCCTGAACGCCAGACCACGCGGCACGTTTCTGGATATCGCAATGTCTGAGGCGGTGATCTCCACCATGGGCTGGGTGGTGTCGAACTACCTGATCGGGGATGTCACACCGGCAGCGCATGGCAACGAAAACACCACATCCGCCCCGTCAGGAACCTTTGCCACTGCGGATAACCCGATCAACATCGCGGCCAATCGTGACGAACAATGGCAGGCGCTTGCTCGACACCTTGGACGGGAAGATTTGCTGGGCAACCCTGACTATGCCTCGCGTGAAGATCGCAAGAGGAACCGCCATACCCTGAGGGACGATCTTGAAGCCACGCTGCGCACCCGACCCTCCCGGGAATGGGTTCGCGAGTTGAACGCGATTGGCGTTCCGACCGGGCAGGTGATGACCGTGCCCGAAGCGTTGGCTGACGAACAGCTTACAGGCCGCGGATTGATTGGATCTTTGCCGTCCCACAGCGACGAGCTGAAACTGACCGGCAGCCCTGTTGTGATGGATGGTCAACGCAGAATGCCCCGGACCGCCCCACCGGATTTGGGGGCAGATAATGCCGTGATCTGGTCTGAGCTTGGTCTGAGCCGTGACGAAATAAACGCGTTGACGAAGGAGGGGATCATATGAGCGATGTCGCTGACTGGTGGTCAACATCCATCATCGACATGGAACCCGGACGAATAGACCTGCGGGGCACACCTATTCAGGACCTTATCGGCAACCTTGGTTTCGCAGAAATGATCTGGTTCATGGTGCGCGGAGACAGGCCATCCGCCGCACAGTTGAAATTGTTCGAGGCCGCCTTAGTTGCTGCCGTGGATCACGGGCCACAAGCCCCTTCGATCGCTACGGCCCGCATGGCAGTAACGTGTGGACTGCCGCTCAACAATGCCATGGCAAGCGCGGTGAACATGCTAGGGGACATCCACGGCGGTGCTGGCGAGCAAGCGGTGACCCTGTATCAGTTTGTCAATGCTCACCCATCCGCCGTTGGCCCGGCGCTGGATGACTGGATTGCCGCGCAAGGGAAAATTCTGCCCGGATTCGGCCACCGCTTTCACACCCCAGCGGATCCACGCGCACCACGTTTGATGAGCCTTGTGGACGAAGCGATTGAGGCAGGTGCCTGTGATGGGCGCTACAAATCTGTCGCGATCGACATCGAAGGCGAATTGGCGCAGCGTAAAGGCAAACCCATTCCGATGAATATCGACGGAGCCACAGCGGTGATCTATGCCGAGCTTGGTTTTGACGCGCCGCTGGCACGCGGCCTGTTTTGCCTGTCCCGTTCTGTCGGCATTCTTGCACATGCGTGGGAACAGTCTCAGCAGGGTGGCCGAAACAAGGGACCGACCCCGCCAAAGTATCGCTGGACGTACTTGCCCAGCGACACGTAAGTGGCATCAAGGTTCTAAAGTGTCCGTTGATCCGAGTCCTCAGACCTTCTCTTCGATCGCAGGCTCGACATCGGGGCGTACGGGTTCGGCCTCCATTTCGATCACGTCGGGCGCAACTTCTTCTTCCGGCTCTTCAACCTCCGGCTCGACCTTGTCTTCAAGCGCGCCAACGATCAGGGGCAGCATGTGAACACCGGTCGCCGAGGCGATCTCGGGCGTTTGCGGAGTTTGCCAGCTCAGCGTGTCAAAGCTGTGGCAGTTCTGGCAGACCGGAGCCCATTCGGGTTGGATATCATGACAGTTGTCGCAGACCCATTGCGGCCCGCGCGGCGCGTTCAGCGCCTTGGCCAGCCATCCCTGCACCACCGCGTCCGAGGCGCCCTCGCCCCGTTCAATCGCCGCCATCAGCGTATAGGCACGGGCATCGGCCTGTTTTTCTACCACATCGCCCAGCGCACGGCGAGCTTCGGGGAAATCCTCGGCCACGATGTTCAACTCGGCCAGGATCAGGCGCGTTTCAGGGTTTTCCGGGTGGATACGGGTCAGGGCGGTGAACCGCTTGATCCGCGCATCCGGCGTTTCATCCGGCGCGATTTCCGCAAAGGCATGGGCCAGATCGGGATGCGGCTGCACCTCCCACGCTTTTTTCAGGATCTTGGTCGCGGCGCGCGGCTTGCCCTTTTCGATATAGGCCCGCGCGGCCATCGCAGCGGCAGGAACCAGATCAGGCGACAAGCGGTTGGCCTCGATCGCGTGTTCTTGCTGTTCGACCGTGGCGCCTTCGTCCAGAATGCCCTTGGCTTCGGACAGCGCCAGCACTGCATCACGGCGTTTGAACACGTCGCGCGGCAGATGACCAGCCTTGAGCTTGGCCGTCAGAGTCGAACGCGCGCCCGTCCAATCCTGCGACTTGGTCTGCAAACCCAGCAGAATATCCTGCGTTTCGGCGTGGCGCGGCTTGATCGCCAACGCCTTTTCGGCCAGCTTCCGGGCGGTATCGTCATCACCCTCGGCCAGTTTCTGCTTCAAGATACCACGCACGCCCACAAACCGGGTGGCGTTGTTCGTCACCAGTTTCTTATAGGTGTCCGAGGCTTTCTTGGTGTCACCATTCATCTCGGCCGCCTGTGCCACCAGCAGATTGGTTAGTTCAGGCTTGTTCAGCAGTTTTTCGGCCTTGGTGGCCTTGGACATGGCAATGCGCCCCTCGCCCGAAGCCAGTGCCATCAGCCCATCAGCCAGCGCCTGATAGCCGCGCTGTTCACGGCTGCGGTCGAAATAGCGCGACAGGGCGGTTTCATCGCCATTTAGGAATTTCAGCGTGGCGATCAGAAGGGTCAGCAGTTTGAAGAACAGCCAGATCGCAAAGACCAACACGCCCAGCGCAATAACCGATTGCAAAGGCCCCAGAGTGTATTCCGTGCCACCCGCCGTGATCTGAATACCGCCGCTGGTTTCCATCAGGAACCCGGCACCAATAGCCAGAAGGCCAACAATGGCAACAAATACAAGGATTTTTATCAGTGACCACAGCATGGCAGGTCCTTCAGTTCGAGTTCGCGCCAGAAGCAAGCGCATCTGCGGCATCCACGGCAGATACCCGTGTCTGCGCCGCTTTTTCCCATTCAGCCAGCGCATCACGGGCCGCCTCGGGCAGAGATTTCAGTTCGTTCAAAGCCCCAGCCACATCACCGGCGGACAGCGCCGCTTGCGCACGAGACAAGATCGCATCCGGATCATCACCCTCTTGCGGTGTTACCGAACGCGCACCCGTCTGGCGCTGGAGGAACGCGACGATCCCCGTGCCTTTCTCCGCCTCTCGGGCGTCGGCAAGAGCAGCGCGGGCGGCTGGCGCAAAATCCTCACGCAGGGCCGAAACCGTCGCAACTCCATTGTCGGCCGCCGTGGACAGCGCACCCGGGATTTCGACCCCGCCAGCTGACAGCTCGGAAAGAAGGTCGGAATAGGGTTGCCCTGCATCCAACTGCCCGTGGAGCTTAGACAGTATCGCTGCATTGGTCGCGGCCAAAGCCTCATCCGAAGCTTTTGCTTCCAGAGCCTGAGCTTCCGCAACCATCTTTTCAACCTCGGCGCGTTGGGCAGCCAGCGAGTCCTGCAGTTTTTTCAACTCGGCTTCAAATGCGGCTGTGGTTTCGGGGGTGGCTCCTTGGGTCAGCGCGCCGCTTTCCAGCGCGGCCAAACGATCAGCCAGAGGCTGGATCTGTCCTGACAAACCATCAAGGCCGGATTGGACGGCGTCCAGATCCGAAGTGATCGGAGCCAACTGTTCTGTCAAAGCAGCAATCTTGCTTTCCAAGTCCGAGCCATCGGACAGAGATTTCGAGAGCGCGTCGATTTGGTTGGCTTGATCGGTCAGCTTTGCCTCGAGCGTGGTCAACGCGTCCGAGCTGCCGGAGTCGAACAAACCAGCGCTGCCCGCCGCGAACCCGATTGCGGCTGCAATCGCACCGCCGATCAACGCCGGAACAAAGCCACCTTTCTTTTCCGAATGACGTTCGGACAGGTTCTCCTTGAAACGTTCAAGATTGGCTTCGGCTTCGGCTTCGGCTTCGGCTTCGGCTTCGGCTTCGGCTTCGGCTTCGGCTTCGGCTTCGGCTTCGGCTT
>NZ_JBXWSR010000021.1:0-210729 GCF_059613525.1 Ruegeria sp. SATB045 | reverse complement strand
CGGTTGTAGCTCAGTTGGTTAGAGTACCGGCCTGTCACGCCGGGGGTCGCGGGTTCGAGCCCCGTCAACCGCGCCATCGCTGCCATCCTTGGTCCAGGTTAAAGGCCACGAAAATAGATGCGCGGTTGTAGCTCAGTTGGTTAGAGTACCGGCCTGTCACGCCGGGGGTCGCGGGTTCGAGCCCCGTCAACCGCGCCATTTATTTCATCAAAATCTTCCCTGATCAGTCAGATAACAACCATCCACTACAAACCGTGCGTGCGTTCTGTCAGGAGAGTTCGGCAATAATTCGTTCGTTCTCACTTTGTTCTAATTTTTGTGTTGGAGACTCAGCGCCGCTCGCCTATCTCTAGGATACTTACCTTTTGGGGGCCAAAATGGCTGAGCTGAAGAATATCGAGGTGCGCGGCGCGCGCGAACATAACCTCAAAAGCATTGATGTGGATATTCCGCGGGATCAGCTTGTGGTGATCACGGGACTGTCTGGCTCGGGCAAGTCGTCGCTGGCTTTTGATACGATTTATGCCGAGGGTCAGCGTCGCTACGTCGAAAGCCTGTCGGCCTATGCGCGGCAGTTTCTGGACATGATGGAAAAGCCGGATGTGGATCACATCAGCGGGCTGTCCCCGGCGATTTCGATCGAACAGAAGACGACCTCGAAGAACCCGCGTTCGACCGTCGGTACCGTGACTGAGATCTACGACTATCTGCGCCTTTTGTTCGCCCGCGCAGGCACGCCGTATAGCCCCGCCACAGGCCAGCCGATCGAAGCGCAGCAGGTACAGGATATGGTTGACCGCATCATGACGATGGAGGAGGGCACACGCGGCTACCTGCTGGCTCCCATCGTGCGCGACCGGAAAGGTGAATATAAGAAAGAGTTTTTGGAACTGCGCAAACAGGGCTTTCAGCGTGTGAAGGTGGATGGAGAGTTCTATGAGCTCGACTCGCCGCCGACGCTGGACAAAAAATTCCGCCATGACATCGACGTGGTGGTGGACCGCCTTGTCGTGCGCGAAGGGATGGAGACACGGCTGGCCGACAGCCTGCGCACCGCATTGGATTTGGCGGATGGCATCGCGATTCTGGAAACTGCGCCGAAGGAAGGCGACGCCGAGCGCATCACCTTCAGTGAGAATTTTGCGTGTCCGGTCAGCGGTTTCACCATCCCCGAGATAGAACCGCGCCTGTTTTCCTTCAACGCGCCATTTGGGGCGTGCCCCGATTGCGACGGGTTAGGGGTCGAGCTGTTCTTTGATGAACGCCTCGTGGTGCCGGACCAGACGCTCAAGCTGTATGACGGTGCCTTGGCCCCGTGGCGCAAGGGTAAGTCGCCCTATTTCTTGCAAACCATCGAAGCCATTGCGCGACATTTTGAGTTCGACAAGAACACCCCGTGGAAAGACCTTCCCGGCAAGGTGCAACAGGTGTTCCTGCGCGGCTCTGGTGATGAAGAAATCCAGTTCCGTTATGACGAGGGCGGCCGTGTCTATCAGGTGACGCGCAGCTTTGAGGGCGTGATTCCAAACATGGAACGCCGCTATCGCGAAACCGACAGCGCGTGGATCCGTGAAGAGTTCGAACGCTATCAGAACAACCGTCCTTGCGGGGCCTGCGAAGGCTACCGCCTGCGGCCCGAAGCGCTTGCCGTCAAGATCGCGGGTCTGCATGTGGGGCAGGTCGTGCAGATGTCGATCCGTGAGGCCTTAGCTTGGGTCGAGGACGCGCCGAACCATCTGAGCGTACAGAAGAATGAGATTGCGCGGGCGATTCTGAAAGAGATCCGTGAACGCCTTGGATTCCTGAATAATGTTGGTTTGGAATATCTTACGCTTTCGCGCTCAAGTGGTACGCTGTCGGGCGGCGAAAGCCAGCGTATTCGTCTGGCCAGCCAGATCGGCTCGGGCCTGACCGGGGTGCTTTACGTATTGGACGAACCTTCGATTGGTCTGCACCAACGCGACAATGACAGGCTGCTGGGGACGCTCAAGAACCTGCGCGATCAGGGTAATACGGTGATCGTCGTTGAGCATGACGAAGAGGCCATCCGCGAGGCCGATTATGTGTTCGATATCGGCCCCGGCGCGGGTGTGCATGGCGGGCAGGTGGTCAGCCACGGTACGCCTGAACATATCGCGGCGGATGCGGCCTCGATGACCGGGCAGTACCTGTCGGGCACGCGCGAGATTGCTGTGCCGGGTGACCGACGCAAGGGTAACAAGAAAAAGCTCAAGGTCGTCAAAGCCACTGGAAACAACCTAAAGAATGTCACGGCCGAGTTCCCTCTCGGCAAGTTCGTCTGCGTGACTGGCGTGTCCGGCGGCGGTAAGTCGACCCTGACGATTGAGACGCTGTTCAAGACGGCTTCGATGCGGTTGAACGGCGCGCGCCAGACGCCTGCGCCCTGCGAGACGATCAAAGGGCTGGAGCATCTGGACAAAGTCATCGACATTGACCAGCGGCCTATCGGGCGAACTCCGCGTTCGAATCCAGCGACTTACACCGGGGCCTTCACCCCGATCCGCGATTGGTTCGCCGGTCTGCCCGAGGCCAAGACCCGGGGGTACAAGCCCGGTCGGTTCAGCTTTAACGTCAAAGGTGGCCGGTGCGAGGCGTGTCAGGGCGACGGCGTTATCAAGATTGAGATGCACTTTCTCCCCGACGTCTACGTGACCTGCGAGACCTGCAAAGGCGCGCGGTACAATCGTGAGACGCTTGAAATCAAGTTCAAGGGCAAGTCCATTGCCGACGTCCTTGATATGACAGTGGAAGACGCGCAGGAGTTCTTTAAGGCCGTGCCTTCAATCCGCGACAAGATGGATGCGCTGGCGCGTGTTGGGCTGGGCTATATCAAGGTGGGCCAGCAGGCCACGACCCTGTCAGGGGGCGAGGCGCAGCGGGTGAAGCTGTCAAAAGAATTGTCCAAACGCTCGACCGGGCGGACGCTTTATATTCTGGACGAGCCGACCACGGGTCTTCATTTCGAAGACGTGCGCAAGCTGTTGGAAGTGCTGCATGAACTGGTCGATCAGGGCAATACAGTTGTAGTGATCGAACATAATCTGGACGTGGTGAAAACCGCCGATCATATCATCGACATTGGCCCTGAAGGCGGTGATGGTGGCGGTGAGATCGTGGCCACCGGCACACCCGAAGATGTGGCCGCTGTTGACCGCAGTCATACCGGTCGGTACCTAAAACAGATGTTGAACCCGGAACAGGTTGCGGCTGAATAAGCTAGTATTGTGCGTGTCTGAGCATGTGCCAATGACGCAGCAAGGGTGGAAAGAACAGGAACACAAAGCCGAAGTTTACGTAGGCGAATACTATCATAGGTAACCAAAGTGCGACCCCGATCAGTCCGACAAGCCCGGCAATTCGTGTCGCAGTCACAGGTTTGACCATGCGGTTAAGGACAGCGTGAAACAGACGGCCACCGTCCAACGGCATCAGGGGCAACATGTTGAATACCGCCAAAAACAGGTTCAATTGGGCGGTCACGACTAGAACCCAGCCCAGTTCGGGCGAGGTGACGAAGGGTTCCAGCAGTGAACACAATGCCCACAGCGTCAGGTTGACGATCGGCCCCATAGCGACGATCAATTCGTCTTCGTAGGATGAGGTCGAGCGGCGATGTTCGCAAAACCCGCCACCTCCATACAGGACGACGCGATTGACGGGGATACCCTGTATCAAGCACCCCCAGGCGTGTCCGAGCTCATGCAGCAGGATTGAGGTCAATAAAATGGCCACAAAACCAAGCGCATAGGGCAGGGATTCGGGATCAAAACTGAACCCCACTATGAGCAAAACTAGAAAAATCAGACTTTGGTTTAACTGAATGGGTACGTTCCACGGTCCGCGGAACTCAAAAATCGAATTGTCACTATGCATATTCAATCCTCGCAATAATGAGAATTGAAATGACGCTGAATTGCGTCAAAAGTAGGGAGCTAACGCAGAGGTTGTGTGACTTAGTTAAGGATATCCGCAACGGCGCCGATCAAGTTCAGCACTTTGCGGGTCTCGGGATCGACCCGGTAGACATAGTCCCCGGCGCGGACATATGACCCTCGGTTCAAGCCATAGCGGTACGGATCATTGATCCAGCGGTAATCGTTGTTGATGAAGTCACCGTTGCGATACAGCTTTTTTGCCTGTCCAGGTGGAACGCAGGGGACATTTTTCTTGGCCAATCCCGGAGGGCAATGCCCAGCCTTGCCTTTGGTTTGAATCACAGGTTGCGAGGGCACGCGAAAGACCTTGTCGGCGTTTTTACCGTTGCCTTTACCATTGCCTGCCATCACCGCTGCGGGCGCTGCGACAAACATGGAAGCAACCATTATTACTTTCAAAACACGGGACATAGAAACCTCCGGCACACGAATTGATCTACGCCGATAGATGGCGGTCCGATCAGAGCGGGTCAACCCCGTGGGCAGTTTGTCGCCCACGGACGAAGGTTAACTTCTTCCTCGTTTTTCAAAACGTGGCAGCATGGCAGAGAAATCTTTGCCCAAACCGTCTTCGGATTCCACGAACTGCTCATAAAGAGCCGTAGCCGCCTGACCAAGTGGCGTATCCGCATCTGAACTTTCCGCGGCCTGTTGGCTTAGGCGCAAGTCTTTGAGCATCAGTTCGGCGGCAAAGCCGGGCTGGTAGTCATTGTCCGAAGGGCTGGAGGGGCCGACCCCCGGTGCGGGGCAATAAGCGTTCATTGTCCAGCTATATCCCGAGGATGTGCTGACTACGTCAAACATTTTCTGTCGGTCCAGACCCAGCTTGTCTGCTAATGCAAACGCTTCACAGGTGGCAATCATGGTCACGCCCAGAATCATGTTATTGCATATTTTGGCGGCTTGACCTGCGCCTGATCCGCCGCAATGCACGGCCTTTTGTCCCATGATTTCGAACAGGGGGGCAGCCTTGCCAAAGGCGACATCACTGCCACCTGCCATAAAGGTCAAGGTACCGGCCGCAGCCCCACCGATCCCGCCGGATACGGGTGCGTCTACTGCCAAGACACCGACTTGTGCAGCCTGCTCGGCCACGGCGCGGGCGCTGTCGACATCCACGGTCGAGCAATCAATCCAAACTGAACCGGAATTCATCGCTGGCAAAATATCATCCGCCACCGCCCGCAGGATCTGGCCGTTCGGAAGCATGGTGATAACAATGTCGGCACCGCCTGCAGCCTCAGCGCCTGATGAGGCAAGGGTCACGCCTGCAACATCCACATCCGCCATATCAAACCCGACCACGTCATGACCGGCTTTCGCCAGATTGGCAGCCATCGGATTCCCCATGTTCCCAAGCCCGATAAATCCGATCTTCATTCCTCAATCCTCCTAGAATGTCAGTGCTTTAGCGCCCATCGGTTGAAGCATCCTCGATACCTCGACAATGGGTACGTTCTGGTCGGGGTGCCTCCAACGCGGAGTGCGGTCTTTGTCGACAATCTGTGCGCGAATACCTTCCAGAAAGTCACCGTGTTCCATCGCACGACTTGTAAAGCGGAACTCGTGTTCCAGCGCCTTCTGGATGGTGAGGCTGGGGGTGCGCAAGCGATGCAGAATCTCGATACAGCAGGCCATAGCCAGCGGCGAACCCCGGTTGATCAATTTAAGCGCGGCGGTTGCGAAGTCCGTTTCGCTGCCTTTGAGGCTATTGAGGATGTCTTGCAGCCTTTCGCCGTCAAAATGCGCGTCGATCTTGGTTTGCAATCCGGTCAACACGCCCTCCGGGGGTGTTTGGGCGTGGGTGGTCAGAAGGCTGGCGTCTCCGGATGCTTCCAACAGTTCGATCAAGTCCGACCATTGAGCCATGGGGATGAAGTGATCCGCGAAACCTGCGAAAATGGCATCATCCGGGCCCATCCGATGACCGGTCATGCCAAGGTATTCGCCGACCCGTCCCGGTGCGAGCGCCAGCATCAGCGAGCTACCGACATCCGGAACCAATCCGATCCCGCATTCGGGCAGGGCGATCTGGCTACTTTCGCCTACAATCCTGTGGCTGCCGTGACAGCCAATGCCAACGCCACCGCCCATGGTGAACCCTTGCAGAAAGCTGACGACGGGCTTTGGGAATTCAAATATCAGCGCGTTCAGGCGGTACTCATCGCGCCAAAACGTCTGGCCGTAAGCATAGTCACCGTTCTTGCCGGTCTCGTACAGTTCCGCAATGTCGCCGCCAGCGCAGAATGCCTTGTCGCCCTCGGCGTCCATAACAATAAGATCAACCGAGTCATCTTCACGCCAGTTGCGCAAAGCAGTGTCTATGGCCATGCACATGTCATAGCTGAGCGCGTTCAGGGCTTTGGTCCGGGTCAGTGTGATCCGTCCGGCGCGACCGGTGGTGCGAATGTCGATATCAGCCATGGCCCCCTCAGCGATTGGCGAGCATCTGGCGCGACACGATCACGCGCATGATTTCGTTCGTGCCTTCCAGGATCTGATGCACGCGCAAGTCGCGGACCAGTTTCTCGATCCCGTAATCTGCCAGATAGCCATAGCCGCCATGCAGTTGCAGGCATTGATCCACCACTTTCGATCCAGTCTCGGTCACGAATTTCTTGGCCATGGCGCAGAACTTGGTGGCATCCGGCGCGCCCTGATCCAGTTTCCAGGCCGCCTGCCGTAAGAACGTTCGGGCTGCCTGCAACTCGATCTCCATATCGGCCAGACGGAATTGCAGCGCCTGAAACTGGTCGATGGACTGACCGAACGCTTGCCGCTCGGACATATATTGCAACGTCATATTCAGCCCCGCTTGCGCGGCCCCTAACGAGCATGAGGCGATGTTCAGCCGTCCGCCATCCAGCCCCATCATGGCGTATTTGAATCCATCGCCTTCGACGCCGACAAGGTTCTCGGCCGGGATTTTGCAATCATCGAACTGCACTTGTGCTGTGGGTTGGCTTTTCCACCCCATCTTCTGCTCCAAGGCGCCGAAGGACAGGCCGGGCGCACCGTCTTCTACATAGACCGTTGAGATTCCCTTGGGGCCGTCCTGTCCGGTGCGCACCATGCAGACATAAGCATCGGAATACCCGCCGCCCGAGATAAATGCCTTGGTCCCGTTCAGGGCGTATCCTTCATTGCTGCGGTCCGCGCGGGTTTTCAACGCGGCAGCATCCGAGCCCGAGCCCGGTTCGGTCAGACAATAGCTGAGAACGGTATTCAGGCTGAGAACATCGGGCATAATGCGCGCTTTCAGCGCATCCCCGGCGAAACTGTCCAGCATCTTGGCGCACATGTTGTGAATCGACAAAAACGCTGCAACGGACGGGCAGGCCATCGACAACGCCTCGAAAACCATGGTGGCATCCAGACGCGACAGACCAGAACCACCGCTGTCTTCAGAGACGTAGAGGCCGCCGAACCCAAGCTCTCCGACACGGGGCCACAGGTCTTTGGGGATGGTGCCTTCGGCCTCCCACTGTCGAGCATAGGGGGCAATGTTCTCCCGCCCGAACTCATAGGCCATGTCGAAGATCGCAGTCTGCTCTTCGGTTAAAGCGAAATCCATGGCTTCCCTCCCACGCCGACGGATGAATTGAACGAGTGTTTATTTCCTAATCCTTACAGAAATTTTTCACGGCCAGCAATTCCCAGCATCTGTCTCTTGGGGATTAAAGGTCGTGGTGAAATTCCTCGATCAGGTGTTGGACAACCGCTTTTCCCGGATCTTCGCCACGGGCGGATGCCTCGGCATAAACGCGTCGCTGACGTGTGGCCGATGTTCCGTTCTGCGCGATTTGTTGCAACCGCGCCAGTTCGGTCATTGTACCAAGTGCCTCGGTGTCTTCGGCCAGTAGTCCCATCAGTTCGCCCATCAATTCGGGCATGGGCTTGATCGAGCGGTCGCCAAAGTCGATCATGCCCTCGCCGACGCCATAGCGCTGTGCGCGCCAACGGTTTTCTCCGATCAGGAACTGGTCATAGTTGCGCCAGCGTAAGTTTCTAGCTTTTAACCGGCATAGCATCCGGGTCAGCGCCTGGACCATCGCAGCCAAAGACAAGGCGTGTTCCAGCCGGGGCTGCACGTCCATTATGCGCGTCTCAAGCGTTGGGAAGCGGTGTGATGGGCGCAAGTCCCACCAGATTTTCGACGTGTCCTCGATCACACCTAATTCGACCAAAATGCCCGTGGTGCGCTCATAGTCGGCCCAACTGGCCAAGGTCGGAGGCAAGCCAGTTCGGGGTAGGTTGTCGAAGACTGTCAGACGGTAGGACGACAGCCCCGTATCCTCGCCGTTCCAATAGGGGGATGAGGTCGAAAGGGCCAAAAGGTGGGGCAGAAAATACGAAAGCTGCGGCATAAGGTCGGCGCGCAGGGCAGGGTCATCAATTCCGATATGGACATGCATTCCACAGATCAGCATTCGTCGCGCTACGCCGCCAAGTGCATGGTGCAGGGCGTCATAGCGATCTTTTCGCGTATGGCTTTGCTTTTTCCAATCGGCAAACGGATGACACGATACCGCCACTGGGGCGAGGTTGTAGTCCGCTGCACGTTTGGCCACGCAAGACCGTAAGCGTTTCAGATCCTCGCGCGCGCCGGCAATGGTCGCATGGGGGCGGGTGCCGACCTCGATCTGACATTGCAGGAATTCGGGGCTGACCTGACCTTGGAAATCGGCCTGACAGGCCTCCATCAAAGCTTCGGGCGCTTCGGCAAGCTCGAACGTGTCCCGATTGACCAGAAGATACTCTTCTTCAATGCCCAGCGTGTATTCCTGCTGCATGGTCGCCCTCGTCGGTTATTCCAAACAGTGAATACGGAAATGACCGCCTTGCCAAGTGTTTGGCTTGCGAAGCCCCCGGCGCCGGCGATAAGAACCCTTCAGTAAACTGTCCAAACCCCGGAGCGTTCGCGTGAAACCCAGGAAATTCCCAAAGATCAACGACACGCTTTCGGAGCTTGGAGTTAAATTGGTCGACAAAGGACCAGAAGACGACGAGCGCGCCCGGCTTGAGGCATTTGAACGGGCAGGCGGCTTGACCCGTCCCGCTTATGCGTTGTCACCGGGAATGGAGGGGTTTGATATCGCGCCTCTCGTCGCAGAATACACCGAACATGCGGATGCGCTTGCGGCCCTCAAGGACCCCGAGCGCAATCAGACGGGGTATCGGGTCGGTAACGGTTACTACGATAGTCCCGATGCCGACGCGCTGTATTTGATGATCCGCCGATTCAAACCCCGGCGTGTGATTGAGGTTGGCTGCGGAAACTCCACGCGCGTTACTCGGCAGGCGATCATCGACGGCGGGCTTGAGACGCAGATCACCGCGATTGATCCCTATCCGCGTGCTGATATCGCTCATGTGGTAGATCATTTCGAGCAGAGACGGCTGGAAGAAGTGGATCCCGCGCTGTTCGATCAGTTGGAGGCGGGCGACGTTCTGTTCATCGATTCCAGCCATGTAGTCCGGATGAGCAATGACGTCGCGCATTTGTTTTGCCGCATCATCCCTGCACTGAAACCCGGTGTGGTGATTCACGTGCATGATGTTTTTCTACCTTATGAATATCCCAAGCGATTCTTCTATGACTGCCCCGGGTGGGGCGAGCAGTACATGCTGCACGCATTGCTGCAATCTGGTTCGTTTTCAATGCTTTGGCCGGGGTATTACCTGCAACAGGATCGCCCCGATGCGGTCGAGGCTTTGCCGTTCCTGGGCGATGGTCGTGCGCAAAGTATCTGGGTGCAGATCAAAGAAAATTGAACTCAAAGTGATCCGCTGTGGCTGAGGCCCCGTATCCCTTTCCACAACACGCTGGAGAGGAGATACAGCCATGTTCCGCCAAACACTGATGGGCGCTGCCGCCGCACTTGCACTGACTTTGCCCGTCAAAGCACAAGCCGCTGACATTGTGGATACCGCCGTTTCGGCCGGTTCGTTCGAAACTCTCGTTGCCGCCGTTCAGGCCGCAGGTCTTGTTGAAACGTTGAAAGGTGACGGCCCATTTACTGTCTTCGCTCCGACTGACGAAGCTTTCGCAGCTTTGCCTGAGGGTACGGTCGAAACTCTGCTTCTGCCCGAGAACAAGGACCAACTTGTTGAAATCCTGACATACCACGTTGTTCCTGCTAAGGTCATGTCTGGTGACATTGCCGGAAAACGCGCCAAGGTTCTAACCGTACAGGGTGACCGTCTGAGCGTGAATGCCAAGCGTGGCGTCAAGGTGAATGATGCCGAAGTCATCCAGGCAGACATCGAAACCAGCAACGGTGTGATCCACGTCGTCGACGCTGTGATCCTGCCTGAATAATAAAGCCAAGCATTAACAAAAAGCCCCGGTCCTTGACGGTCCGGGGCTCTTTGTCAGACCAGACGGACTTGGGTTCCGACCTGGACCAGAGGGTACAATTCTTCGACATGTTGATTGTATAGGCCAATACAACCAGACGAACTTTGTCGACCAATCTTTCGCGTATCATGGGTGCCATGTACCAGATAGGCGGGCCAACCCAAATACATCGCGCGCGTTCCAAGTGGGTTCCCCGGTTCTCCGCCTTCCATTCGAACAGGCAGATCAGGATCACGCTCGCGCATCGAAGCGGTGGGCGTCCAGCTTGGATTTTCGCGCTTGCGTACGACTTCGGTATAGCCGCGCTTGGTCAATTCTTCGCTCATGGGAACCGAACTGGGGTACAGTTTGTAAGTCCCATCAGGCCCCCAGTAGTGCACCGCGCGGCTTGTGATATCCGCCAACAATGCACCTACTCCGAGTTCATCGAAGTGATCCTGCCAGTTTTGTTGTGAGAAAGATGAGACGTTTCTACGAACCGGAAGCTGAGTGCTGATTGCATCTTCGTTTTGCGGGAACGCATCCAAACTTTGCGCGCGCACCAAAGCAGGTGTGGCCACTAGGGTCGCTACGCCCAGCACCGCAGAGCGACGGGTCATTCTGGATTTCGACAATTTTGCCTCCGGATCAGGAACTGCTCAAACAATAGTTTGTGCTGAAAATATTCCTGTTGATCGGGTTTTTCCAGATATAGAGGTCTGAATTTATCGTGAAGCGTTAAAAAACCGGCCCGCTTGGGGCCGGTTTCGTAGGCAGGTGACTTAGTCCATCGCTTTGAAGTTAAACTCGCCACCTTCTTTGATGCCCGACGGCCAACGGGCCGTGACGGTTTTGGTGCGGGTGTAGAATTTGAAGCTGTCAGGGCCGTGCTGGTTCAGATCACCGAACATGGATTTCTTCCAGCCGCCAAAGGTGTGGTAGGCCAACGGCACCGGGATCGGAACGTTGACGCCGACCATGCCGATGTTGATCCGGCTGGCAAAGTCACGTGCAGTGTCACCATCACGCGTGAATATCGCAGTACCGTTGCCGTATTCGTGGTCCATTGCCAGACCAATCGCCTCTTCGTACGAACCTGCACGCACGGTGGACAAAACCGGGCCGAAGATCTCTTGCTTGTAGATATCCATTTCCGGCGTCACGTGATCGAACAGGTGCGGGCCAACAAAAAAGCCATCTTCATAGCCTTGCAGGCTGAAATCACGGTTGTCGACGACCAACTTGGCACCTTGTTCCACGCCAGAGTTGATCAGACCCAGAATGCGTTCTTTTGCGGCGGCCGTCACGACGGGGCCCATATCCACGTCATCACCTGCAGTATAGGGACCGACCTTCAGTTTCTCGATGCGCGGGATCAGCTTTTCGACAAGCGCGTCTGCAGTGTCGTCACCGACCGGAACAGCAACCGAAACGGCCATGCAGCGTTCGCCAGCGGCACCGAAACCGGCGCCAACAAGCGCGTCGGCAGCCTTATCCATATCGGCATCGGGCATGACGATCATGTGGTTCTTGGCCCCACCGAAACACTGCGCACGCTTACCATTCGCAGAGGCGCGGCTGTAGATATACAGCGCAATCGGAGTCGAACCCACAAACGAAACACCTTGGATGATCTCGCTGTCCAGAAGGGTGTCGACTGCTTCCTTGTCGCCATTCACAACCTGGAACACACCTTTCGGAAGACCCGCTTCGATGAACAGCTCGGCCAGCATCAACGGGACCGACGGATCACGTTCTGAAGGTTTCAGAACAATGGCGTTGCCGCACGCCAGCGCGGGGCCAACGTGCCACAAAGGCATCATGGCCGGGAAATTGAACGGCATGATCGAAGCCACGACGCCAAGGGGCTGACGCATCGAATAGATGTCAATGCCGGGGCCGGCGCTGTCTGTGTACTCACCCTTCAGCATATGTGGGGCACCGACACAGTATTCGATCACTTCCAAACCGCGTTGCAGGTCGCCCTTGGCGTCCGGAATAGTCTTGCCGTGCTCGCGGCTTAGGACTTCGGCCAGCTTGTCCATGTCACGGTTGATCAGCCCAACCATGGTCATCATCACGCGCGCGCGTTTTTGTGGGTTGGTTGCGCCCCAAGCGGGTTGCGCTGCAGCTGCGCTTTCGATGGCGGCTGTGGTTTCGGCAGCGCTGGCCATCGGGCATTTGTATTGAACTTCACCAGTGGCCGGGTTGAACACATCGTCAAAGCGACCGGATGTGCCGGCGACATTCTCACCGTTGATGAAATGGGACAGTTCGGTCATTGCGAATTCCTCCGGGTTGTTTCGGCGCAGAATAGGCTTGCATAAATCGCGTGAACAGAGGCAATAATTCAAAAATATTTTGCAAAAATGCAAAAGGAGGAGCGGTGGTTCCAAACTGGGATGACATGCGGGTGTTTTTGGCCGTCGCGCGTGAGGAAAGCCTATCAGCCGCAGGTCGGCGTCTTAAGATCGACCCGGCGACGGTAGGGCGCAGGGTCGCACGGCTTGAGGCATCGCTGGATGCGCCTTTGTTTACCAAGTCGCAGCAAGGTTATGTTCTGACGCCAATCGGGGAACGCTTGCTTGATCACGGCTTGAAGGCCGAAGAAGCCATGCGGGCCGCATCCGGTTCTGTCTCGGGATCATCCAAGACACTGAGTGGCCAAATCAGGATCGGTGCTCCGGATGGCTGCGCTACGTATCTTTTGCCACAAGTCTGCGCGAAAATCTGCGACGCAAATCCCGAATTGGATATTCAGATTCTGTCTTTGCCCCGTGTGATTAACCTGTCCCGCCGTGAGGCGGATATGGCCATAACGGTCAGCGCGCCCACGGCTGGCCGGTTTCTGGTGCAAAAGATCACGGACTACCGGCTACATCTGGTTGCCAGTCAGGAATACCTGAATGCGCAAGCCAAAATTGAGAACCTGGAAGCTCTTAGAAGGCATCGATTTATTGGCTATATCCCGGATATGATTTTTGACCGGGAACTCGACTATCTGGTCGATATCGGGGTTGAACGAGTTGCCCTTGCATCGAATTCGATATCGGTTCAGCTAGGGCAAGCATCGCTCGGGTCAGGGGTTTGTGTGGGGCACGATTTTGCGCTGCCATTCCATCCAAACCTGCGGAAAATCCTAACGGATCAGCTTAGTCTGACCCGCAGGTATTTTCTAATCCGACATCAGGGCGATCAACGAAATGAACGCTTGAACCGGTTCGCACAGGCTTTGACTGCCGGAATCCGCGAGGAAGTCGTGCGTCTGGAAGCTGAAGCTTCACCTTGACACATATGGGCATTCCGGCAACGCTTTGTAAAACAGCGAGTTATTTCGGAGGTTTCGCACATGCTGGTTCAGGCCATTCTGAAATCAAAGGCTACGGAAGGGGTCGAAACGGTTACGCCCGATCTCACTGTGTCCGATGCGGCAAAAATCCTTGCAGAAAAGCGGATCGGGACGGTTGTGGTCTCTGAAGACGGGGGGGAAACGGCATCTGGAATTTTGTCGGAACGTGACATCGTGCGAGAGTTGGCTGCAAGTGGAAGTGGTTGTCTGGCGAAACCGGTCAGCGCTTACATGACCAGCGATCTTGTAACTGCTACGCGTCAGGACTCGGTTCAGGATGTCCTCAGCCGCATGACCGAAGGGCGTTTCCGCCATATGCCTGTCGTCGAAGATGGCAAGCTGATCGGTATCGTAACACTTGGAGATGTGGTCAAGGCACAGCTTTCGGAATTGGCTATGGAGAAAGAGGCGCTCCAGACAATGATCATGGGCCACTAATTTCAGACGGGGCCAAAGCGCCCTATTGCACCCGCGGCAGAGTTGTGTTTGCTTGCGCCGAAATTTTATTGCGCAGGAGGGCGCGATGCGGGTCGCATTATATCCCGGAACTTTTGATCCGATCACACTGGGCCATATCGACATTATTCGCCGGGCTGCTGCGATGGTCGACAAGCTTGTGATTGGTGTGGCTATCAACCGAGACAAGGGCCCGTTGTTTTCTTTGGAAGAGCGCGTCGCTATGATCGAAGCCGAGTGCGCCCAACTATCCGAGCAGACCGGTACAGTGATTGTCGCGCATCCCTTCGAAAACCTGCTGATCGATTGCGCACGCGACGTTGGAGCGCAAACCATAGTTCGCGGATTGCGGGCCGTGGCTGATTTTGAGTACGAATTTCAAATGGTTGGAATGAATCGCGCGCTGGATGATTCAATCGAAACGGTCTTTCTGATGGCCGAGGCGCGCCATCAGGCGATCGCGTCCAAGCTGGTCAAGGAAATTGCGCGGCTGGGCGGGGACGTATCCAAGTTCGTTACGCCCCGCGTTGCTACAGCCTTACAGAACCGCTTAAGCTGACGCACCCATTGCCATTGCAGTATCCAGCATGCGGTTGGAGAAACCCCATTCGTTATCATACCAAGCCAGAACCCGGACCAATGTCCCGTCGGTTACCTTTGTTTCTGCAAGTGACACGGTCGAGCTGTGGGAATCGTGATTGAAGTCGACAGATATCAAGGGGCGTTTCTCAGCCGCCAGAACACCCGGGATCTTCTCGGCAGCAGCGACAAACAAGGCATTTACCTCGTCCTCGTTCGTCGGGCGCGAAACCTCGGCAACAAGATCAACAACCGAAACATTCGGGGTTGGAACCCTAATGGCTTGTCCCGTCAGTTTGCCCTGAAGTTGTGGAAGCACCAAGCCCACTGCGGCGGCTGCGCCGGTTGTCGTAGGAATCATCGATAATGCCGCAGCGCGGGAAAGGTAGGGGTCTTTGCCGGCGGTATCATGGACGGGTTGGCTGGCGGTATAAGCATGGACGGTTGTCATGTTGCCATGCACAATTCCCAGGCCATCGTCCAACGCGGCTGCAACTGGCGACAGGCAGTTGGTCGTGCATGATGCATTTGACACGATAATATCATCGGCTGTCAGTTCGTGATCATTCACTCCGTAAACTACGGTTTTGACGCCGCCATCCCCGCGTGCGGGGGCTGAAATCAGCACCTTGCTTGCCCCGTTTTCAAGATGACGAGCTGCTGCTTCGCGCGTGCGAAACACTCCAGTGCACTCCAACACGACATCAACATCTGACCAGTCCAGTTTTTCAGGCTCACGCTCGCTTGTCAGGCGAATAGGGCCAGTGCCCACATCCAAGCCAGCTTCGGTGAGCTTTACAGGTTTGAAATACCGGCCATGGACGCTGTCGAATTCAAACATATGGGCGTTCATCTCGGGTTTGGCGAGATCATTGATCGCGACGATTTCAACGTCTGTCCGGCCACTTTCCATCACGGCGCGCAAGACGCCACGTCCGATCCGTCCAAATCCATTGATTGCAAGCTTGAGTGTCATGATCCGCTCCGTCGCGTGTCGTCCAATAAAAGGTTAGCGCTAACAAAGCCAAATTGGTCAAAAAGTCAAGCAAAACCTATCTCATCGCCAGAATGCGATCCAATCCAAAAAGTCGTAGAGTTTTTTGCCCAGGAAAAGCAGATGCTCGGTTCCATAGACGGCGACATCGGCAATCATGATGCCCAGAATCAAAAAACCCAGCCAGATAGCGATTTGATTGGTCATCAAGGCCCCGAACAGAAATGCCCGCCCAGATAACCTGAGCGGGCAAAAAGGTTCAAGAATTCAAACGGGTCTTAGTTAAGGCGACCCATTGCCACAGCAACATCGGCCATGCGAACTGAGAAGGCCCATTCGTTGTCGTACCACGCCAGAACGCGCACCATGCGGTCATTAACAACACGGGTCTGGTCCGGAGCGAAGATCGAGCTTTCCTCAGTGTGGTTGAAATCTGTCGAGACCAGTGGAGCAGGTTCGTAACCCAGAACGCGCTGCATGTGACCTTGCGAGGCTTCACGGACAATCGCGTTCACCTCATCCACAGTCACGTCGCGACCGGCGCGGAATGTTAGGTCAACAGCGGATACATTCGGGGTCGGAACCCGGATTGCCGAGCCATCCAGACGACCTTTGAGGTTCGGCAGAACCTCACCCAGCGCCTTGGCAGCACCGGTAGAAGTCGGGATCATCGACATAGCGGCAGCGCGAGCGCGGTACAGGTCGCTGTGGCGACGGTCCAGCGTAGGCTGGTCGCCAGTATAGGCGTGGATCGTGGTCATGATGCCATGCTCGATCCCGATGCCTTCGTCCAGAACCTTGGCAAGCGGAGCAAGGCAGTTCGTGGTGCAAGACCCGTTTGAGACCATTTTATCGTCAACAGCCAGACTGTTGTGATTCACGCCATAGACGATGGTTTTATCTACATTCTTGCCCGGTGCAGACAGCAGAACCTTTTGCGCCCCACGCTCAAGGTGAGTCTTGGCCTTCAGGCCGTCATTGAACTTGCCGGTGCACTCCAGAACGACGTCGCAACCTTCCCAGTCCAGCTCGTTCATGTCGTAGGTCGAGAACATTTCCATAGGGCCGCGGCCCAGATCCATGGTGTTGCCCTCGATCGAGACGTCGCGGGGGAAGCGCCCGTGGACGCTGTCATATTTCAGCAGATGCGCCGTGGTTTCCAGCGGGCCGGTTGCGTTGACCTTGATCACTTCGATGTCGTTGCGGGCCGATGCCGCGATATGCGACAGGGTGCAGCGGCCGATACGGCCAAAACCATTGATGCCGACCTTGATGGTCATATGACGTCTCCAAAATGCGCTTGCGTTGCAGGCGATATAGCGGCCCTAACGCGTTCTCAAAAGAGTAAAAGTGACATATTTTTAACGTGTTAGCGCAAACCTTCTCCGGTATCGCTAACGCTTGCGCTAGCTGAAAGATCAGGTAGGGTCCACCTGCGGCTGGTTACAGGAAGGAACTAGGCATGAGCGGTCTTTTGGCATTGCTGGACGATGTTGCCGGAATTGCAAAAGTTGCGGCATCGTCGGTTGATGATGTTGTTGCTGCGGCGGGCAAGGCCGGGGCCAAAACGGCGGGTGTAATCATTGACGATGCCGCCGTGACGCCGAAATACGTGCAAGGTTTCGCCCCGGCGCGCGAGTTGCCGATCATCTGGCGCATCGCGCGCGGTTCGGTTTTCAACAAGATCGTGCTGCTGCTGCCCGTTGCGCTGTTGCTGGCTAATTTCGCACCTTGGCTGATCACGCCTTTGCTGATGCTGGGCGGATCATATTTATGTTTCGAGGGGGCTGAGAAAATTTTCCATGTCCTCTTCCCCCATGGCAGCCACGTCATCGACGAGGATATGAAAATCCGTGATCCGGGCCATCTGGAAGAGCAAAAAGTCAAAGGTGCAATAAAGACCGATTTCATCCTGTCAGCCGAAATCATGACCATCGCGCTTGCCGCCATCGAGGCGCCGAACATCTGGATGCAGGCGGCAACGTTGGCTGTTGTCGGGATAGGTGTGACGGTGGCGGTCTATGGCTCGGTGGCGTTGATCGTGAAGATGGACGATGTGGGCCTGTTTCTGGCGCAGAACGCACCAACCCCGATCGGGCGCGGAACCGGGCGAGGCTTGGTCAGAGCCATGCCGATTGTAATGAAAGTACTCTCTATCGTCGGGACCGCCGCGATGCTGTGGGTCGGCGGGTCGATCATCATCCACGGGCTCGAGGTTTTGGGCTTTGGCTGGCTGGGCCACCACATTCACGACTGGGCCTATGCGGTGGGCCATATGGTTTCTGCTCAATACGAGGGTGCCGTGGAGTGGATCGCCAAGGCCGCCATGGACGGAGTATTCGGACTGGCTTGGGGGATGGTACTAATCCCCCCGGCGACGAAACTGTTAAAATCCCACTGAAAAATAAAATCCGCGCCGCAGTTTCGGCGGCGCGGATTGGAGTTAGAACCCGTTAGTGTTGCCTTTTACCACGACGCCAGACCCGTCAATCTTACCATCTTCAACCAGGGTAACGGCGGCTCCGTCAATTTTCAGGTCCCAGCAGTTTTTGGGATCATCGCCATACTGAAAGCACATCCCATTATCTGTTGCTTCCCACTTGCCCGAATAGCCTTCGCCTTTGATGGTACCGTCGGCTGCATAATACTCGGTAAACGCGCCTGACAGCATACCGCCTGGATAGGTGTGGTCGGCCATCGTTTTTTGAATTTCTTCCTTGCTAGCGAAATCCCCCGCGAATGCTGGGGCAGCCAGGATAACTGCTACGGCGCTCAGTACGGCGTGTTTCTTCATTTCTAAACTTCCCTGTAACTGCATTGCCTCCAGCACTTAAGACGTTACGGCCTACGAAATAGGGCAGGTGGGATCACGACGCCTCACCAGTCTGTGAGGGTAGGGCGCAAAAAAAGGCGGCCCATGCGGACCGCCTGTTTCCTTTGGACTGACGTCGGGAATTAACCCAGCAGTTCCTTGACTTTGGCAACGGTGGCCTCGGCAGTGATGCCGAAATGCTTATACAGCTCACCCGCAGGGGCTGAAGCACCAAAGCCCGACATGCCGATGAACCCGGCTTTGGCTTCACGGCCACGCTCGCCCAGCAGCCAGCGATCCCAGCCACCGGCGCGCACAGCGGCCTCAATCCCGACGCGGACGGCACCAGCGGGCAGCACGCGCTTGCGATAGGCTTCGTCCTGCTCGGCGAACAACTCCATACAGGGCATGGAGACGACACGGGTACCGATGCCTTCGGCCTCAAGCATCGCCTTGGCTTCCATCGCCAGCGACACTTCAGAGCCGGTGGCAATCAGGATGGCCTGACGTTTGCCCTCGGCCTCGGCCAGAACATAGGCGCCTTGCGCGGACAGGTTCTTGGTTTTGTGATCCTTGCGCACGGTCGGTACGCCCTGACGAGTCAGCGACAGGACCGAGGGGCTTTCCTTGAAGGTCAGCGCCAGTTCCCAGGCTTCTGCTGTTTCAACCGTGTCGGCGGGGCGGAACACATAGGTGTTGGGCGTCGCGCGGCTGATGGCCAGATGTTCGACCGGCTGGTGGGTCGGGCCGTCTTCGCCCAGACCGATGGAATCGTGGGTCATCACGAAGACCGAAGGGATTTTCATCAACGCTGCCAGACGCATCGACGGACGCGCATAGTCGGTGAAGGCCATGAACGTGCCGCCATACGGGCGGATGCCACCATGTAGCGCCATGCCGTTCATCGCAGCGGCCATGCCGTGTTCACGGATACCGTAATGGATGTAACGGCCCTTGCGATTTTCCGGCAGGAACACGCCCATATCAGCAGATTTGGTGTTGTTCGAGCCCGTCAGGTCGGCCGAACCGCCCACGGTCTCGGTCATGATCGGGTTGACGACGTTCAAAACTTTCTCCGATGAGGCGCGGGTGGCCAGTTTCGGTTGGTCTTCTGAGGCTTGTTTCTTGAACGCGCGGATCGCGCCGGCCAGTTTCTTGGGCGCTTCAAATGCGTAGGCGCGGTTGAAATCTGCCTGCTTGCGTTCCGAGATTTGTGCGAAACGTTCTTCCCATGCCGCGCGCTCTGCGGCACCGCGTGCACCGATGGCTTCCCATGCGGATTTCACATCGGCGGGGATTTCAAACGCGCCATGCGGCCAGCCATAGCCTTCTTTGGCGGCTTTCAGCTGATCCTGATCGGTCAGCGCACCGTGGCCTTTCGAAGTGTCCTGCGCTGCGTGACCCAATGCGATGTGGCTTTCGCAGGCAATCATGGTCGGCTTGTTCGACTTTTTCGCCTGCACGATGGCCGCGTCGATGGCCTGCGGATCGTGTCCGTCAATCTCGATCACATGCCAGCCTGAGGCCGCGAAACGGCGCACCTGATCGGTGCGGTCTGCGATGTCCACGGTGCCGTCGATGGTGATGTTGTTGTTGTCCCAGAAAACAATCAGCTTGCTCAGCTCATGACGTCCGGCAAGGGTGATGGCTTCTTGGCTGACCCCTTCCATCAGGCAGCCGTCGCCCGCGATCACATAGGTATAGTGGTCAACGACCTTCTTACCGTATTGCGCGCGCTGGATTTCCTCGGCCATTGCAAAGCCTACAGCGTTCGAGATGCCCTGACCCAATGGGCCGGTGGTGGTCTCGATGCCATTGACCAAGAAGTTCTCGGGGTGGCCCGCAGTTTTTGCGCCCAGCTGGCGGAAGTTTTTGATCTCGTCCAGAGTGACGTCAGCGTGGCCTGTGAGATAGAGCAAGGAATAGATCAGCATCGAGCCGTGACCTGCAGACAGGATAAACCGGTCGCGATCGGGCCAGTTCGGCGCCGAGGCGTCAAATTTCAGGTGCTTTTCGAACAGCACGGTCGCGACGTCGGCCATGCCCATCGGCATGCCGGAATGGCCGGAATTGGCGGCGGCGACGGCATCAAGGGTCAATGTGCGGATGGCCGCAGCCTTGTCCCAATGTTCGGGGTTTGCATTGCGCAGCGCAGTCAGGTCCACGGGCGTTATTCCTTTGGATTACAGGCAGATTGCGCGCTGAATACCACTCAGTCCTCAAAGTGCAAGCAGAACCGGGGGTTACAAGGGCGAACTGCTTCAAGAACGCGGCTCAAGTATTTGAAAGCAAACAGTGGGTATTTTCCGCGCCATTCGGTTAGACTAGACCAATTCGTGAATTAAGTTGATTCGGATGAACCGCAGCACACGGAACCTTGATAAAGAGGTGGCAGGGGCATGAGCCAGATCGAAGAATTACAGCGCCGTATTGTTGTCGCGATGGAACGTATCGGTGCAAGTGTGGACGCCATGGGTGCAATGTCAGAACCTCCGCGCGCGCAAGATGAAACGCTGCGTGCCGCGCTGGATGACGAACGTGTAGCAAATGCGCAATTGGAAGAGCGTCTTAGAGCCCTCAAGCAACGTCATGAACAGGAAGTCGACGCAATGCGCGCCGATATGGAGAGCTTGCGTTCGGTTCCTGCTGAACACCCGGAAAATGGAGCTTTGCGCGAGCAATTGGCTGAAGCAACCGCGAAACTGGCCGCGGTGGAAGCCGCCCGCGCAGAGCTTGCGGAAGCCAAGGCGGCCTTGGAAGATCAGGACGAGCTTGCTGTTTTGAAGGCGGAGAACGATCGGTTGAAGGCGACTGCAAGCATGGCAGAGGAGTTGAAGGCCGAGAATGCGCGTTTGAAATCGGAACTGGCTGATAGCGAGCGGGTCGCTGAGTTAAGTGCCGAGCTTGAGATGTTGCGCGCTGAACGCAATAGTCATGGCGCGGCTATGTCCCGTTTGGATGACGATCTGCAGCGTATGCGCAAGGCTAATGAACAGTTGCGCAATTCGGTCGATGAGCTGCGCGCTGCGTCCGAGGGCGGTTTGCCGGATGCCGAACTTCTAAATCGCGCAACAGTAGCCGAACTGGAAGCGACCCGAGCCGCTCAGGCCACGGACGCGGCCGAAGCGCATGCTGTGCTGGCGCGACTAGAGCCGCTTTTGTCGCAAGCCAAGCTGGCTGAAGGAGAGGTGGAGTAATGCCCGAGGTAACCATTCAAATTGGTGGGCGGGGTTTTGACGTCTCATGTCAGGACGGGGAAGAAGTGTTCCTGCAAGCCGCCGCTAAGATGTTGGACGACGAAGCACAGGTTCTTTCTGATCAAATAGGACGAATGCCCGAGTCCAGAATGCTGCTGATGGCCGGCCTCATGCTTGCTGACAAAACGGCCGCGTCGGAAGATCAGATTAGTTCCCTGCAAGCAAAATTGGCCGAGGCCGAGGCCGAAATTCAGGCTTTGCGCAACAAACCGCAGCCTGAACCCGAAAGGGTCGAGGTAGCGGTTGTGCCGCCTTCCGTGACAGACACGCTAGCTGAATTGGCGGCTCGGGCCGAAGCGCTTGCCTCGGTTGTGGAAGAAAAGACTGCGGGATGATGTTGCGTCGGATATCTGCTGTTTTCGTGGCGACGGTGTTGGGAAACACCGCTTGGGCGGAACTCGACGTTCTCCCTGTTACCTTCACCTGCGACAATGCCGTTCCGCTTGAGGTGGTGTTCTTTAATGCCTCGGACGGCTCGAGCGCCGCGGCCATGCTGGTCGACAATCAACTGATCGCGTTAGAGCAGAGTATAAGTGGATCGGGAATCCAGTACAGATCCGAAGGCAACGGCGGCACCTATATTCTGCGGTCTAAAGGTTGGGATGCAACGGTCAGCTTTCTGGCGACAGGGGATGCCGCCAGCGAGCAGGTTATATTAGAGAATTGCTCCAGCCGGTGATCAGGCGTTTGCTTCGCGGATCTTGTCGGCGGCTTCTTTGTTGTAACCAACGCCGTTGTCATCAAACAGCGTGTCCAGCTCACCCGACAGGGTCATCTCGGTGATGATGTCGCAACCGCCGACGAATTCGCCTTTGACGTAAAGCTGCGGCACGGTCGGCCAGTCGGAATAATCCTTGATGCCCTGACGGACCTCTTCATCCGCTAGAACGTTCACGTCGGCATAGTCGACGCCCATATAGTTCAGCACACCAGCCACGCGGGACGAAAACCCACACTGAGGCATTTCCTTGGTGCCCTTCATATAAAGCACCACATCGTTGGCTTTGACGGTTTCGTCGATCTGGGTTTTCACGTCAGTCATTTCGCGTTTCCTTTGCTCTTCGGCATCATCGCTTTGGCGAAGTCTTGTGGGTCTTTTGGAATATGGGTCTGCGTTGAACGAATTGCACCGTCATGCGACTTGTAAGACGAGTGCAGAATGTGTTTGTCCTGCGCAGGCAGAGATCCTCGTCCTGTTTTGCGGCCGGTCTTTGAGTGGTTCCACGCTAACAGTCCGATTAGCAGGACAAAGACAGAAATCGCAATTGTGAGTGCGATCAAATGCTCCATGTTACTCCGGCACTTTTGTAGTCAGCGCCAGCGCGTGCAACTCTCCATCTGGGCCGTCCATCTTACCTTTCAAGGCCGCATAGACCGCCCGCTGTTGTTGAACCCGGTTTTTGCCGCGAAAGCTTTCGTCCACGACCATGGCTGACATATGCACGCCGTCGCTGCCGCCGACCTGAATTTCCGCATCGGGAAAGGCTTCGCGCAGCAGGTGTTCGATTTCGTGGGCGCTCATCGGCATGTAGGTCACTCCTGAAGGTCTTTCCCAAGATGTAGAGCGCCAAAGCGGGGCGCGCAAGTGGTCCTGGGACGACAAAACCCACGCCGGTCCAAGCGCGGGTTTCATCTTGGTTTGCGAAGGCGATATCAGGCCACAGCGTCGGCAAAGCTGCTGCGGAAGGTGGCGGTCAATTCGTTCAGAGCGGCCTCGGATCCTCCGATCTTGACTGTCTCGCCGGTGAAACGACCAACCGAGACCAGCGGAACACCTGCTTGACCGGCGGCGATCATCAGTGCCTCGGCCTGATCAAAGTTACAGGCGACCAGATAGCGCGCCTGATCCTCGCCGAACAGGAACTCGGTCGAAGCATCATCGAGGCAGACCCCCACGCCAGCCGCCTCGGCCAGTTCGAACGCGGCCAGCGCAAGGCCGCCGTCGCCCAGATCGGTGCAGGCTTTGATCATCTCGTGGTTGGCGCGGATAAAGTCGCCGTTGCGTTTTTCGGCGTCCAGATCGACATGGGGCGCGTCACCGTCTTCGCGGTTGAACACCTCAGCAAGCAGGGCGGATTGACCCAGATGGCCTTTGGTTTCGCCGATGACCAGCGCAACATGGCCTTCGCGAACCTCATTGCCGATAATCTCATCAGTGTGGTTTAGCAGACCAACCGCGCCGATGGTGGGGGTCGGCAGGATCGCCTGGCCGTCGGTCTCGTTATAGAGCGAGACGTTGCCCGATACGATCGGCATATCCAGCGCGGCGACAGCCTCGCCAATGCCTTTGATCGCGCCGACGAACTGGCCCATGATCTCGGGCTTTTCGGGGTTGCCGAAATTCAGGTTGTCGGTGGTCGCCAGCGGAGTGGCCCCAACGGAGGTCAGATTGCGATAGGCTTCGGCCACTGCCTGCTTGCCGCCCTCAATCGGGTTGGCGCGCACGTAACGCGGCGTCACGTCGCTGGTGAAGGCTAGCGCCTTGTCTGTTCCATGCACGCGAACCATGCCCGCGCCGAGGCCGGGGGTGCGGGCGGTGTCGGCCATCACCATTGTGTCGTACTGTTCGTACACCCATTGCTTGCCTGCATAGTTGGGCGAGGCGAGCAGGGCGCGCAGACCGTCAATCGGGTCGATCTGAGGGACCTCGGCCAATTCCTCGGCCGCAGGTGTTTCGACCCACGGGCGGTCATATTCCGGCGCGGTCGAGGACAGTTTCGACAACACCAGATCGGCTTTGACCTCACCATTGTGGACGATGAGGAAACGGTCCTCGGCAATCGTTTCGCCGACGATGGCAAAGTCCAGATCCCATTTCTCGAACACGGCGCGGGCCTCGGCTTCCAGCTCGGGCTTTAGGACCATCAGCATCCGTTCCTGAGATTCCGACAGCATCATCTCATAGGCGGTCATGTTTTCTTCGCGCTGGGGTACGTTTTCCAGATCCAGACGCACGCCAAGGCCGCCCTTGTCGCCCATTTCTACGGCGGAACAGGTCAGGCCAGCTGCACCCATATCCTGAATCGAGATCACAGCACCGGTCTGCATCAGTTCCAGCGTCGCCTCCATCAGGCGCTTTTCGGTGAAGGGGTCGCCGACCTGAACGGTGGGGCGTTTTTCTTCGATTGTATCGTCGAATTCGGCTGAGGCCATGGTCGCACCACCAACACCATCACGGCCGGTTTTGGCACCCAGATAAACGACGGGCATACCGACGCCAGACGCGGCTGAGTAGAAAATCTTGTCGCTGTCGGCCAGACCGGCAGCAAAGGCGTTCACAAGGCAGTTGCCGTTATAGGCGGGGTGGAACCGCACTTCGCCACCCACGCAGGGCACACCGAAGCAGTTGCCATAACCGCCGATACCTTCAACCACGCCATTCACAAGCTGGCGGGTCTTGTGGTGTGCAGGTTCGCCAAAGGACAGGGCGTTCATCGACGCGATGGGCCGCGCGCCCATGGTGAAGACGTCACGCAGGATGCCGCCCACGCCGGTCGCCGCGCCCTGATAGGGTTCGATATACGAGGGGTGGTTGTGGCTTTCCATCTTGAACACCACGGCCTGACCGTCGCCGATATCGACCACACCCGCATTTTCACCCGGACCGCAGATCACCTGCGGACCAGAGGTGGGCAGGGTGCGCAACCATTTCTTGGAGGACTTGTACGAGCAATGCTCGTTCCACATGGCCGAGAAGATGCCCAGTTCGGTGAAGGTCGGCTCGCGCCCGATGATCTCGAGGATCATGTCATATTCATCGGGCTTCAGCCCGTGTGCGGCGATCAGATCGGGTGTGATTGCGGGCTCTTGCATCTTCTGTCCTGTGTCCAAATGGGCCGAGATTGCGCGCCTTGTAGGGCAAGGATGCGCCCGTGGGAAGGGTCAAGTCAGCGCAGGCGTTACGCGCCAAAGTAAAACGGAACCGACCAGAGGCCGGTTCCGCCTATTTTGCAGTCAGGTTTTGGCTTAGGCCGGGTTCTGCTGTTGGTTCGCTGCGTCGGCAGCCGCGGCGCCAACGGCGGCCTTCTGCTCTTCAGTCAGGTGGTCGGCGTCTTCCAGGCCCGGAATGGCAACACGCACCTCACGGCGGGCAAAGTCGATGCCGTTTTCCTTGAACGAGGCCTTCACCCGGTTGAAGATTTCTTTGCGCAGCGTGAACTGCTTGCCTGGTTTGGCCATAAACTTGCCCCTGATGATCATGCCCACATCGTCGAAATCGAATACGCCTTGTGATTTGAAGGGCTGCAGGAACCCGTCTTTATGGGTTTCGTCGGCCATCATCTCGGCTCCGATCTTCTTGAAGATCTTCTTGACCTTGTTGGGATCAGTATCGAAAGGCACGGTGAATTTCAGCTTCATGATGACCCAGTCACGGCTGTAGTTGGTCAGCTTCTGGATCTCACCATAGGGGATGGTGTGGACTGGGCCTCGGTGGTGACGCAGCTGCATGGACCGGATCGAGATCTTTTCGACCGTGCCGGTGGTGCCGCCGACATCGACGTATTCGCCCACGCGGAAAGCGTCATCGACTAGGAAGAAAATCCCACCAACGATATCTGCTACCAGCTTCTGTGCCCCAAAGCCGATGGCCAGACCCAGAACACCAGCACCGGCCAGCAGTGGTGTGATGTTGATGCCCAACGCGCCCAACGCCAACAACACAAAGATCACTGCAATCGCGACCTGCGCGGTGACTCGTAGCAGCGGCAGCACCGTCGCCAGACGCGAGCCACCGGCACCGCCACCTTCGCCAGCCTCTTCATCAGGACTTTGGCCATTGGCGGTGTGTTCTTTGGCCAGACGGCGGTTGATCCACAGCGATATGACCTCATTAAGTATATAGCCGATGGCGATAATAATGAAAAACTGCACCAGTTTGCTGCCGGACTCATCTCCGCCACCAGCGATTTCCTGAAGGTTCAGATCCCACGCGCGTGAAATCATCAAGATGACCAGAATACCGGCCAAAACGCGCCCGATACGGATGTAGCTGCGCTTGGTCGATTTATACGCGCGTTCGGCCACCGGACCTTCACCTAGCATCGGAGGTTGCAAGTGACGCACCAGACCGCGGATCAGCGTATCCAGTGCGGGCGCTATCAGCAGCCAGAACATAGTGGTGAAATGCGCACCTTGCAGCAACAGCGATCGAAGAACTGGATCTCGCTGTGCGGCTAGGAATTCAACCAGCAGCCAGATCACCGCTGAAACGCCAATGGCGAAATAGGGGTAATAGTAGGCAACTTCCTCGTCAAACTTAGTGTGATCCGGGTCAGTGCCCAGCATCATCTGCGTCAGGCCTTCGCGAGCTTTCCAGGCGATGACACCAATATAGATGTGAATGCCTGCGTTCAGCCAGAAACCGATACGGGTTTCGCCGGGGGTGATGCCGTTGAGCGCGTTGAAGTGCACTGTAAACAGCGTCAAACCGATCAGGATCAGCAACCCAATCAGATTGCGGTGCAGGAACTTTGCCCAATGATCGTCAATGTTGACCAGTCGGTAATGCGGCTGGTTGGGTGCCAGTACGAAACGCGACGCAGCAGCACCTAGACGGGGAACCCAGATCAGATAGAAGACGAAAGGTGCGGCATAAGTGATCTGTTCTGGCGTCATCAATCCACGCCCAACTGCTCGGATGACTACGTAAAACACTACCAGTCCGGCGATTTCTCGGCAAAAGCGGCGGAACAGAAAGCGAACAGCTCCCCGCAGGTCGTTGTCTTCGTGCATGCCTGACTTTTCGTGCCATTTTCGCGTCAAGAGGTAGAACAGCTTCTCAGCAATGAAGCCAACGACCAATACGCTAAGAACAATACCCATCAGGGTCAGGGCGCCTGTTGAACCAAATGTGCCGATAAAGTTCTCGGTAGCATGAACCTGAGCGCTGATGAGGTTCGGAATGGTCGTCAACACATGCGTCCACGAGGCAACCATTGCCTCCCAGATGGCATTTAATTCCTTGATGGGGTCTTCGCGGTCAGCGGCCTCGGCGGCGCGTTCCTCTGCTACGGCGTCTAGCCGGTCCAGCAAAATGGCGCGAACCTGGTCGTCAGACATCCGCGCGACCAGATCATCCACCTGTTCAGGTGTGAGGTCTTCGGGAATAGCGATAGGCGTAGTCGGACTGGTTGTGCTGCTCTCTTGTGACAGCACTGGCGCCGACAGACAAATGACGGAAATGATCGCCAAAATGAGGCGAATGGGGTGAAACATCGAATCTGTCCTCGAACTCACGTCTTGATGATTTTTTCGTGATAATAGGGATAAGTGTCAGATTTTCCCAGATGTTTCCCCTGTGGCGTGCGAAAATCTAAAGTTCGAACAAAAAAAAGGCCGAGCACTAAGCTCGGCCGTAGTCCAACAGGGAGGTATGAAGATGATGAGCGTTTCAGCATCACCGTCTTCGAGTGCTCATTTAGGGATCAGTTTATGAACGATCAAGATGTTTCATGCTGTTGAGTGATCATGCCCGCTATGCTTAAGGCGCATAGCTACAGCTTTCCCAACTGCTTCAACTGTTTACGTTGCGCAATAATTTCGTCCTGAACGAAATCGCGGAACGCGGCCACGCGCTTGGAGTGCCGCAGTTCTTCTGGGTAGGCGAGATAAACGGGGACATCCGCAGTTTCGATATCTGCCAGAAGCGGAACGAGGTGGGGGAAATCTTGTGTCACGTAGTCTGGCAACACGCCGATGCCCAAATTGTGCAGTACGCCTTGTAGAACACCGAAATAGTTGTTCACCGTCAGCAAGGACCCCGGATTATAAGTCATAAGATGCCGCACCATGGCAGCGCTTGCCCCAGCTTGTGGGGCAGCGGGGGTCTGGCAGATCAGTCGATGGTTGGAAATGTCTTCCAACGTTTGAGGGGTGCCGTTTTCCTCAATGTACTCCTGTGTCGCGTATAGCTGCATCTGAACTGTCATCAGTCTTTTGCGCACCAGATCTGCCTGGCTGGGTTCTTTCATCCGAATGGCCACGTCGGCTTCGCGCATAGGAAGATCCAGAACCCGCTCTTCCAACATCAGGTCAATGTTGAGGTCGGGATACTGTTCGTACAGCTTTGGCAGACGCGGGGCCAACCATAGGGTTCCAAAACCGAAAGTTGTGGTGACGCGAAGAACACCAAAGACTTCTTCTTCGCTGTCGCGAATGCGTGCCGCAGCAGCGTCCAGGCGTTTAGACATGGCCGAGGTGGCGTCAAACAACAACTCACCCTGTTCGGTCAGGATCAGACCACGCGCGTGGCGATGAAAAAGAGTCGAATCAAGAGACTCTTCCAGCGCTCGGATTTGTCGACTGACGGCGGATTGCGACAGGTTCAGCCTATCGCCCGCATGGGTCAGGCTGCCCGCATCTGCAACCGCATGAAATATCCTAAGCTTATCCCAATCCATCGCCGCAACTTTCGTTATCCTTCGGAACGCCTATATGAAATAGGTAACAACTTCTACATTCAAACGGTGAAATCCTTATGTTTTATGGGAAAATCCCTATACAGGTCATAGTTTATGACCTAATATGCAATTAAAGATAGCACACTGATCTGACGTGGGGAGGCGTTTGATGAGTAAGCCACAAGTAACTTTGAATGACCGGTTCGATCTGGAAAAGAACCAGGTTTTGTTGAATGGCACCCAAGCGCTGGTGCGTCTGATGCTTATGCAAAAGGCACGGGATCGTCAGGCCGGGCTGAATACTGCCGGGCTTGTAACCGGCTACCGTGGTTCTCCGCTTGGGGCGGTTGATCAACAGATGATGCGCGCTCAAAAGCAATTGGCCGAAAGCGATGTCACCTTTCAATACGGTCTAAACGAAGATTTGGCTGCAACTGCTTTGTGGGGCAGTCAACAGGCGGGTCTTCGAGGGGATGGCAAGTTTGATGGGGTTTTCGGTCTTTGGTACGGAAAAGGGCCCGGAGTAGACCGTTCCGGCGACGTGATGCGCCACGCCAACATGGCGGGCACTGCGACCCATGGCGGCGTATTGATGGCTATGGGGGATGACCATACCGGTGAAAGCTCGACCGTGCTGCATCAGTCAGAATGGTCGCTGGTTGACATGTATATGCCGATCGTCAGCCCCGCAGGCGTACAGGAAATTCTGGATTATGGTGTTTATGGATTTGCCCTTAGCCGGTTTGCCGGGGTTTGGGTCGGTCTAAAGACCATGAAGGACACGATCGAGGTCACCTCGGTCGTGGATGGCAGCGCAGATCGGATGTCCGTTGTCGTCCCTGACTTTGATATGCCTCAGGACGGGTTGAACATCAGGCTGGTGGACACGCCGCACCTGCAAGAGGCACGACTGATAGACTTCAAACGCTTCGCGGCCGAGACGTTCTCGCACGCCAACAAGATGGACAAACGTGTCTGGGGCAAACCCGGCGCAAAAATCGGGTTTGTTGCCGCAGGCAAGAACTGGTTGGATTTGGCCCATGCGCTGTCTCTTCTGAACATCGATGAAGCCGAGGCCGAGCGTTTGGGCATCACGACGTACAAGGTGGGCCAGACATTCCCATTGGACATGGCTGGGTTTCACGATTGGGCAGAAGGTCTGGATCTGATCGTAATCGTCGAGGAAAAGCGCAAGCTGATCGAGGTTCAGGTTAAAGAGGCAATCTTTGACGACCGTCGGGGGCGTCGTGTTTATGGCTGGTACAAGGGCGGTGCGGGTACTCTGCATCGCGAAGAACTGTTCCCGACCCGAGGGGCATTGGACCCCAACATGATCGCTGAAAAGCTTGGCGAAATTCTGATTGAGGAAGGCCGTGACACCGATGGAGTTCGCGCCGGATTAGCCAAGCTGTCCGAGGCCCGGCGTGCCGACAACGCGGAGGAGATCGCAACGCGTCTGCCGTATTTCTGTTCGGGATGCCCGCATAACAGTTCGACCAAGGTGCCGGATGGAAGCCGGGCCTATGCCGGGATCGGTTGCCACTACATGGTCCAGTGGATGGACCGCAGCACCTCGGGCTTTACGCAGATGGGTGGAGAAGGGGCCAACTGGATCGGGGAAGAGCCGTTCTCGACCACGGATCACGTTTTCCAGAACCTTGGTGACGGAACTTATAACCACTCGGGCGTTCAAGCGATCCGCGCGGCCCTGTCGGCTGGCACCAACATCACGTTCAAAATTCTGTTCAACGATGCCGTCGCGATGACTGGTGGTCAGGGAAATGAAGGCGATTTGACCGCGGAACGGATCGTGGCAGAGGTTAAGGCTATGGGCGTCAAAGACGTCGCGCTGGTCTATGATGAAAAGGAAGATGTGAACTTCAAAGCCTTGCCTGCGGGTGTCGAAACACACGAACGCGCCGAGCTGATGCAGGTCCAAGAACAATTGCGCGGTGTCGAAGGTGTCTCGGTCCTGGTTTATGTACAGACCTGTGCCGCCGAAAAGCGCCGCCGTCGTAAGCGCGGTACCTTTCCTGACCCCGACAAGCGGGTATTTATAAACACCGATATCTGCGAAGGTTGCGGCGATTGCGGCGTTCAGTCGAACTGTGTGTCGATTGTGCCCAAAGAGACTGAACTCGGCCGGAAGCGCGCGATCGACCAGTCCAGTTGCAACAAAGACTTTTCCTGCCTCAAGGGGTTCTGCCCGTCCTTCGTGACGCTGGAAGGTGCGAAAATCCGCAAGGAAGCAACGACCGAGATCGACCTGCCAGACCTTCCGATGCCGACACTGCCGAAGATCATAGGCACGCATAACGTGGTCATCACGGGTATCGGCGGCACAGGTGTTGTCACGCTCGGTGCTGTTTTGGCTCAGGCCGCTCAGATCGACGGCAAAGGAGCCGGGATGATGGAGATGGCCGGGCTGGCGCAAAAAGGGGGTGCCGTACACATCCATTGCCGTCTGGCCAACCGACCCGAAGATATCAGCGCGATCCGCGTCGCCACAGGAGAAGCCGATGCGCTGATAGGGGGTGATCTGGTGGTCTCTGCCGGGGCCAAGACTCTGGGATTGACCCGGTCGGGGCAAACTGGTGCCGTCGTCAACAGCCACGAAACGGTCACCGGTGATTTCACGCGCGATACCAAGTTCCGGATTCCGGGCGATCGTCTCGAGCTGGCTTTACAGGCGCGGTTGAAAGAGGATGTCTGGCTGTTCGACGCAACTGATCTGGCGCGGGCAGTGATGGGCGACTCGATCTATTCCAACATGATGGTGTTCGGGGCCGCTTGGCAGCGTGGTTTGCTTCCGATCAACCATTCGGCTGTCCTTCAGGCGATCGAACTGAACGGAACGGCTGTAGAGCGAAACAAGCGGGCTTTTGATATCGGTCGCTGGGCGGTTCTGTATCCGGAAAAAGTCGCGGAAATTCTGCGGCCCAGTGTGGCTGAACTACCCAAGACGCTGGATCAAATGATCAGTTTTCGCGCCGATCACCTGACCGCTTATCAAAGTGCGCGGCTCGCGAAACGGTACCGCAGACTGGTCGAAACATTCGAAGATAAGGGTATCCGTGATGCCGTTGCAAAAGGGTATCATAAGCTGCTGTCTTATAAGGATGAATACGAGGTCGCGCGTCTTTTGCTGTCCAGCCGCGAAAAAGCGGAGACCGAATTTGATGGTGACTTCAAGATGACGTTCCACCTCGCGCCGCCGATCCTTGGTGGTACAGGCCCGGATGGTCGGCCGCGGAAAAGAACTTATGGCGAGTGGATGCTGGGGCCATTGAAGCTGATGACCCGGTTGAAAGCCTTGCGTGGGACGCCCCTGGATATATTCGGGTACAGCGCAGAACGCCGAATGGAACGAGCTCTGATCAAGCAATACGAGCGTGATCTCAAAGAGATCACTCCGCTGATCAGTTCTGAGACCCGCGATGCCGTCATCGCTTTGGCCGAACTGCCACTGGATATTCGCGGCTTCGGCCCGGTGCTTCAGGAAAACGAAGCCAAGGCAGCGAAACGCCGAGAGGAACTTTTGTCAACGATCCGTAGCGGAGGGCCCAATTTGCGCGCAGCGGCCGAGTAAATCGTCACAACACTGTCACGATCACTAGGCAAGATTGTTAGCCGCACATAGATTGCAGGCAGCAAGTTTCGGAGACAACCATGCCCTCGCGCCGCCACGTCGCTCGTGACATTTCTTATGCCCATTCTGCCGAAACGAAAGGCGGACGGATGGTGATCAAACTGATGGAGAATACCACAGGCCGCATGCGCCTGATCAAGCGTGCGGATGGGTACGAGCACGAGGTCGCGCAGGGGCGCGATTTCTGGTCGGTTATGGTGGACCGGTATGGTTTGTCGCTGGATGTAGTCGGTGGCGCGTTATCCAACATCCCTCAGACCGGTCCGCTGATCCTGATCGCCAACCATCCTTACGGCATTCTGGATGGGATGATGATGGGCCACATCCTGTCTCAGGCTCGGGGCGATTTCCGCATACTGGCCCATCGCGTATTCCGCAAAGCCGAAGATTTGAACCGCATCATCCTGCCGATCTCGTTCGATGAGACGAAAGAGGCGATGAATCTGAATCTGGATACCCGCAAAACCGCGCTGAATTATTTGGATGAGGGTGGAGCGATCGGGATTTTCCCCGGTGGCACGGTTAGCACCGGGGTCAAACCGTTCTCATACCCCATGGATCCGGGTTGGCGCGGGTTTACGGCGCGCATGGTCGCCAAGTCGAACGCAACGGTGGTGCCGGTATTCTTTGAGGGCCACACCTCGCGCCTGTTTCAGGTCGCCAGCCATCTGCACAACACTTTGCGCATGGGCTTGCTGATCAAAGAGTTCAAAAAGCGCGTCGACACTCCGGTCAAAGTGGTGGTCGGAGAGCCCATCGGCCGCGACGTTTTGGACCCTCTGGCCAAGGACACGCGCAAGATGATGGATTTCCTGCGCAAAGCCACGTATGAGCTGTCTCCAACGCCGTTAGAGTCCTATGACTACGGCTATGAGTTTGAGGAACGGCATCGCGCCTGAAGGGGCTAATGGCAGTAGGTATTTTTGATTCTGGTTTGGGCGGTCTGACCGTTCTGGACGCCGCGCAGAAACGTCTGCCGGACTTGGATTTCCTGTACTACGCGGACAGTGCGCACGCTCCGTACGGCGTGCGGGATGCACAGAACATCTATGAGCTTACACGCGGCGCGGTTAATGAGCTTTGGAACCGGGGCTGTGATCTGGTGATTCTGGCCTGCAACACGGCCAGCGCCGCGGCTCTGCGCCGGATGCAGGAAGAGGGCGTGCCCGAGGGCAAGCGAGTGCTCGGCGTCTTTGTGCCTTTGATCGAGGCGCTGACCGAACGGCAATGGGGAGACAACAGCCCTCCGCGCGAGGTTGCGGTCAAGCATGTGGCTCTGTTTGCAACGCCTGCGACGGTCTCTAGCCGAGCGTTCCAACGCGAACTGGCTTTCCGCGCCATCGGTGTGGATGTCGAGGCGCAAGCCTGTGGCGGTGTGGTCGATGCCATCGAAGACGGCGATATGATCCTGGCCGAGGCGCTGGTGCGCAGCCATGTGGACGCGCTTAAACGTAAAATGCCCGAACCGCAGGCGGCCATTCTGGGCTGCACCCATTATCCGCTGATGGCTGACGAGTTTCAGGCCGCGCTGGGTGAGGATGTGCAGGTATTCAGCCAGGGCGCATTGGTCGCCGAAAGCCTTGCGGATTATCTGGAACGTCATCCAAACATGCGGGGCGGGGGGCAGGGCGGATTCCTGACAACCGGCAAGCCCGACACGGTCAGCGACCGCGCAACACAGTTCCTGCGACGACAAATCACGTTCGAGGCTGTCTGACTTAGGTCAAGGACGCCCAGCCTTGTGCTGATTTATTCCCGGACCGTCGCATCGGCGGTCGTGACATGTGACACCACGCAAACAAGAGGTCTGACATGACCCATAAAATCGCAATTCTAGGGGCTTCGGGCTATACAGGCGCTGAACTGGTACGGCTGATTGCCGAACACCCCAACATGGAGATCGCCGCACTGGCCGCCGAGCGGAAGGCCGGGATGACCATGGCGCAGGTCTTTCCGCATCTGCGCCACATGGACCTGCCGACCCTGTGCAAGATTTCCGAAATCGACTTTTCGCAGATCGACCTGTGTTTCTGTGCCTTGCCTCACAAGACCAGTCAGGAAGTGATCCGCGATCTGCCCAAGACCCTCAAGATCATCGACTTGTCCGCCGATTTCCGTCTGCGTGATCCGGCGGAATATGAAAAATGGTACGGCAACCCACATGCCGCTCTGGCGCAGCAGGACGAGGCAGTCTACGGCTTGACCGAGTTTTACCGCGACGACATCCGCAGCGCCCGTCTGGTGGCGGGCACTGGCTGTAACGCGGCAACGGGGCAATATGTGCTGCGCCCGCTGATCTCAGCCAACGTGATTGATCTGGATGACATCATTCTGGATCTTAAGTGCGCAGTGTCCGGCGCGGGGCGGTCGCTCAAGGAAAACCTCCTGCACGCCGAACTTAGCGAGGGGTACAACGCCTATGCCGTCGGCGGCACCCACCGCCATCTGGGTGAGTTCGATCAAGAATTCTCGGCATTGGCAGGCCGTCCGGTCAAGGTCCAGTTCACGCCGCATCTGGTGCCCGCGAACCGCGGGATTCTGGCCACCACCTATGTCAAAGGCGATCCGGCCAGCGTGTACGAGGCGTTGACCAAGACCTATGAAAACGAACCCTTTATCCAGATGCTACCCTTTGGCGAGACGCCATCGACCCACCACGTGCGGGGCTCGAATTTTTGCCATATCGGTGTAGTTGGCGACCGGATCGAACGTCGCGCGATCGTGATCGGTGCCCTGGATAACCTGACAAAAGGTAGCAGTGGCCAAGCCTTGCAGAACGCCAACCTGATGTTAGGTGAAGCTGAAACAACGGGCCTGATGATGGCCCCTCTGTTCCCATGAGGATATCATGAAGTCGCTCAAGAAACGCCGCCGCGTACAGATCATACTGCTGGCAGTCGTGGCCCTTGTGTCATCTACAGCATTGATCGGCTGGGCTTTGCAGGACGGTATCAACTTTTTCCGCTCGCCTAGCGAGGTAATCGCAGAGCCGCCAAAGTCCACCGAAGTGTTCCGGATTGGTGGTTTGGTCGAAGAGGGCTCGATCGTTCGCGGGCAGGGTGAAACGGTGACGTTTGTCGTAACCGATGGCGGGGAAAGTGTACCAGTCGCTTTCACAGGCGTATTACCGGACTTGTTCGAAGAAAACCAGGGCATGATCGGGACTGGTTCTTATGTGAATGGCGTATTCGAGGCGACCGAGATTCTTGCCAAACACGATGAAACCTACATGCCCAAAGAGGTTGTGGACGCGCTGAAGGAACAAGGCGTGTATGTGGAGCCAAGCGAAGGCTGAACCTTCGAATAGATAGAATTGTTATAGGGCGTTGCGGTAGCAGCGCCCTTTTTCGTAGATCGCTCTTAACCCAGAGACTGCAGCCTTTGTGCGAATTCAAGCGGAGGATGCAATGCAGACGGTTCAAGAGATCGCGACTGATATCGTATCGCGCGAAGGTGGCTTTGTAGACGACCCGGATGATCCGGGCGGCGCGACAAAATACGGTGTCACGATCCACACAATGCGGCGCTTGGGGCTGGACTTGACCGGCGATGGATTCATTACACGCCAAGACGTTAAGCGCCTCTCAAAAACACAGGCTGTCGATATTTTCGTGTCTCACTATTTCAAGGGCCCAAGACTGAGCATGTTGCCAGAGGTACTGCAACCTTCTGTCTTTGACATGTATGTCAACGCTGGCGCGCAAGCGGTTAAAATACTTCAATATCTTCTGAGGAAAATGGATTTTAAGATCACAGTGGACGGTGTTGTCGGCCCGCAGGCTGCGAAGGCCAGCAAGACTGCCGCGCTGCCGGACCCGATTGCCTTGCGAGACGCGTATGGAGTGGCGCGTCGGAATTATTATTTCCGGATTGCCGATGGGCGCGTTGCTTCGCGGAAATACGCGCGTACGCAAACTGGACACAAGGGTGGGTGGATTCGAAGAGCAGAGGAATTTGTCTCTCCGGGGTACCACCTGAGCGATGCGGAATTTCAGCAGAGGGTTGCGGGATGGGATTGATCTCGGGTTTTTTGTCGTTCCTTTTTGGGGACGGAAGGAATGTTGTTCGCGAAACTGCCGAAGTGTTTCGTGAAAATGCGGAAAAAGGTGCCGAACGGGACCTGTCGCTTCAACAGCAGGCAATGGTTCAGTTCGGTGCTGAATATGCCGTGCCGCGCAAGGGTGATTTCGACCGTTTTATGGACGGCCTGAACCGATTGCCGCGTCCTGCTCTGGCGCTTGGTACGCTTGCGCTATTTGTGGCGGCAATGGTGGACCCCCTTTGGTTTGCGGCGCGGATGCAGGGCATCGCCCTTGTGCCTGAACCGCTGTGGTGGCTTTTGGGGGTTATTGTTTCGTTCTATTTCGGCGCGCGGCACCAGGCCAAAATGCAGGACTGGCAACGCGAGCTTTCGGCGACAGTGCGGCGCGCGCCTGTGGTTGCGCAGAATATCGCGGAACTCAGACATATGCGGGCGAAGTCCGTTGGCGCGGCTGATCCGGGGACCGATGTAACCCTAGCCGAGCACGCGCTGAACCCTGACGAAAACCGGGCACTGGACGATTGGAGGCGCGCCCGCACGGCATGAGCCGCGACACTATGTGCGCCTTCAGGACGCGAAAGTTATTGGTGCTTCCTTTGCAACAGGATTATATGCAGGGCCATGATTACAGAGCTTGGTCACTACGCCCTCATCCTCGCCTTTCTCGTGGCGATCGTGCAGTCCGTCATTCCGCTGGTTGGCGCGTCCAAAAGGTGGACAGGTTGGATGACTTTTGGGGAAACCGCCGCGGTGGCCCAACTGGTGCTCATGACGTTTTCTTTCAGTGCGCTGGTTTGGGCCTTTGCCACATCGGATTTTTCGCTGCGCATCGTGGTCGAGAACAGTCATTCGGCTAAGCCAATGCTTTACAAGATCAGCGGGACATGGGGAAACCATGAGGGGTCCATGTTGTTGTGGGTCTATATCGTGGCCATATTCGGTGGGATGGCTGCGATTTTCGGGGCGGGTTTGCCACCTACACTGAAGGCGCGCGTGCTGGCTGTTCAAGCCGCTATTGGCGTGGCGTTCTATGCCTTTATCCTGTTCACATCGAACCCCTTTGACCGGCTTGTTGTTGCACCCTTTGATGGGCGGGACCTGAACCCATTGCTGCAAGATCCCGGTTTGGCGTTCCACCCTCCGTTCTTGTACTTGGGTTACGTGGGTCTCAGCATGGCGTTCAGCTTTGCCGTTGCTGCCTTGATCGAAGGCCGTATCGACGCGGCGTGGGGTCGGTGGGTGCGCCCGTGGACACTGGCGGCGTGGGTTTTTCTGACTATTGGGATCGCGCTGGGGTCTTGGTGGGCCTACTACGAACTGGGTTGGGGTGGGTTCTGGTTCTGGGATCCCGTCGAGAATGCGTCGTTCATGCCTTGGCTTCTGGCTGCTGCGTTGCTGCATTCCGCCATCGTTGTCGAAAAACGCGAGGCGCTGAAAAGCTGGACGATCCTGTTGGCGATCATCGCGTTCGGGTTCTCGTTGATTGGCACGTTCATCGTGCGCTCGGGTTTGCTGACCTCGGTTCATGCCTTCGCCAACGACCCGGAACGCGGCGTTTTTATCCTGTTCATTTTGGTCATCTTCATCGGTGGTGCGCTGACGCTGTTTGCCGCACGCGCGCAAGCGATGGAGGCCAAGGGCGTCTTTGGCATGGTCAGCCGTGAAAGCGCACTGGTACTGAATAATATTTTGTTGGCTGTCAGTTGCTTTGTGGTGTTCTTCGGGACCATGTGGCCGATGGTGGCCGAGATGGCTTTTGACCGGAAACTCTCGGTCGGGGCACCGTTTTTCAATGCGGCCTTTACACCCTTCATGATCGTTTTGGGGATCGTTCTACCTGTGGGCGCAATGATGCCGTGGAAACGCGGCAAGATTGGCAAGGCGGCGTATTCGCTTCGCTACGCCTTTGTATTGGCCGTGGCTTTGGCGATACTGGTCTGGGTCATGCAAACGGGGCGTAGCGCGCTTGGCCCTATTGGTCTGTTCCTTGGGGCGTGGGTCACTTTTGGCGCTGCGGTTGATTTGTGGAGCCGTACAGGCCGCAACGGAAGCCTAAGTCGCCTGTTCCGGCTGCCCGGAGCCGATTGGGGCAAAGCCGTTGCGCATACCGGGCTTGGCGTGACCATGTTTGCCATTGCCGGTCTGACCGCGTGGGAGGTTGAGGATATCCGAGTGGCGCAGCCTGGTCAGCCTTTTGAGGTTGGTCAATTCACCCTGACACTGGACGATGTCCGCCGCGTGCAAGGGCCCAACTACTTCTCGACCACCGCCGATGTTCGGGTGGAAAAGAACGGCCGCCCCATGGGTATGTTGCACCCGGAAAAACGGGACTATCCTGTTGCCAGAATGCCAACGACCGAAGCGGCGATCGACTACCGGTTCTTAGGGGACCTGTACGTTGTGATCGGCGATCAGCAGGCTGACGGAGGCTGGGTGATGCGAACCTACATCAAGCCTCTGGCAAACTGGATCTGGGGTGGTTGTATCCTGATGGCTTTGGGTGGGTTCCTTAGCCTGTCCGACAGAAGGTTCCGCGTGGCTGCAGGCGCACGCAAGGCCCCAACGGGCGGAGTGCCAGCAGAATGAAACGCCTGATCCTGATCCTGGCGATTATCGCGTCGCCTTTATACGCCGTGCAGCCAGACGAGGTACTGGACGATCCGGTCTTGGAGCAACGTGCACGTGACCTGAGTACCGGTTTGCGCTGTTTGGTCTGTCGCAATGAAAGTATTGACGAAAGCAATGCCGGGCTGGCGCGGGATTTGCGCCTGTTGTTGCGGGAACGGCTTGTTGCGGGCGATAGCGACGAAGAAGCAATCAGCTTCATTGTAGACCGTTATGGGGAGTACGTGCTGTTGAAGCCTACCATAACTGGTTCAAACCTGCTGCTGTGGCTTGCGGGACCGATCATGTTGTTGATTGCTGCAGCGGTGGGTTGGAGTTTCCTTCGAAAGCGCGCAGATGCGCACGCGACCGCGGACACTGACGGGCTTAGCGACGCTGAAAAGAAGCGGTTAGAGCAAATTCTGAAGGACTGACCCTTGGTCGGTCTTTCCCTTGATTGTGAATTAAGTCAGGCTTGTCCTCAAGAATAGTGCTTGGGGGGGAACCTGATGGATTATGAAACCGTGCTGCTGAACATCTCGGACGATTTGGCGGTAGTGACCCTGAATCGACCGGACAAGATGAATGCGATGACCGCCCAGATGCGGGCCGAAGTTGCATATGCCATGAAAGAGGCGGCAGCCAATGCACGCGCCGTAGTGCTTACTGGGGCAGGGGCCGCGTTCTGTTCCGGACAGGACTTGGGCGATTCCTCGACCACAGGAAAAATCGACCTCGAACGCACGTTGCGGGATGAATACGAGCCGATGCTCGAAACGATCTACAACTGTCCGGTTCCCACCATTGCCGCTGTGAACGGCCCGGCTGCGGGGGCTGGTTGCAATATGGCCTTGTGCGCGGATGTAGTGATTGCAACGGAAAGCGCCTATTTCCTGCAGGCTTTTGCCCGGATCGGCTTGTTGCCGGATGCTGGCGGGACATGGTTTACCCCGCGCCAAATGGGCTTTGCCAAAGCGATGGGGGCCGCTCTGTTTGCGGACAAGATCAGCGCGCGGCAAGCCGATGAGTGGGGCATGATCTGGGAGGCCGTCCCGGATGCCGATTTCGACGCCCATTGGCGACGCCGAGCCGCCTATCTGGCCAGCGGTCCGACCGCTGGGTTTGGCGCGATCAAAAAGGCGATCCGCGGGACTTACGAAAAGACGCTGGGTGAACAGCTTGAGATCGAAGCCCACCTTCAGGGTGAATGCGGACGGTCTCGGGATTTTGCCGAGGGCGTCGTAGCCTTCATGCAAAAACGCCCCCCGAAATTCGAAGGGCGTTGAGCTTCACGCGCGGCGGCGGCGGCGGGTCCGGCGCTCTGGCACCGCGTCGTCACCGGTGCCATCAGAGGCGGACGAAAACGGCCCCAGCGCATTAGTAATCTGATCAAGTGTCGGGCGCGTTCCACGGGGCGTGCTATCCAACGCCTCGCGCATTTTGCGCAGGTGGTCAGGCATTGTACCACAACAACCGCCAACAATCGTCGCACCCGCATCACGCGCCATTGCGGCGTATTGCGCCATCAGTTCGGGTGTACCGTCGTAATGGATGTGCCCATTCACATATTTAGGAATGCCCGCATTCCCTTTCGAGATCACAGGACGTTCTGTGCCCTGCGCAGCAAAACCCAGCACCGTGCGCAGGATGTCCGATGCGCCGGTGCCGCAATTTGCACCAAAGGCGACGGGTGGGTTTGGAAGGGTCTCAACCAGCTGCGCCAGGTCGGCCGACGTGACGCCCATCATGGTGCGACCGGCGGTGTCAAAGCTCATGGTGCCACACCAGGGCATATCGGCAAGGGCAAACGCCTCGGCCGCCGCGCGGAATTCCTCGGGGGCGCTGATCGTTTCCAGCCACAGGACGTCCGCGCCGCCCGCTTTCAACGCTTCAGCCTGTTCGTGGAACATTTCGACCGCCCCGGCATGGGACAGAGCTCCGACAGGTTCCATTATCTCACCGGTCGGACCGACCGAACCAGCCACAACGACCGTCCGGCCCGCCTTGCCAGCAACTTCGCGACCAAGCTCGGCGCCAATACGGTTCAATTCACCCACACGGTTCTGGGCGTCGTGCAATTTAAGCCGTGCTGACGTACCACCGAACGTGTTGGTCAGAAACAGGTCGCTGCCCGCATCAACTGATCCCTGATACAATGCCCGTATCTTGTCTGGCGCGTCCACATTCCACAATTCTGGTGCGTCCCCGGACTGCAATCCCATATTGAACAAGTTTGTGCCGGTTGCACCGTCGGCAAGGATGGCATCATTTGCGGCAAGAAGATCAGTCAGCGCGTTTGTCATTGGGCGTTCCCGAAAAGTCGGCGGAGCCGAAAAAAATAAGAAGCCCCGTGTCTCATGACCGGGGCTTCGAATCAAACTCATAAAACTCATGAAGATCATGAGTTCAAGGGCAGAGGGTTAATCCGCCTCGCTCAGGATTTGCGATTTGGCTTCGGGTAGAAGTTCAGTCATTTTCGCGCGGATTTCATCGTCAGACGACAGTGATCCCAAGTCACCCGACACTTTGCGGACGACGTCTTCGTGGCCTGCCTCTTCCATATCGGCGATCACGACAGTTTTGGCATAAGCTTCAGCCTCTTCGCCGGATTTTCCCAACTTTTCTGCGGCCCAAAGACCCAGCAGTTTGTTGCAGCGTGCTTGTGCTTTGAACTGCATTTCTTCGTCATGGGCAAACTTCGCTTCAAAGGCGTTTTCGCGTTCGTCAAATGTGGTCATTGGTTGGGGACCCCTTGGATTACATCTTGTCTTTTGCAGATATGACCATAGCAAGGCTTCGACGCAAGGGATTTGCGCTGCGTCAAAGGCCCTCGGCTTACTGAACTTGCGGGAAAGGGGGGCTTGGACTATGAGGGCGCAACAAAGTGGGAAATCTCTCGCTTCACAGTCTGGAAGGGTCGCTTATGGCGCGTCGCAAGAAAATCTACGAAGGCAAGGCCAAAATTCTGTATGAAGGTCCCGAACCGGGTACGATCGTTCAGTACTTCAAGGACGACGCGACCGCATTCAATGCGGAAAAGAAGGACGTGATCGACGGTAAAGGCGTGCTTAACAACCGCCTGAGCGAATATTTCATGAACGGCCTGAACCAGATCGGCGTGCCCACACATTTCATTCGCCGCCTGAATATGCGTGAGCAATTGGTGCGCAGCTGTGAAATCGTGCCGCTGGAAGTCATCGTGCGCAACTATGCTGCAGGGTCGATGTCCAAACGTTTGGGTATTGCCGAAGGTACTCAATTGCCGCGCCCCATCGTCGAGTACTGCTATAAGGATGACTCGCTGGGTGATCCGCTGGTGACCGAAGAGCACATCGCTGCTTTTGGCTGGGCCAGCCAGCAGGATATGGACGATATTCTAAGCCTTGCGCTGCGCGTAAATGATTTCATGAGCGGCATTATGTTGGCCGTTGGCATTCGTCTGGTCGACTTCAAGATCGAGATCGGGCGTGTTTTCGAAGGCGATTATCAACGTTTGATCGTTGCAGATGAAATCAGCCCTGACAGCTGTCGCCTTTGGGATATCGAAAGTGGCCAAAAGTTGGATAAAGATGTGTTTCGGAGAGATTTGGGCAATCTTACAGATGCCTATTCCGAAGTTGCCCGTCGTTTGGGTGTTTTGCCAAAAAGCAATGTAACCAAGCCGACGCTGATCAACTGAATCTCTGCCCTCAGGACAAGTCGAAACGCCGCTTAGTCAAGCGGCGTTTTTTCTTTTGTTGGTGGCGTTTGACAGTGCCATGGATTGTCTCGCATTGTCTGCCGAGGTAATTCTAAGCAAGGCGTGAAATGGCTGAACTATTTGACCAGGCAGTTTTTCTGAAATTTCTTGCGGCTTTGCTCGCGATTTTCAACCCGTTGTACGGTATCCCGATTTTCCTGGGTATGACCGATGGCTACACGGCACCCGAGCGCAAACGGGTCGCGCTGATCGTGACTGCCACGGTTGTCGCTGTCGCATTGATTGCCGTTTTGATTGGCGAAGAAATTCTGGCCGTTTTCGGGATCGACATCCCGTCATTTCGAATTGCGGGCGGGTTGATCATCCTCGGGGTCGGCATGTCTATGCTGAATGCATCGGACCGGCCAAAGGGGGATCAGCAGGCCGTGCAAGATGGGGCGAAGAAAAGCAACATAGCCGTTGTGCCTTTGGCGATCCCCCTGACTATTGGCCCCGGTACAATCGCAACCACCATCGTGTTTGCGCATAGCCTACCAGACGGGGCCGAGATTGTAACATTGGGTTCAGCGGTCCTTATAGCCTGCGCAATTGTGGGGCTTGGTTTGTTGTTCGCCGATCCGATTTCGCGCGTTCTTGGGCCAACGATGATAAATGTGGTCACTCGGGTCATGGCTATTATTCTTGTCGCGGTTGCCGTTGAAATGGTGCTGACAGGGACATTCAACGCGATTGACGCGCATTATCCGGGGCTTTCAGGCAAGAGCTGACGCGGCCTGCGGCAAACTGCGTGCGGACAAGGGTTGTCGAATGGCAAAAGGCGCGCTATCCCCCGCGCAACGGAACGGGCCGTATCCGCTGGCCCTTAGCTGGAGTTGCAGGAATGAAAGCACGTGTGCATGTGATGCTCAAGAATGGGGTTCTCGACCCACAGGGCGAGGCCGTGCGCCACGCATTGGGTGCCATGGGCTTTGACCAGGTCGAAGGCGTACGTCAGGGCAAGGTGATTGACCTTGAATTGGCCGAAGGTGCAACCGAGGCAGACGTAACCGAGATGTGCGAAAAGCTGTTGGCCAATACGGTCATCGAACGCTACGAGATCGAACTGGTCTGACCCTTACCTCCGGAGGCCCCGCCATGCGCGCTGCAGTCATCGTATTCCCCGGTTCCAACTGTGACCGGGATTTGGCCGTCGCTTTTGAACAAGCCGGTTTTCAGGTCGACATGGTCTGGCACAAAGACGCGTCTCTGCCCGAGGGCGTCGATATCGTCGGAGTCCCCGGCGGTTTCTCGTACGGTGACTACCTGCGATGTGGCGCTATCGCGGCGCAATCGCCGATCTGCAAAGCTGTTGTGGAACACACTGAACGCGGTGGCTATGCGGTTGGTGTTTGTAACGGCTTCCAAATCCTGACTGAGACCGGCATCCTTCCGGGCGCTTTGCTGCGAAATGCCGGGCTCAAATATATCTGTCGGACTGTAGGCTTGAAGGTTGAGACCAGCGACAGTGCTTTCACCAACGCTTATAATGCCGGCGATGTCATTGGTATTCCGATTGCGCACCATGATGGAAACTATTTCGCCGATGACGCAACACTGTCCACACTTCGTGATCAAGACAGGATCGCGTTCACCTATACCGAGAATCCCAATGGGTCGGTTGGCGATATCGCGGGCATCTTGTCGGAAAACCGTCGCGTTCTTGGCATGATGCCACACCCCGAGCGCGCTGCAGACGAAGGTCACGGCGGCACAGACGGCACGGCATTGTTCCGCGCATTGTCGGGTGTTTTAGCACCGGCGTGACTTGAGGTTGCACTCAAGCCCGCGTAGTTTCCGGGCATGAGCTCCGACACCCAATCTGGCTGGTCTTCTATCAAAAATCCGTTCCGGGGCGCTCCTTTGGGGTGGCGCCTGCGTGTCGCGGTTTCGATCCTTTTGATTGCAACCGTTGGAACGATTTGGGTGACCAACCGTTTGCTGACGGATCGTTTTACTGAATCGACCCGAAACAGAGCCGAAGTACGCCTTGCGCTGTATTCGGGAAACTTGCTGAGCGAACTGCGGCGGAACGCGATTGTTCCGCAACTACTGGCTCGTGATCCGACACTGATATCGGCGCTTCAGTCCAGCGACTATACCCTATCCACTCAGCGCCTTATCTCGTTTGTCGAGGAGATCGGCGCCGCATCATTGATGTTGTTGGACAGCGACGGGCGGACCGTGGCTGCAACCGACAGGAACCGCTTAGGCGAAGCGCATCGAAACTCGCCTTACTATGTGGATGCTGTTCGTTCCAATGCCACGATTTTTTCGGTCATTGAGAATGAGGCGGGGGGATACAGTTTTGTCTATTCGCGCCGCATGGACTCTGGAGCAGATATTCTGGGCGTCATCGTCGTTGAAGTCGATTTGCAGAAATTCGAACGCGCCTGGGCGGGTATTTCTGATGCTGTGATGGTTGCAGATAGTACGGGTACGGTCATTCTGTCGACCGAACCGCGGTGGCGCGGATTGGAGGAAAGCATTGCCATTCAGCGGCAACCGCCCGAAAACGCCATTGAGCGGGCGATCCGCGCAACCGCTGATTGGACTGCGCTGCCGCCGGATGCTTATCTGCAGGGCGAAGCTGTTATGCGTATGGACTCACGCATACCGTTCCGTGGTTGGACGATCACGTCTTTCACAACTTACTCGTCCATCCGGGAAAAGGTGAACAGTGTAATTGCGCTGGAAATCATGGGGTTTGCGATTCTTCTTGCTTTGGCTTTCTACGCTCTCAGCCGCCGGGCGACGTTCCGCATGGCGCTGTTTCAGCGCGAGTCGGCAGAGCTTCGCGCATTGAATGCACGCCTGCAGCGGGAAATCGCTGAGAGAGAACGGGTTGAAAAGACGCTGGAAGTTGCCGAACAGACGCTGGCGCAAAGCTCGAAACTGGCCGCGTTGGGCGAGATGTCGGCCGCTGTCAGTCACGAGCTTAATCAACCTCTGGCTGCAATGAAAACTTATCTGGCAGGCGCGCGCCTGCTGCTGCGCCGGAACCGCCCCGAAGAAGCTCTGGCCAGCTTCGGTCGTATCGACGGTTTGATCGAGCGGATGGGTGCGATAACCCGTCAGCTCAAATCCTATGCTCGGAAGGGCGCGGATGCGTTTTCCCCTGTAAATCTTGGCGAAGCGCTGGCTTCTGCCCTGTCGATGATGGAGCCGCAATTGCGTCAGCGACACGTCAAGATCACTCAGATTTTTCCCGAAGAACCGGTGTTTGCACTGGGGGACCGAATGCGGATTGAGCAGGTAATGGTCAACCTCTTGCGTAATGCACTGGACGCCACCAAATCAGTATCTGAACCGGATGTAGAAATCATTCTGGCCGCAGGGGATATGGCGGTGCTGACGGTGCGGGACAATGGCCATGGAATCGAGGATATCGAAAACCTGTTCGAGCCTTTCTATACCACCAAGCAGCCGGGCGATGGCGTCGGGCTGGGGCTTGCCATCTCCTCCGGGATCGTGAACGACCATGGGGGACGGCTGACTGCGCGCAACAGCCCCAACGGGGGCGCGGTGTTCGAGATGCAGCTGCCTATACTTGGAAGCGATGGCCTAGAGGCCGCGGAATAACGGGGAAAAACTATGGCACAGGCCATGAAGATCGCCATTGTGGACGACGAACAGGATATGCGGCAGTCAATCAGTCAATGGCTGGCACTGTCAGGATATGACACGGAAACGTTTGCCAGCGCCGAAGATGCGCTCAAAGTTCTGGGGCCGGATTATCCAGGGATCGTTATTTCGGATATCAAGATGCCGGGAATGGACGGTATCCAGTTGCTTAAAAAACTCATGGGAGCGGACAGTACGCTACCGGTGATCATGATTACCGGGCACGGGGATGTGCCGATGGCTGTGGAGGCCATGCGCGTGGGCGCGTTCGATTTTCTGGAAAAGCCCTTCAATCCCGACCGGATGTCGGAACTGGCTAAACGTGCCAGCAACGCCCGGCGCTTAACCTTGGACAACCGGGCACTGCGGCGAGAATTGTCCGATGGTACCCAGATCATGAACAAGCTGATCGGGGCCAGCCCGGTCATGGAACGCCTGCGTGAGGATATTCTGGATCTGGGGCAGGCCGATGGTCATGTGCTGATCGACGGTGAAACCGGTACCGGCAAGACCTTGGCGGCGCACGCCCTGCATGCGGTGGGCAGTCGGGCCGGTAAGAAATTCGTTCTGATTTCTTGTGCGGCCCTGGAAGAAGAGGCGCTTTCCAAACGGTTGTTCGGCCCCATGATGCCCGAGGACGCGCAACTGCCTGCCGTTGAAGAAGCGCGCGGCGGTACCTTGGTTCTGGAAGACGTTGAAGCGCTAAGCGATACGCTGCAAGCGCGCTTGCTGAGCGTGATGAATGATCAGGGTACGCCTGCCGAGACGCGGATTATCGCGATCTCGAACCTTCAGGAAGCCGGTAAGACCTCTGAAGATGTTCTGCGGCCGGACTTGTTCTATCGGCTGGCGGCGTTGCGTATCACCATGCCGCCGCTGCGCCAGCGCGGCGAAGATATCCTGACATTGTTCACCCGCCTGAGCGAACAATTCGCCGAAGAATATGGCTGTGATGCGCCGCAAGTCAGTGCACAAGAGGCCGCGCAGTTGTTGCAGGCGCCTTGGCCGGGGAATGTGCGACAACTGATCAACATCGCCGAGCGCGCAGTTTTGCAATCGCGTCGCGGCTCTGGAACGATTGCCTCTTTGCTCATGTCGGATCATGAAGAAATGCAACCCGTCATGACAACGGAAGGCAAGCCCCTGAAGGAATATGTTGAGGCGTTCGAACGGATGCTGATCGACAATACTATGCGCCGTCATAAAGGCTCGATCGCGTCTGTGATGGACGAGCTGTGTTTGCCGCGGCGAACGTTGAACGAGAAGATGGCCAAATACGGGCTGCAACGTTCGGACTACTTGTGACGGAAGAGAGGGGGGCCAGCCCCCTCTTGAGCCTTCAGCTCAATTCACCCCCGAGATATTTTTGGCCAGATGAAGCGATCCCTGTTGTCTGAAGTGCAGGGATTGCAGTTTGCCCATTGTCTTTTCCACAGGACTGCTTTTATTGTACCTGAACGGGCCGGGCCGTTTTTGGTGCCCAAAAGTCCCGAATCTTTGAGTTTCGCTGCAACGCCGCAGGTGGTGACCTAATCCCACACAGGCCGCGCAGACCGATTGTGCCCCGAACCGGGGCAGTTGAACGCCTGAGCCCGTGGATGCGGGCGAAAGGAATATAATGGGCAGACAGCGTCAAGGCGCGTCTGTCGGAGAAGAACCGCGATGACGCGCGCGCAACGATTGACTATACGGGCAGGGGGCCACAGCGCCAGACCCTGCCGCGCGCCGTCCGAAATCGCCCGTACAAGACACCTCCCCAAAAGTGCCTGTCCGCCTGGACGGGTCAGGACAACGCGTTTGGCGCGGTGCACCAAGGACACATGGCTAAGAAAATGCTTATCGATGCCACCCACACCGAGGAGACTCGGGTTGTGGTGGTCGATGGAAACAAGGTCGAGGAGTTCGATTTTGAGTCCGAAAACAAACGCCAGCTTGCTGGCAACATCTATCTAGCAAAAGTAACGCGGGTTGAGCCGTCTTTGCAGGCGGCTTTTGTGGATTACGGCGGAAACCGGCACGGTTTTCTGGCGTTTTCCGAAATTCATCCCGACTACTACCAAATCCCAGTTGCCGATCGTGAAGCGCTGATGGAGGAAGAGCGCGCTTATGCCGAGGCCATGAGGGCTCGGGATGAGGCGGAAGAATCCAAGCCCAAGAAACGCCGTTCGCGGTCGCGGACCAAGGCTGCCGATGTTAAATCGGATGATGCAGTCGAGACGCTTGAGGTGTCTTCGGAACCCTCGGGTATGGAAACGATTGATCTGGATGAGGGCGACGAACAACCCGAGATGGCTGTGCCCGAAGGGACTTCCCCAGCGGATCACGTGGCGGACACTCCCGTTGAGGAACCGCTCGACGACTTGGAAGCACTGGATGCGGAAACTGTAGCAGCCGCAGACGAACCGGAAAGTGCCGACCCCACCGTAGAGGAAGAAGTTGCCGCGGTTTCGGCGGGTGAAGAGACCCAAGCAGAGGACTTGGAAACATCCTCCACCGACGAGGCGGGTCAGGTTGATACTCAACCCGACGCCAGCGCTGTTGCGTCGGAAGACGCGCCGGCGGATGCCGACACTGAGCAAGCTGAAAGCAAGGCTGACTCCGATGAGCCGGACGATACCGAAGCCCGCGCGGATGCTACCGCAAAAGACGACACGATCGAATCTGTTGCGGATGAGGATGATAGCGAAGACATTCGCCCTCCGCGCAAGCCGCGCCCGCGCCGGTACAAAATCCAAGAGGTGATCAAGGTCCGGCAGGTTCTGCTGGTTCAGGTCGTCAAAGAAGAGCGTGGCAACAAGGGCGCAGCGCTGACCACGTATCTCTCGTTGGCCGGTCGCTATTGCGTCTTGATGCCAAACACAGCGCGGGGGGGCGGTATCAGCCGCAAGATCACTAACGCGCCGGACCGCAAGAAACTGAAAGAGATCGCGGCCGATATCGACGTGCCGACAGGTGCCGGCCTGATCATTCGGACCGCTGGGGCCAAACGGACCAAGTCCGAGATCAAACGTGACTACGAATACCTGCAGCGTATGTGGGAGCAGATCCGCGAGTTGACGCTCAAGTCCATAGCGCCGGCCAAGATCTATGAAGAGGGCGACCTGATCAAACGCTCGATCCGCGATTTGTACAATCGCGATATCGACGAGGTGCTGGTCGAAGGCGAGGGCGGGTACCGCATCGCCAAGGACTTCATGAAGATGATCATGCCGTCCCATGCCAAGAACGTGAAACGGTATGAGGATGCTTTGCCGCTGTTTGCGCGCTATCAGGTGGAAAGCTATCTGGCCGGGATGTTCAACCCGACTGTGCAGTTGAAATCGGGTGGCTACATCGTAATCGGTGTAACCGAAGCGTTGGTCGCAATCGACGTGAACTCGGGTCGCGCGACCAAGGAAGGTTCGATCGAGGAAACCGCGCTCAAGACAAATCTCGAAGCGGCCGAAGAAGTGGCGCGCCAGTTGCGCCTGCGCGACTTGGCCGGTCTGATTGTCATCGACTTTATCGACATGGACGAGCGCAAGAATAACTCGGCCGTCGAAAAGCGCCTTAAGGATAAGTTGAAAACGGATCGGGCACGCATTCAGGTTGGTCGTATTTCCGGCTTCGGCCTGCTTGAGATGAGTCGCCAGCGGTTGCGCCCGGGTATGCTGGAAGCAACGACGCAGCCTTGCCCATCCTGTCATGGAACTGGGCTGATCCGTTCGGACGACAACATGGCGTTGACCATTTTGCGTCAGATCGAAGAAGAAGGTACGCGGCGCCGCTCGCGCGAGGTTTTGGTGCGCTGCCCCGTCAGCATCGCGAATTTCCTGATGAACCAGAAACGTGAGCATATCGCCCAAATCGAGTCGCGCTATGGTCTTTCAGTTCGTGTGGAAGGGGATATCCATCTGGTCAGTCCGGATTTCTCGATGGAGAAGTTCAAGACTGCAAGCCGGATTGTACCCGAAGCGACAGCGCCGGTCGTTTCCGTAGATGCATCGCTGATGGATCTTGTAGACGCGGATGAAGAGGAAAAGGTCGAAGACGAAACGCCTCAGACAGACGAAGAAGCCAAGCCCAAGCGCAAGCGCCGCCGCCGCCGCCGCAAGAAGGGCAATGGAAATGGCGAAACGGCTGAGGTGAGCGCAGATGACGTTGAGGCCGCAGAGGCGCCCACTGGAGAAGAAGAAGCACCGGTCGAAGTAGACGAAACAGACGCTGCAGAGTCCGTTCCGGCGGAAAGCGGCGAGGAAGAGGCTAAGCCTAAACGCCGCCGAGCGCCACGTCGTAAAAAGAAGGAAACCACACCGGTTGATGCCGAAGGCGAGTCGGTTGAGTCTGCTGAGGTGCAAACTGAAGTGGTGGAAGAAACCGTAAAGGAATCGGCTGCACCGGCGGATTCGAATGAAGTCGAACTCGCTGACGATATTGTTGCTGAAAGCACTGAGGCACCCGAGGCGGAGGCGGAGGCGGAAGAGCCTGTAGCAGCAGTCGCAGAGGAAAGCCAGGCACCGGAGGTAGCGCCGGAACCGGAACCAGTAACAGAAGAGCCGGTACTTGAGGTCGTTGCCGAGGAACCCGCAGAACCGGCGAAGCCCAAGCGGCGCGGATGGTGGTCACTGGGACAATAAACAAAAAGGCGGGCGAAAGAGCCCGCCTTTTTTGTAACATTCGCGTCTTAAACTTAGCCTTTTTTCTGGATCAGGTAGACTTGATGGCCTTCGGTTTCTTCTTGCGAAAGCAAGTGGTGACCGCTTTCGCTGCAGAAATGCGGGACGTCAATAATCGCAGCAGGATCGTCGGCCAGAACACGCAGAACTGCCCCGGAGGGCATTGATTTCAAACGTTTTCTGGCCTTTAGAACGGGCAGGGGACATAGCAGGCCCAAGGCGTCGAGAGTTTCAGTTGGGTTTGACATAGAGATGAAATATTTCCACTTTGACCGGGTGTCCAGCGTGCAACCACGAGGATGTGACTGAATGGCCTCGTGACGTTCGCCACATCATACCATATGTGCTGAATTATGTTTGGAATAGATATCATCGACGCGGGCCTGCTGCCCGCCATGTTCATCGCGATGCTGGGCGGACTGATTAGTTTCCTTTCGCCGTGTGTCTTGCCGATCGTGCCACCGTATCTTGCCTATATGAGCGGTGTGTCGATCAACGAAATGCAGGACCAGACTACGGCGCGGCGCAAAGCGACGCTGACCGCATTGTTCTTTGTGCTCGGCTTGTCGACTGTCTTCCTGTTACTGGGCTTCACGGCCTCGGCCTTTGGCGCGTTTGTCCTGCAAAACCAAGTGCTTTTCGCGAAGCTTTCAGGTGCTGTGGTGATTGTGTTCGGTCTTCACTTTCTGAATGTCTTCCGCATCCCGTTCCTGGACCGTGAAGCGCGGATCGAAACCGGAGATTCGGGCGGTTCTGTTTTTGGAGCTTACATCCTCGGACTGGCTTTCGCTTTTGGATGGACGCCGTGTATCGGTCCTCAGCTTGGCGCGATCCTGTCCTTGGCGGCGTCTGAAGCCTCGGTTGCCCGTGGAACGTTGCTCTTGGGTGTTTACGCCGCGGGACTCGGCATACCGTTCTTGCTGGCTGCAATGTTCCTTAACCGCTCGATGACCGTTATGAACAAGATCAAGCCTCATATGGCGACAATCGAAAAAGTGATGGGTGGGTTGTTGCTGTTCGTTGGCATCATGTTAATCACCGGGTTGTTCACCGAGTTTAGCTGGTGGTTGCTGGAAGCTTTCCCGGCGCTGGCAAATTTTGGCTAAAGTACTGATCTGACTTACCTTGATGATAACGCTGCGCTAATCTGCGCAGCAGAAGGTAAGACTATGAACAGTCACGAAAACCAAGAGCAGGTCAAACGGCGCCGGGTGTTTTACATTCCCGGTTATGATCCTATACATCCTCGCAGATACCGCGAACTGTACCGCTCGGAAGGGGCGGCGCAGTCCGCGTTGTCAGGATATCAGATATCGGTTTCAGCCAAAATGGGGGACGGTCCCTTTGGATGGCATGTCCATTCGGAACAAGACGGAACCGAGGTTGAGACACAGATTCAGGTGTTGGTCTGGTCGGATATTGTCAGGGACAGCATGTCCAACTCGGTTGTTGCGACTTATGTGCAACTGGTTAGAACCGCGTGGATTTACCTTGCGAGTGGGACATTTGGACGACTGATGCGTTTACGCAAGGGGCCTGTAATCGCTGCACTTTATCCGTTTGCGATGCTTGTATTCCAGCTGGCCGCAGCACTGGCCATCGCTTGGGGCATCTGGAAAGGCGGTAGCCAGTTTTTTGACCTCTTTGCCATTGCCCCAGCCATTCTGACGTTCTGCCTGCTTTTGCGTTGGTTTCAAAAGATCGACAACAAGCTATTCGCTTATTATCTGATGCACGACTACGCCTATTCGGCGAGTTTAAAGGGTGAAACGCCCGCCGCTTTGCGAAAACGCATGACCGAATTCACCGAACTTATTAAGCAGGCGTTGGTTACGGACGTGGATGAAGTCTTGGTTGTTGGCCACAGTTCCGGCGCACATATCGGGGTCTCAGTTCTGGCTGATGTAATCAGGAGTGCACCGGACACAGGTTTCCGACCAGCTCTATCTTTCCTATCCTTGGGTCAGGTCGTGCCAATGGTGTCGTTTCTCCCAAATGCCAAAGAGTTGCGGACAGATCTTCAATTTCTTTCCGTTCAGTACAATCTCACCTGGGTGGACGTATCGGCTCCGGGTGACGGATGTTCTTTTGCTCTTTGCGACCCTGTCGGCGTTTCCGGCGTCGCAACCGAAAGTAAAAAATGGCCCTTGGTCTTGTCGGCAGCATTCACGCAAACACTTTCGCCAGAGCGTTGGCAGGCTTTGCGGTGGCGTTTCTTTCGTCTTCATTTTCAGTATTTGTGCGCCTTTGATCGTGTCGGGGCGTACGACTATTTCCGCATCACGGCCGGACCTCAGTCTTTGGCCCAGAGATTCCGCGAACGTAGTTCGTCTAAGTCTCGTATCGATATCGCAGTCTCAAAGCACCGGACGGTGATGCTGTGATTCCGCCAAAGCCGCCCTCACGCCCAAACCATGTTTCGCTGTGGCGGTACCTCAAGCTGTTTCGTCAAGATATCCTTTCCGCACAACCGCAACGCCTGTATCGCGCATGGATGGCCGAGTTTCGGACTCCGTTCTTCCGTTCATACATGATGAACCAGCCTGAACTTGTTGAAACTGTTTTGAAAAAACGAGCGGAAGGTTTTCCTAAATCTGAACGCATCAGCGAAGGCTTACGACCACTTTTAGGAGAGTCTGTTTTTTTAACCAATGGTGAAACGTGGAAACGACAACGCAGGATCATCGACCCGGCGTTTGAGGGGGGACGGCTTAAAGATACGTTCCCTGCGATGCTTCAGGCCGCGGAAGCAGCAGTGCGACGAATACGCCCTCTGGTCGGCACCGATATCGAATGTGAAGAGTTAACAAGCCATGCCGCCGCCGATGTTATCTTTCGAACCTTATTCTCAATGCCGATCGAACATGAAGTCGCAGCGCAAGTCTTTCAGAAGTTCAGGGATTACCAACGCCAGCAACCCTTGTTGAACCTGGCCGCATTTGTTCCGCTACCACGGTGGATGCCTCGGTTCCATTCTTCAAGAACTCGAAAAAACGCAAATGAAATAAGGGCTTTGATTGGGAAGCTGACGCAACAACGTGCTGAATTAATTGCGCGAGGATGTGCGCCCAACGATCTGGCAACTAAAATCATGACGACTCCGGACCCTGAGACCGGGACATGTTTCGACACAAATGAGATGGTCGACCAAGTTGCGATTTTCTTTCTGGCAGGCCATGAAACAAGCGCCTCAGCTCTGGCTTGGGCGTTGTACCTGATGGCCTTATACCCAGAGTGGCAAGATAAGCTTGCTGCCGAAGCTCAGGCTGTAAATCTCTCCGATATCTCGGAGATGTCGAAACTAAAGCTGAGCAGAGATGTCTTTCGCGAGACGCTCCGACTTTATCCGCCTGTCCCTATGATGGTGCGGGAAACTACGTGCCCCGAACGCTTTCGCGACCGCGACGTTCCAAAAGGGGCTCAAATCGTTATCAGCCCGTGGCATGTTCACCGGCACGAACGCCTTTGGGATCATCCGGATGAGTTTGATCCGAACAGATGGGCCACGGAAAACGGCAAGCGTTGCCAGCGAGAAGCCTTCATTCCGTTCTCAGCTGGTCCTCGTGTGTGCTCGGGCGCTGGATTTGCCATGATCGAGGGCCCATTGATCCTGTCCAAATTGCTGCAGCACTTCCGGTTCGAGTTAATCGAGGGCAAAACGCCGATTCCGGTAGCGCATCTGACTGTCCGGTCGAAAGACGGAATTTGGTTGCGCATCGTTGAGCGCTAACAAACTACCATCGCGATGCGCCATGCTGTATGCGGTTGAAAACAGCGGAATCATTTCGAACGGGAATATCATATGTCCAAATCAGAACAGCGCGAGCAAATGTCCAATGGAGCTGGCTTTATTGCAGCACTGGATCAAAGCGGCGGCTCGACTCCCAAAGCGCTGGCACTCTATGGGGTTGAGGCTTCAGACTATTCCTCGGACGAGGAGATGTTTGGGGAAATTCAGAAGATGCGCGCCCGGATTATCCTGGCAGATGATTTCACCAATGAAAAAGTTATCGGAGCCATCCTGTTCGAACGGACTCTGGGTGAAGAAATTAATGGCCGAAAAGTCGCTGATTTCCTTTGGTCGGAAAAGCGCATCGTTCCTTTTCTCAAGATCGACAAAGGGTTAGAGGACGAGGCGAATGGTGTTCAGATGATGAAGCCGATCCCTGGTCTGGCCGACACCCTAGCGAAGGCGTCGGGCGTGTTTGGAACCAAAGAACGCTCGGTTATTCATGAAGCCAATGCCGAGGGCATCGCAGCTGTAGTTGCGCAACAATTCGACATTGCGCGGGAAGTGATAGCGGCTGATATGGTTCCGATCATCGAGCCTGAGGTGAACATCAATTCGGCATCCAAAGCCGAGGCCGAAGACATTCTGAAGGCCGAGATCCTGAAAAACCTTGATCAATTGGACGAGGGACAGGATGTGATGTTGAAATTGACGATCCCCACCAATGCGAACCTGTATGACGCCGTTGCCGATCATCCACGCGTGGTGCGTGTGGTTGCTTTGTCGGGCGGATATTCAACAGAACAAGCCTGCGATTTGTTGGGACAGAACGGTAAAATGATCGCATCTTTCTCGCGTGCTTTGACTGAGGGACTGTCGAAAAAGCAATCGAATGATGAGTTCAACGCAGCTCTGGGTGGGAATATCGAGAAAATCTACCGCGCGTCGATTTAAACAGATCTACGTTGGCGCAATGAAATTGCGGCGCATCTGCGCCGCTTTTTCGCGCATGACGCATCCATTTGCGTGATCATTTACAAGCCCCATCGCTTGCATGAACGCAAAAACAGTGGTTGGCCCAACGAATTTCCAACCTCTCTTTTTAAGATCCTTGGACATGGCCACAGACTCAGCCGAGGTTGACGCTGTCTGAGGCTCGGGTGGCATATCTGCCTCATACTGCCAGACATAAGCAGCAAGTGATCCGTACTCAGTGATCAGACATTGTGCGCATTGGGCGTTATTTATGACGGCTTGAATTTTGCCGCGATGTCGGACAATTCCTTCATCGTGCAAAAGACGTTCAATGTCTGCATCATCAAACGCCGCTACAGCGTTGATTTCGAATTGTTTAAACGCTCTCCGAAAATTCTCGCGCTTGGATAGGATTGTCCGCCAGCTCAACCCGGATTGAAAACTTTCGAGACATAGCTTTTCGAACAAGCGTTGGTCATCCGCAACGGGATATCCCCATTCGTTGTCATGATAATCGAAAAACTCAGGCGCGGCCTGGCACCATTTGCAGCGAGGCTGACCGTCCGGTCCTTGTGTAGTCTGGCTCATGTATGTACCACTTTTGTTCCGGTCGAGCATACACAGCCCGGTAGTTTTAAATCAAGCACCCAATATCAGGCGCGATACCAGTTCAAAATGTATACACGAATTGCCGATGCCAAGCCGATTTCAGGATCACGAGACACGTCAATTTCAGCCGCTAGCGCATTGATTGGAATATCCTTTACTTTGGCAATGTCACGGAATGCCTGCCAGAACTCATCCTCGAGCGATACCGAAGTACGGTGTCCCTTCAGGGTCAGGGACCGTTTGACGGGGCGGCCGCTCATTCCTCCAACTCATGGTTGTCCAAGTCGCGGCGTTGCTTGTTCAGTACTTTCTCGGCTGCATCTCTTTCAGGCTTTTTACGCCCAAAGGTAATAGCATTCTGGTCGGCGCGGGCCTTCTTTTCAGCCCGCGCTTTTTCCTTTCGGTACCGGTTCAGATTGACCGGCTTACTCATCAGTCCTTTGGACCGATCATTTGCTCGGGGCGGACCACGGCGTCAAATGTCGCTTCGTCCACAAAACCCAGGGCGATGGCCTCTTCCTTGAGGGTCGTGCCGTTCTTATGCGCAGTCTTTGCAACCGTCGTGGCGTTGTCATAGCCGATGGTGGGCGCCAGAGCCGTCACCAGCATCAGCGACTCCTTCATCAGCTTTTCAATGCGCGGCTCGTTTGCCTGAATGCCCAGTAGCATCCGTTCGGTAAAGCTATCGGCGGCATCGCCCAAAAGCTGGATTGACTGCAACAGGTTGTAGGACATCATCGGGTTGTAAACATTCAACTCGAAGTGGCCCTGACTACCGGCAAACTTTACTGCGGCGTCATTGCCCATGACATGCGCCGCGACCTGTGTCAGTGCCTCGGCCTGTGTGGGGTTCACTTTGCCGGGCATAATTGACGAACCCGGTTCGTTTTCCGGCAAGATCAATTCGCCCAGACCTGAACGAGGACCCGATCCCAACAGACGGATATCGTTGGCAATTTTATAACAGCTACCCGCGATTGTCGCCAAAGCGCCCGACAAAAAGACCATGGCGTCATGCGCGGCCAGCGCCTCAAACTTGTTAGGCGCGGTCACGAAGGGCAGGCCGGTTATCTCGGCCATATTTGCTGCAACGGCTTCGCCCCAGCCGTTTTGAGTGTTCAAACCGGTGCCCACGGCTGTGCCACCCTGAGCTAGCTCATAGATACCAGGCATAGCGGCCTTTACGCGCTCGATCCCCTGACGGATCTGATGGGCGTAGCCACCGAATTCCTGACCCAGAGTCAGCGGCGTTGCGTCTTGTGTATGAGTCCGCCCGATCTTGATAATATCTTTGAATTCCTCGGATTTCCGCTCCAACCCCAAGGCTAGCTTTTCGAGCCCAGGCAACAGAACGTCACGCACGCTCATGGCTGTTGCGATGTGCATGGCGGTGGGGAAGGTGTCGTTCGAAGATTGTCCCATGTTGCAATGGTCATTGGGGTGCACGGGATCCTTGGATCCAATAACGCCGCCCAGAATCTCGATCGCACGGTTCGCGATGACCTCGTTTGAGTTCATGTTGGACTGAGTTCCCGACCCGGTTTGCCACACGACCAGTGGGAAGTTGTCGTCGAACTTGCCTTCGAAGACTTCTCCGGCTGCCTGAATGATGGCGTCAGCGATCCGAGCGTCCAGTTTACCGGTCGCCTTGTTCTCCATTGCGCAGGCTTTTTTGATAACGCCTAATGCCCGCACGATGGCCACAGGCTGTTTCTCCCATCCAATGGGGAAATTCATGATGGAGCGCTGGGTCTGAGCACCCCAATATTTTTCCGAAGGAACCTCCAGCGGGCCAAAGCTGTCGGATTCTGTGCGGGTCTGGGACATCTGTCACTCCGTCTTGTATACAGTCGTATGCCATTTACCTGCCACTACGCCACCGTGCAATCGGGCAGTTTCGCGCACCTTAAACTTATGGTTCACAAAGGTATAGATCGACAAATGCTTCATTTTATTTAGGGGATTACAATTCGACCCATTGTGCGTGCTAACAGGTGGGCTAGAATAAGTTAGTCAATGTTGCGGAGAGTCTCGTGTTACTTTCAGAACGGCTACTTGCCCTAAAAATGCTCACGTTCTCTGTTGTTGCGCTCGTGTGCGTTATACTTTCGTCTCAACCTGTTCTTTCTGACGAAATCGCCCCCTTTGTTGGTGACTATGTTGGCTCTGCAAACATGGTGGACGCGGATGGAGGTGAAGTCCCCAGGGACATGAGCGTCTCGATCCACGAACTTAAAGATGGGTTTAATGTCAGTTGGAAAACAACGACCTACAAAGCAGACGGTCGGATAAAAGAGCAGTCGTTTTCCATTGATTTCAAAGAGTCCGAGCGTACAGACGTATTTTCTGCCGCAATGAGACGTAATGTCTTTGGACACGAAGTGCCTTTGGATCCGATGCAGGGCGAACCGTTCGTATGGGGCCGGATCGATGGGCAAACAATGACAGTTTTTTCCTTGTTCATCGACGAAAACGGTGGCTACGAGCTGCAGCAATACGATCGAACGCTGACCGAAGGCGGTCTGAATCTGTCGTTTTCGCGGTTCAGAAACGGAGTGAAGTCCCGATCAGTCGAGACTTTTCTAAAGCGTCAATAATCGAGCGGTTATTTGCGAAAGCTGTCGAGCGAAACGACGTCGGCGTCGTGTTGCTCTTCTTCTTCTTCAATTTCGATAGCGTCTTCGATGAATTGAGCAACCTCTTCCTCTTCCGGGCTTTCGAAGCGCAAACCAAACTCGACCGAGGGGTCAACAAACGTTTTGATAGACGAATAAGGGATATATAGCGGCTCAGGCGCGTCGCCAAAATTCAGTGTGATCGCGAACCCCTTGTCGCCGACCTCTAGGTTTTCAAACCAATGCTGCACGACGATTGTCATTTCATCGGGATATCTGTCGCGCAGCCAGTCAGCTAATTCCACCCCATCTTGTTGGGTGTCGAAGGTAATAAAGAAATGATGCGCCCCTGGCAGGCCGTTTTTCGAAACGCTTGTCAGAACCTTCTTGATTAGCCCACGCATCGCCGTGTGCATAAGGTTCCCGTAATCAATGTCCTGCGACATGTGTCTTCCTCAAAATTGATGTTCTAAGCATAAGCGATTTCGCCGGAAACGAAAGACCACGATTAGGCGGATTGTTCAAAGGAAGTGAGAGGCTATTCCGGCCGCCGCCATCATGGCCAATGTTCGCCCCATGCCAAATTTGAATTTAAATATCAACACCCAAGCCAGCACTACAAGACACAAAGCGATCAGGTTCGCGGATGCATAGTCAGGCCAAGGAAACGAAAAGAAACCCCATGCTTTCTGCGGGACATTGTGGAACAGCACATTTAAGCCGAACCACACCGACAAATTGAGAATCACACCTACGACCGCTGCTGTGATTCCGTTCAGAGCCGCTGACAATCTTGGGCGGCTTGCGAGGTGATCCAGATAAGGTGCGGCCATGAAAATCCATAAAAAGCATGGGACGAATGTTGCCCAAAGCGCAACTGCACCGGCCGCGAGGGCAAGTGGAAACCCTCCATCCGCCTGACCGGTAAGCATAGCCACGAATTGGGTCACTAAAATCAAAGGACCTGGAGTCGTTTCGGCCAATCCAAGTGCATCAATCATCTGCGGTGTGCTAATCCATTGGTACTTGTCCACGACCGTTTGGGTCATATACGCCAACACTGCGTAAGCGCCGCCAAAGGTCACAACTGCAAGACGTGCGAAGAACCAGCCGAGGTCCGCCAGTAATTTCTGACCCGTCAGACTAAGCAAAATCAAAGGCGCCAACCAAAGTGTCACCCAGGTCAGTCCGGTCCGAATATATCCTGTTGGAGCATCGACCTTATTCATTGTCCGAGTTTGGCTGTCGCTCTGGAACCAAAAATACCCCCAAACTGCGGCGGCCACGATTATCAATGGAAAAGGCAGGTTAAGAAGAAAGATCGACAGAAAACTCAGAGCGGCAACGCCAATATGCTCGGTATCTTTCAGCGCTTTTCGGGACAGGTTTCTAAGAGCATGCAAAACAATGATGATCACCGCAGCTTTGATCCCCAAGAACCCGGATTGCACAAGCGGAAGCGCGCCGTAATTCGCGTAAAGTGACACCAGCACCGCAATAACCAGAGCTCCGGGCAGAACGAACAGAAAGCCGGCAATCAACCCGCCCAAAACGCCACGTAGCCGCCAGCCTGCGTAGGTTGCCAACTGCATTGCCTCTGGGCCGGGAAGCAACATACACAACGAGAGCGCGCGCAAGAATGTTTGCTCGTCCAACCATGAACGTTCCTCGACCAACTCCTGATGCATTAGGGAAATCTGCGCTGCAGGGCCGCCAAAAGATAAAAGACCGATGCGCCCGAACACTTTGATCATTTCCGCTGTGTTTGGCGCCATGGTTTTTGATCCGCTGACCTGTTATGCGGGTCTTCTATCCGGATACCGTCATGCTTTACAGGCTTTTAGCAGGGATCAGACAAGAATTGTCAGGGCGGGTTCAGAGTTGTTGGGGAAACAGCGCAGCTTAAAGATTGGAACTGCGGTTTACGCCCAATCCAACCTCTGACCCGTCATACATATGGGTAAGGTATCCTGAGGAAACTGGCCAAGCTGCTCAAACAGTGAGATGAAGTCGAACTGATTATAGACCTCAACCACGCGATTATCTCTAATCCGGCCCATCATACTACCGGTCGCCTGCAACGGAGCGCCGTTGTCGGCGCGTGTGGTACGCAGATGAATGATAGCTGACACCCAATCCCCATCTTCAACGATTTTGGGCATGTCGACTTCGATTTCGCCCAGGATATGCCGAAAAGCTATCACGAGGTCTCGGAATTCGTCAGCACCTACCTGCATTTCAGGAATCAGCCCTTCGGCCATTGTTTCCGGCGCAAAATAGGTATCAATGGCATCGGTATTCCCCTTTTCCCAGACTTCGGAATACCATTCTCTGAGCACCTTTGCGTGAGACATCTCAGCTCTCCTTTATTGTGGGTCAAGCATGCGCAAAAGGAGTGAAAAAAGTCTGAACGCCGGAAAGACAGTAGAAAAACATATTGGGGAAAATGCAGGTTTCTGTTGCCAGGTACCTGCGAACCCCGCCTTACGCGGCTAGGCGCAAGGGCTTAAGTTTCGGTCTTGCTACTGCTTACGCAGCAACTGCAACCGGAGCACGATTGTCGTTTGCAATTGTACTAGTTTCGCCGATAACGGTGGCAGACAGCCGAGACAAAGCTAACCCCTTTAGACGTTCGTCGATCCTATTTCGGCCCCAAACACCCCAAACGAAGGTTTATGGTGGAGCCGCCGGGTACCGCCCCCGGGTCCGATCCGCTTATTACGAGCGCGTTTATGTCCATAGTCCCGAAGGACCTGTTCTATATAGGTGAGGTGCTATCGGGATGCAATTCCCGAGTTTTTCGGGTGAAGCGCGCCAGAACAGATACTTACGTTGTTTTGTTTAGGTTGGCCAAAATCAACCAAATAGCCAGAACAGCCTCGATTCCACCGAATGTCACTGCTTTGATCAAAGGCGGGTTGTCCAAAAGGACTGACACAAACCGCCCGAGTGCCGCGCCCGCGTAAACAACACCCAGCATCGTATAAGCCATGGGCGCGTTAAGCCACAGAACTGCTATCCCGGTTACGACGAAAAGCCCTCCCACCGATGCGCGCATCTCACTTAGGCCCATGGTGCTGCTTGTTGGTGCTAAATCCAACGAAGCTGCTGTCCACGCCGGTGCAAGAAAGCCGAACAGACCAAAGGCAATAGTTAGTAAGGCTGCGACAATATTAAGGACCGGTACCATCTGTTCCTCATCAAGCTGGTTTACGCTTTTTTTCGGCGACATCGCGCGCCAGTTTTCTTGTGTATTTCTCGAGCCTTAAAAGGCTATCGTCAACTTCTTCCACATCACCGCGCTCCAAGGCATCCGCGATCTGCGTATGCAGCGAAATGATCTCTTCTCGGGATCTGGCCGTAAAGGTGATCATGTTCATAAGCGGTTGCATCGCCTCGACTGCTCCGGCCAGCTGATAGGACAGGACGGGGTTTCCGGCGCCGTCGACCAAAGCGCGGTGAAAGGCCACGTCTGAGGCGCAGAAGGCTTCGTCCGTCAGGCCCGGCTGTGCTTGTCTGAAGATTTCGGCGCGCATCGTGGCCAGCTGATCGGCCGTCCGACGTTCCGACGAAAGGCGAGCGCAGGCCCGTTCCAGTGCATAGCGCGCTTCGCAAGCAGTATCGAAACTGACAGTGTTCATCGACAACAGTAAGGTTGAGGTTGTAATCTGTTGGGAATAGGCGTCTTCGAAACTCAGGCGATTGACAAAAGCGCCACCGGTAGCACCACGTTGCGTACGAATAAGAGACTGAGCCGCAAGTCTTTTCAGCGCTTCACGAACCGTGGGGCGCGAGACCTCAAACTGATCGGCAAGTTCGGCTTCGGACGGCAGACGTTCATCAACGATCAATTCGCCTGATACGATGGCGTCGCGTATCGCTTGTGCGATTTGTGCAGATAAATCTGCAGGTTTCCGAGGGTCGATTTTCATAATCCTGTGACCGCCTGTGTTTTTTTATTTGTCTGACATTTAAAAGTCTGACATTTGAAAAGCAAGAACTGAGTCGGGAGGAGCATATGAGTCGCGCTGTACTTCGCAGTGGCTTGTGGCTGGGATTCTACATTCTGATCCTGTGGGCGTGGTGGATGATGTTCACCATGAGCCGCAATATGGATTTGGATTTTATCGGCCGCCCCGGTCCGATGGGGCAGGCGATGGCTGCCATGGACCCGCGAATGGACATGTATATGCCCATGGCCGAATTCGGCCCCTTGTTCTGGATGTGGGCAATCATGATGGCGGCGATGATGCTGCCAACTTTGGTCCCGACCTTGCGCAGCTATGACGATCTGATCCGCAGCGCAAACGGCTCGCGCACGGGGTGGTTGGGTGTCCTGACCGGATATTTCGTGGTCTGGGTCGGATTTGCCGCCCTGATCACCGGGGTGCAATTGGCTTTGTTGTTCGGCGGCGTCGTGGACATGCTGGGCATTGCCAAATCCGGGCTTGTGGCAGGCGGCTTGATGATTGCGGTCGGAGCTTTTCAGTTCACCCGCGCGAAAGAGGTCTGTCACGGCGTCTGTCACGCCCCCATGACCTATTTCCTTGGGCATTGGAAAACCGGCTTTACTGGCGGCTTGCGCATGGGTCTGGGTCTTGGCGCATTCTGTGTCGGCTGTTGCTGGGGCTTTATGGCGCTTGGTTTTGTGGGCGGCGTCATGAGCCTGTTGTGGATGGGTCTTGCGACCTTCTTCATGGTACTCGAAAAACTTCCCCAAATCGGGCACGCGATCACGCGTCCGCTGGGGTTTGCACTGATCACGGGCGGTATTATCCTGTTGATCTATCCCTATATTTTCGGAGGATAAGCTAATGGCAAAAAACAGAAAACCCGAAGCTGATAGGTTGCCGATCAGTCAACGTATTGACAGTCGTATGCCAAATCCCAAGCGGCGTGAGATGTCGCCAACGAACTGGGCGATCAAGGGTGAGCTAATCCTGAATTGTTCCTGCGATGTGTTTTGTCCGTGTGTTGTGTCGCTTGGCGCGCACCCTCCGACTGAAGGGCATTGTCATGCTTGGATGGGTATCATTATCGACGAAGGGCACTATGAGGGCGAAGATCTGTCGGGGCTGAATGTTGGGCTTTTGGTCGATATTCCCGGACGGATGGGTGAAGGTCAGTGGAAAGTTGCTGCGTATGTTGACGAAAGAGCAAGCGGCAAGGCCTATAACGGGCTACTACAGATCTTCAGCGGTCAAGCTGGCGGAACCACGGGTTTGTTCACCATGCTGGTGAGCGAGATTATTGGCGCCGAAAAAGCGCCGGTCCAGATCGAGCGCGACGGAAACAAACGCCGCATTTCGATTGGTCGAAAGATTCAGGGCGAGGTCGAGATGCTGGCCGGGAAAGACGCTGACCACCCTGTTATGGTATCAAATTCGAAGTACTGGATGGGACCTGACATCATCGTTGCGCGGGGTACGAAATCCAAGGTGCGCGACTACGGACGCGTATGGGATTTCGGAGGTAAGTCGGCTGAAATTTGCCCGATTGATTGGACTGGCCCAAAGTGATGATCCTGATGGCGCAGCGGGGCGGTCAAGGCTGATCCCCCCAAGCGCCAATGGGTCCTGAATGTTTCACTACATTGCTGTGGTGGCAATGGAATTCTTACACTCTTAACCCCAAGACCCACCATCGCGGGCAGGTCCAGAAGATGTTGACCGAAAATGGATCAACGCGGCCTGTCAACGATCCGGTCCCCATCTTGCAGGAGGCCTGAATGCCGCAAGTTTCGCTCTCGCGCCGGTTGCGTCGCACCCCGTTTTCGGAAGGTGTCGAGGCAGCTGGTGTCAAAGCATACACCATCTACAACCGTATGCGCTTGCCCACGGTTTTCGAAAGTGTCCAGGCAGATTACCGCCACCTGAAGGAACATGTTCAGGTTTGGGACGTGTCCTGCGAACGTCAGGTTGAACTGCGCGGGCCAGATGCGGCGCGGCTTATGCAAATGCTGACCCCGCGTGATCTGCGGGGGATGCTGCCAGGGCAGTGCTATTACGTGCCAATCGTCGATGAGACAGGTGGTATGCTGAATGACCCTGTGGCGGTGAAACTGTCTGATGACCGCTGGTGGATTTCCATTGCGGACAGCGATCTGCTGCTCTGGGTCAAGGGGATTGCCAACGGGTATCGGCTGGATGTGCTGGTGGATGAACCCGATGTGTCGCCACTGGCAGTGCAGGGGCCCAAAGCGGATGAACTGATGTCGCGTGTCTTCGGTGATCGCGTGCGCGATATCCGTTTCTTCAAGTTTGACATGTTCGAATTCGAAGGCCGCGATCTGGCGGTCGCGCGGTCGGGCTATTCCAAGCAGGGCGGCTTCGAAATCTATGTCGAGGGCTCGGATATCGGGATGCCCCTCTGGAACGCACTGTTTGCAGCCGGAGAAGACCTGAACGTGCGCGCAGGATGCCCGAACCTGATCGAGAGGATCGAAGGTGGGCTGCTGTCTTATGGTAACGATATGACAGACGACAACACGCCACATGAGTGCGGTTTGGGCAAGTTCTGCAACACGCACACGGCGATCGGTTGTATCGGGCGGGATGCGCTCCTACGCGTCGCGAAAGAAGGCCCCGTTCAGCAAATTCGCCCCATTGCGATTGATGGCGATGCGGTTCCTGCTTGCGATCAACCGTGGTCGGTGATGGCCGGTGGTAAGCGCGTAGGTCAGGTGACCTCGGCGGCGTGGTCCCCCGACTTTCAGACAAACGTCGCCATTGGCATGTTGCGGCTGAGCCACTGGGACGCGGGTTCGGTTGTTGAAGTGGAAACGCCGGACGGAATGCGCCGCGCCAAGGTGCAGGAAAAGTTCTGGATCTAAAGGGGTCGGGGCTCTGCCCCCGCCGCTACGCGGCTCCCCCGAGATATTTTTCGCCAGGTGAAGAATTGGGCCTGGCTTTTCTGAAACGAGAGGAAATCAGATGTTTAATGCATTGGTGATGGAAAAAGACGACGAGAGCGGACTGGCCAGCCCCGTGGTCAAACAACTTTCAACCGATGATCTGCCTTCGGGTGAGGTCACGGTGGCTGTCGAATATTCGACGGTCAACTACAAAGACGGACTGTGCATGTCGCCCAAGGGTGGCGGTCTGGTGCGCAATTACCCGCATGTGCCCGGCATTGACTATGCCGGTACGGTCGAGGCGTCCTCGGACGATCGCTATAAGCCCGGCGACAAGGTTGTGCTGACCGGCTGGCGTGTGGGTGAGGCCCATTGGGGTGGGTATACCCAAAAGGCTAACGCAAAAGCGGACTGGCTGGTGCCGCTGCCGGACGGGCTGGATACGCGTCAGGCAATGGCAGTCGGAACCGCCGGTTTCACCGCGATGCTTGCCGTTATGGCGCTTGAAGATCACGGCCTTAAACCTGGCAACGGGCCGGTTCTGGTAACCGGTGCTGCGGGCGGCGTTGGCTCGGTCGCGACGGCGATCTTGGCGAACCTGGGTTACGAGGTCGCGGCAGTTACAGGCCGGGCTGAAGCGGGCGACTATCTCAAATCTCTGGGGGCCACGACCATTGTCCCCCGTGATGACTTGAACGAGACAACCAAGCGCCCGTTGGAAAGCGAGACTTGGGCAGGCTGTGTTGACGCCGTTGGAGGTGATATGCTGGCCCGCGTTCTGGGGCAGATGAAATACGGTGCGTCGGTTTCGGCCGTTGGTTTGGCGGGGGGCGCCGGGCTTCCAGCAACCGTCATTCCGTTCCTGCTGCGCGGTGTGAACCTGCTGGGCATCGACAGCGTCATGCAGCCCTACGAAAACCGTGTTCGTGCATGGCAACGCGTCGCAACTGACCTGCCGATGGACAAGCTTGAGGCAATGGTGCACCCCGCGACGCTGAGCGATCTGCCACAATTGGGCGCTGACATCCTCAAGGGTCAGGTCAAAGGCCGCGTTGTGGTTGACGTAAACGCCTGATCCGGAACTTTATCCTGCGCCCCGGCCGGACACGTGACTGGCCGGGGCGCTTGCCATCTAATGACCGAGAAAAAGCCGGAAACACCTCTGGTCATTGGCACAATTCCCGAGCATCATTGCTATACATCCCGATTGTGATGGCTTATGAGCCTTTCAAACAGCACCTGAAGACGGGGAGTGAGCAGAATGTCTGACGATTTCGAACTGGACACCGATGATCTGAAACGCCGCATGGACGGCGCGATGGCGAACCTCAGGACCGAATTTGCGTCTTTGCGTACCGGGCGCGCATCAGCATCAATGTTGGAACCTGTTATGGTCGATGCTTATGGTTCGATGACACCGATCAATCAGGTCGGGACCGTGAACGTTCCTGAACCGCGGATGGTTACGGTAAACGTTTGGGACAAGGGCCTTGTCGGTAAAGTTGAAAAAGCCATTCGCGAAAGCGGGTTGGGGATCAATCCGCAACTGAACGGCACGATCATCATGCTGCCTATTCCGGAACTGAACGAGGAACGCCGCCGCGAGTTGGGTAAAGTCGCCGGCCAATACGCCGAGCACGCACGGGTCTCTATTCGGAATGTGCGCCGTGACGGGATGGATCAGATCAAGAAAGCCAAATCGGATGGGATGTCGGAAGATGACCAGAAGCTTTGGGAAAGTGAAGTTCAGGACCTGACGGATGAGATGATCAAGGCCGTCGACGCTGCGCTTGAAACCAAGCAAGCCGAGATCATGCAGGTCTGAAAGAATTATGCCCGATACCCCTCATACAGCGCCGATTGATGGCCCTCATCACGTTGCGATCATTATGGATGGCAACGGACGCTGGGCGCAGGCGCGGGGAAGGCCGCGACTTTTCGGACATCAGGCCGGTGCACGACGTGTGAGGGATGTGGTCGAAGCTTGCCCGGGTCTCGGGATCAAATATTTGACTGTCTTTGCCTTTTCGACCGAAAACTGGAAACGGACGCAGGCCGAAGTTGCTGGCCTGATGAGCTTGTTCAAGCGGTATATCATCAAAGAAACCAAAACGTTGGCCCAAAACGGGATTCGGGTTCGCTTTATCGGTGACCGTTTGCGTTTGGATTCGAAGTTGGTCGACTTGATGGACACGCTCGAAGAGGCAACGAAGGACAACGACCTGGTACACCTGACCATCGCTTTGAATTACGGTGGGCGGGATGAAGTTGCGCGCGCAACGAAACGCCTGGCATTGGATGTGGCCGAAGGGCGCCTGAAGCCTGAAGACGTGGATGAAGAGACGCTACCCAAGTATTTGGATACGCACGTTCTTCCTGATCCGGATCTTGTCATCCGCACCAGCGGAGAAGCTCGGATTTCTAACTTTCTTCTCTGGCAGTCGGCCTATTCCGAATACGAGTTCATTGACACTCTGTGGCCGGATTTTACGGCCGAAGAACTGGAACGGCTGTGCCGCAGTTATGGCGCACGCGATCGCCGGTTCGGAGCGATCCCAGCATGAGCGAAGGCCGATGGTCTGATTTAACCGCGCGTGTGCTGTCGGCGGCTGTTTTGGTCGCCATAGGCGCTGTCGAAGTTTGGCTGGGCGGGCTTTGGTTCGAAGCCTTCATCGCGGTAGCCTGTGGTCTCATGACGTGGGAACTGGTCCGTATGGTTGACCCCGGCAAACCCGGTGTTGCGGTACAGCTTGGCGTCCTGACAGGCGCAGCGGTCGTTCTCAGCTATCACTTACCACCCTTATACACATTGCCGTTTTTGGCCGCGCCGGCCTTGGTTGGGGCAGGGCAGGTTAGTCGATCCAAGGGAACCTATGCGCTGTTCGCTTTCTGGATTGCAGCAGCAGGTCTTGGGTTCATCTCGATCCGCGAGAATATGGGCTTTGGTTGGATGATCTGGCTGATCGCCGTTGTCGTTGCCACGGATGTGGCTGGGTACTTCGTTGGCAAAGCTGTAGGTGGCCCCAAGTTCTGGCCCAAAGTTAGCCCAAAGAAGACGTGGTCCGGCACGGCCGGAGGCTGGGTTGCAGCAGCGGTTGTCGGCGTTATCTTTGCCAGCTATGCCGGGTTCGGCTTTTTGTTTGTGGTTGTCTCGGTGTTGGCTTCGATGGCCAGTCAGGCCGGAGACATCATCGAAAGTGCCACAAAGCGGAAATTTGGCGTCAAGGACAGCTCGAACCTTATTCCGGGTCACGGAGGGTTTCTGGACCGTTTTGACGGTATGATGGGCGCTGCGCTGTTTGTTTTGATTGCTGGGATGCTCTACGCGCCAGGAGCCATGTAATGCGCAAGATTTCCATTTTCGGGGCGACCGGTTCTATCGGTCAGAACACAATTGATCTGATCAACCGCAACCCCGAAGCCTACGATATCGTGGCGATGACCGGAGGCGCGAATATCGAGCGTCTCGCGCAGGATGCGCGCCGACTGAATGCCGATATTGCGGTGACCGCCCATGAAGACAAACTGGACGACTTGCGGGCCGCGCTGGACGGAAGCGGTGTAGAAGTCGCCGCAGGCGCGACCGCTCTGATCGAAGCCGCTGCGCGAAAATCGGATTGGGTGATGTCGGCGATTGTCGGGGCGGCAGGCTTGCAGCCGGGTTTAGAGGCGCTGAAACAAGGCGCTACGTTGGCTTTGGCGAACAAAGAAACTCTGGTGTGTGCCGGGTCTTTGGTGATGCAGACGGCCCAGAACCACAACGCGCGTTTGTTGCCGGTCGACAGCGAGCACTCAGCCGTTTTTCAAGCTCTTGTCGGCGAGGACATGGCGACGGTCGAGCGTATTGTCATTACAGCAAGCGGTGGTGCATTTCGGGATTGGCCGATCGCAGATCTTGCAGGTGCCACGGTCGAACAGGCATCAAGCCATCCCAACTGGAACATGGGTCAACGGATCACGATCGACAGCGCCTCAATGTTCAACAAGGCGTTGGAGGTGATAGAAACCAAAGAATTTTTTGGCGTCTCGCCTGATCAGATAGAAGTAGTTGTGCACCCGGAATCTATCGTCCACGCGTTGGTGGGTTTCGATGACGGGGCCGTTATGGCGCATATGGGCGCGCCCGACATGCGCCATGCCATCGGATATGCGTTACATTGGCCGGACCGACGTCACCTTCCGGTGGATCGCCTGAACCTCGCTAAACTTGGTCAGCTTAGATTTATTGAACCGGACGAAACGCGGTATCCCGCGCTGTCATTGGCGCGACAGGTGATGGAGCGCGGTGGCCTCGCGGGTGCTGTGTTCAACGCCGCGAAGGAGCGGGCGCTTGATCACTTTATCGCGCGTCATATCGGTTTTCTGGCCATGGCAGACATGGTCGCTGCAGTGCTGGACCGGTTTGACGCCGAAAATGGCCTTATTGATGCCCCTATGACACTTGATAACATACAGCAAACGGACCATTTGGCACGTAAGTGGGTAGATGAAGCCGTGACCCAAAGAGCAGGATAGAATTTTGGACGTATTTTCGCTGATCCCTCAGTTTGGTAATTTGCTGTACACCATCGGTGCGTTTGTGATCGCTCTGTCGGCGATTGTCGCTGTTCATGAATATGGCCACTATATCGTTGGTCGCTGGTCGGGAATACACGCCGAGGTCTTCTCGATCGGTTTTGGTCCGGTTCTTTGGAGCAGAGTAGACAAGCGCGGCACCCGGTGGCAATTCGCGGCTTTGCCCTTTGGTGGTTATGTTAAATTCCTTGGGGACGCCAACGCGGCGTCCGGCAAGGACGAGACTGCTATGTCTGAAATCCGGGAACAAAGCCCAGAAGAGCTTCGACGCACAATGCATGGCGCACCGCTTTGGGCACGATCAGCAACCGTTGCGGCCGGACCGGTGTTCAATTTCGTTATGTCGATATTGGTGTTCGGGCTAATATTCCTGTCACAAGGTGTTACCAAAAGCCCATTGACCATCGGAAAGCTCTACCCGCTTCCTGGCACTGTTCAGGAACTGCGTGAAGGCGATGAGATTTTGGCCATCGAAGGTCAGCCACTGCCTGCGTTTGATGAGGGTGAATCGTGGACGGACTTTACGGATACATTGCCGGTCAAACCTGTTCTGGATTACACAGTCCTTCGGGATGATCAGACGCTGGATGTTGTCGGTCCTTGGTTGTATCCGCCCCTTATCCAGCAAGTTGCACCGCGCAGTGCTGCCATGGATATCGACCTACAAGCCGGAGACGTCATCTACGCAGTCGACGGCGACCCCATCTATGCCTTTGAGCAACTTAAAGAACACGTGGAGCGGTCCGACGGCAAGGTTCTCTTGCTGGATGTGTGGCGCGACGGGGCCGAATTGGAATTTGCTTTGGCGCCGCGCAGAACGGACGAACCGCAGGAAGAAGGCGGGTTCGTGACTCATTGGCGTATCGGAATTGTCGGCGGCATGATGTTGGAACCCGAACGCGAGCCGGCTGGACTCATGACCTCCCTTAGCGGCGGAGTACAGCAAACACTGCGTATCATTGACGGGTCGTTGTCGGGACTGTGGCACATGATTACGGGCGCAATCAGCACCTGTAATATGTCAGGTCCTATCGGAATTGCCGAAACATCTGGCGCGATGGCCAGTCAGGGCGCGCAAAGTTTCATCTTCTTCATTGCGGTTTTGTCCACGGCCGTTGGACTGCTGAATCTGTTTCCAATCCCTGCTTTGGACGGCGGACATCTGGTTTTCTATGCATACGAAGCCGTGGCGGGCAAGCCGCCCAGTGACGGTGCTTTGCGAGTACTGATGGGGGTGGGCGTTTCCTTGATCCTTGGCTTGATGGTCTTTTCCGTCACCAATGATCTGTTCTGCTAAATAAGGCGCAACCGACCTGCGAAAGCCCCATTCCTGCCTCATTTTGCGACTAACTTTCTGACGAGTTTGAATGCCGCAGAGGTAGCCATGACACGTGTATTGAAAGATTCGTACAGAAGCTTCAGCTGTCTGTTCACGCTGAACTGGGATTCGATTTTGTTCTTTGGAGCGACTGCATTGGCGTTGCTGGCATGCTGGTATCTCCTTCTCGCAGCCAATCTTTGCGCGGTCTGCGACACGTTGTTGTGATTCTTAACCACCGTCAGAATTAGTATCATAGCGGCCCATCGGGCCGCTTTGCTTTTTGGCCTTTTGACAAGGAATATTAATCCCGCTACTCAGCATTAAAGTCCTAAATTTTTGGGTAGAGAAAAATATGACTGATAGGCGAGGCGCAGGCACATCCTGCGGGGGGCAGACGCAAGCAGACAACATTTTGTGGCGAGCGCTATCCGTAATTTCTTTTTGTGTTTTGTTGGGTTTGATGGCTGCACCGCAGTCCGCGCACGCTCAAAGCTTTACCATCAATTCGTTCGAGGTCGAGGGCAACAGGCGCATCGAAACCTCGACGATTATCACCAGGACAGGAATCGAACCCGGACAGACTGTCACTGCTGGAGAACTGAACGATGCCTTTCAGCGTTTGCTTGACAGTGGTGTTTTTGAAACAGTCGAGCTGACTCCGCGCGGCAATACTCTGGTGATTGAGGTCGAGGAATATCCGACCATTAATCAGATCAGCATCGAGGGGAACCGTCGCGTCAAAGATGACGTTTTGATCGAAGCCATATCGTCTGAGCCGCGTCGGGTGTTTACGCCGCAGGTCGCCGAAGCAGATGCGGACCTGATTGCTCAGATCTATTCAGCCCAAGGGCGTGTATCTGCCACGGTGATCCCGCGCATTATCCGCCGCAGTGATAACCGGGTCGATCTGGTGTTCGAGGTGGCTGAAGGTACAACCATTGAGATCGAGCGCGTCAGTTTTGTAGGCAACCGGGCATATACCGACCGCAGGTTGCGCCGTGTGTTGGAAACAAAACAGGCAAACTTCCTGCGTACCTTCCTGCGCGGAGACACCTTCATCGCGGACCGCATCGAGTTTGATCAGCAGGTCATTCGGGATTTCTATCTGTCGCGGGGCTATGTCGATTTTCGCGTCAACAGCACAAATGTCGAATTCACTCAGGAACGGGACGCGTTTTTTCTGGTGATGAATATCACCGAAGGACAAAAATTCTCGTTTGGACAGATTTCGACAGTCAGTGAAATTCCCGGCGTTGACGCCGCAGACTATCAGGCTGCTTTGAAGATCAAGCCGGGTGTAACCTATTCGCCCTCACTGATCGAAAACTCGATTGCCCGGCAAGAGCGTCTAGGGATCAAGCAGGGTGTTGATTTCTTGCGGGTCGAACCGCGCGTCACACGCAATCCAAGCGATCTGACCCTGGATGTGCAATTTGTACTCACCCGCGGGCCGCGCATTTTTGTTGAACGGATCGATATCGAAGGGAATACAACCACGCTGGATCGGGTTATCCGCCGCCAGTTTGACACAGTTGAAGGTGATCCGTTCAATCCCCGTGAAATCCGGCAGGCCGCTGAACGTATCCGTGCCCTTGGGTTCTTTGCTGTGGCTGATGTTGAACCCCGCGAAGGGTCTACTCCAAGTCAGGTCATTGTCGACGTTGATGTGGAGGAACAGCCTACCGGGTCGCTTAGCCTCGGTGGTAGCTTCTCGGTCTCGGATGGTTTTGGTATCGCCGTTGGCTTGAACGAGTCTAACTTTCTGGGACGGGGTCAAAACCTTGGCCTTACCCTTTCAACGGCTCAGGACTCGGAACAATACGTTGTCAACTTTACCGAACCCTACTTGCTGGGGCGTAGGCTGCGTTTTGACTTGGGGCTTGGTCTGGCAACAACCAATTCCAGCTTTGCCAGCTTTGACACCGAGCGTCTCTTCTTTGCCCCTCAGCTAAGCTATGCAATCGGTGAACTGTCGTCGCTGCGCCTTCGCTATAATTGGGAAAACAGCGAAATGACGCAGCAGGACGATGAAATAAACGGAGCTGTCATTGCGTCGGAGATTGCTCAGGGTGAGCGTTCGACCAGTTCTTTGGGCGTGTCTTATGTGTATGACAGCCGACTTGGTGGCTTGAACCCCAACGCGGGCGTGCTGTTTGAAGTTGGTGTCGATGCCGCGGGATTGGGCGGGGACAATGAGTTCTTCAAAACCACCGCACGTGCAATCGCGCAGACCAGAGTTCTGAGTGAAGAAGTGGTGCTGCGGGCATCGCTTGAACTGGGCGCGCTTCATTGGACCGGAGATGACTTCAGCCGAACACTTGACCGCTTTGTCTTGGGCCCAAGCACGTTCCGTGGCTTCGAGCCGTCGGGTATTGGCCCGCGTGACCTGTCCAATGGTCAAGACGACGCGATCGGTGGAAACTATTACTGGGTCGCGCGGTTTGAATCCGATTTTCCCCTTGGCCTACCTGAAGAGCTAGGTCTGCGGGGTGGTGTATTCTACGACGTGGGCAACCTGTACAATCTTGACGACGTGAACACAGCCGGTGCTGACATTGTGGGTGAGGACGGGTCGATCCGACATGTCATCGGTGTATCCCTTCTTTGGGACACCCCGTTTGGTCCGCTGCGCTTCAACTTCTCGAAGGCACTGGTGAAAGAGGACTTTGACCAAGAGCAGAACTTTGACCTGACCATTCAGGCGCGGTTCTGATCAGGCGATGTCATACTTGATACAGTCTAAGTTGCAGGGCCCTTTATGGGCCCTGTGCGTTTTGCTGAGTGCATTTTTCGTTTCTGCGACACAGGCGCAGCAACTCTCGGTTCCATCGTCGACGGTTTTGACTATTTCAAGCGAGCGATTGTTTGCGGACTCGGAATTCGGTCAGCGCGTTTTGCGTGAGATCGAGGCCGAAGGAACTTTGCTGGCAGAGGAGAATGAGCGGATCGTCGTCGAACTTAGTAAAGAGGAAAAGGATCTGACGGAACTGCGCACGCAAGTGACTCCAGAAGAGTTCCGTCCTTTGGCCGAGGCGTTCGACAACAAGGTTCAGACACACCGCGATGGACAACGCGCCAAGCTGGACGCTTTGTCTCGCAGAAGTGAAGAAGCGCAGCAATTGTTCTTTGAGACGATCCAACCAGTCCTGATCGACCTGTTGCGCGAGACCGGGGCCACGGTCATCATCGAACGGTCGAGCGTTTTTCTCAGCTCGGACCGTACGGATGTGACCGAGACAGCCATCGCGCGGATAAACGCCGCGATCGGAGACGGTCAAGCGCTAGAAAGCCAAACTGACGAATAGGTTTGCTTGCCCCCGAGGCGCGGTGTTGCTAACCACGCGTCAAACAGCAATCCAGTACGGGACGACGATACGATGACGACGGAAACCAAGAGCGCAGACATACAGCTGATCCAACGGATCTTGCCGCATCGCTATCCGTTTTTGCTGGTTGACAAGGTCGTTGATATTTCCGGCTATCAGTCTGCTGTTGGGATCAAGAATGTCACAATGAACGAACCCCATTTTCAGGGTCACTTTCCCGGCACTCCGATCATGCCCGGCGTTACCATTGTTGAAGCGATGGCACAGACTGCAGGTGTAATGCTGGGGGTGGGTATGGATGTGATCGACAGCGAGCTGTTGATCTACTTCATGAACATCGACAAATGCAAATTCCGCCGCAAAGTGGTTCCAGGCGATGTGCTGGAAATGCATGTTGAAACCGTGCGGGGCAAAAAGGGCGGGAAGATCTTTAAGTTTGCAGGTCGCGCGACTGTAGATGGCGAAGTGGCCGCCGAAGCTGAATTCTCGGCCTATGTAGACTGGGACATGGAAAAGACGACATGAACGGCATCCATCCAAGCGCAATTATCGAAGACGGCGCGCAGATTGGTGAAGGCTGTATCATCGGTCCGTTCTGCTATGTCGGTGCGCAAGCCAAGCTGGGCGAGCGCGTTGAATTGAAATCGCATGTTGTTGTCACAGGCGACACAGCTATCGGTGATGAGACCGTTGTGTTCAATTTCTCGGTCATTGGAGAGATCCCGCAGGACCTGAAGTTCGGCGGCGAGAACACGCGGCTGGAAATTGGGAAACGTAACCGGATCCGTGAACATGTGACCGTGAACACGGGAACCGAGGGCGGTGGCGGCGTAACCCGGATCGGCGATGACTGCCTGTTGATGGCCGGTGTGCATGTTGCGCATGACGTGCAGATTGGCAATCGGGTCATCATGGTGAACCACGCAGGAGCCGCCGGACATTGCATCATCGAGGATGACGTGATCGTGGGCGGTATCTCGGGCTTGCATCAATGGGTGCGGGTCGGGCGAGGGGCCATTATTGGTGCCCTGACCATGGTGCCAAATGACGTCATTCCCTACGGTTTGGTTCAGGCACCGCGGGGCGAACTGGACGGGCTCAATTTGGTCGGCCTGAAACGAAAAGGCGTCTCGCGCGAGGATATCTCGGCTCTGCGTGCCGCGTTCAAAGAGCTGTCGACCGGAGACGGGACGTTCATGGAGCGCGCGCATCGCGTCGGTGCCGAAAATGAGAGTGAATATGTCCAGCGGATCGTGGATTTCGTAACCGGGCAATCAGATCGTTCCTTCCTGACCCCGAGGAAATGAACCGATGCTGGCATTGATCGCGGGAACAGGGGCTTTGCCCGCCGAGGTGGTTGCCCAACTGACTGAACGTCCTGTCATCTGTGCGATGGAAGGGTTTCCACCAGATGTTCTGGATACCGATGTCACCTTTCCACTCGAGCAGTTGGGGACTTTCATTGCAGATTTGAAAGCGCGTGGCGTAACGCAAATCTGTATGGCTGGCGCGGTCCAACGACCAGCGATTGATCCCAGCCGTATCGATGCTGCAACCATGCCTTTGGTGCCCATTTTGCAGCAGGCCATCATGTCTGGCGATGATGGAGCGTTGCGCGCCGTGATAGGGATCTTCGAGGAGGCGGGCCTCAAGGCCCGCGCCGCACATGAAATAGCCCCCAATCTGCTGCCTGAACTTGGGTCACTGACCGAGGCCCGGCCATCAGAGGCGGACCTAACCGATGCCGATCGCGCAGCAGGCATTGTGCGGGCCATGGGCGCTGCGGATATTGGGCAAGCCTGCGTTGTCTCGAAGGGACAGGCGCTCGCAGTTGAGGGGATTTTCGGCACAGCCTGGATGCTGCAATCTCTGACGCAACGACCGGATGCAGGCGGGGGTGTTCTGTTCAAGGCCCCAAAACCCGATCAAGACCGTCGTGCGGATTTGCCCGCGATAGGGCCGGATACTGTTTCGGACGCGGTCGCCGCCGGTTTAGCGGGGATTGTCATCGAAAAGGGTGGGGTGATGGTGCTGCGACGCCAACAGGTCATTGCCGAATGTGACCGGTTGGGTCTGTTCCTTTACGTGCGCGAGCGGACCATCTGATGCGTGTTTTCGTGGTCGCCGGTGAACCCTCGGGCGATCGCTTGGGCGGCGCTTTGATGGAGGGGCTGCGCACCCTTGAACCTAAGGTACAGTTTGACGGGGTTGGCGGCCCTTTGATGCAAGCGCAGGGTTTGGACAGCCGTTTTCCAATGTCGGAACTGTCGGTGATGGGGCTGGTCGAAGTGCTGCCCAAATTCTTCCATCTGAAACGCCGTATTGCCGAGACTGCGCAGGCGGTTCTGGATACAAAACCCGATGTTCTGATCACCATCGACAGCCCAGACTTTTCGCTACGGGTCGCCAAGTTGGTAAAAGCGCAAAGCAACATCCGCACGGTTCACTATGTGGCCCCCAGTGTTTGGGCGTGGCGTCCGGGGCGCGCGGACAAGATGGCCAAGGTGATCGACCACGTGTTGGCGCTGTTACCGTTCGAGCCGCCCTATATGAAGCGCGCGGGTATGGAGTGCGATTTCGTCGGGCACCCTGTCGCCAGCGAACCTGTTGCAACCAACGACGAGATCGCGGCGTTTCGCAACGCCTATGATTTAGCAAATTCGCCGCTGGTGCTTGCTTTACCCGGCTCCAGGCGCGGTGAGGTTGACCGGCTGGCTCCGGTCTTTGGTCAGGCTTTGGCCCTGTACTTGCAGGACCGCCCAGATACGCGCGTCGTGGTGCCGGCTGTGGCGCATATGGTTGATACTGTCCAAACCCATATCCAGAACTGGCCCGGCAACCCGGTCGTTGTCGACCCGCGTGACATACCTTCGGACAAGGCGGTCTCTCAGAAACGGGCTGCTTTCGCCGCTGCCGATCTGGCATTGGCCGCGTCGGGCACCGTATCGTTGGAACTGGCAGCACAGGCGACGCCTATGGTTATCGCCTACCGGCTCAGTTGGTTGACGCAGAAAATGGCCGAACGGATGGTGAAACTTGACACGGTTACGCTGGTCAACTTGGTGTCTGAAACCCGCACGGTGCCTGAGTGCCTGCTGGACGAGTGTCAGCCAGAGAAAATTGCGTCGGCATTGTCAGGCGTGGCCAATGCGCCGGAGGCGCAAAAACATGCGATGGATTTGACCATGGACCGGCTTGGGCGAGGCGGCGAGGCACCCGGCCTGCGCGCTGCCCGTGCCGTCTTAGAAAGAATGCGCTGAACCGATGCTAGAGCATCTGCTATTCGCAATTTCCGCGGCTTTGGTCACAGTGTCGACCAATCTGGACAATCTGGCGGTATTACTTGGTCTGATCGTGGTGGTCAGCGCCCGTCGCGCTGCGATGGGCTTTATCATCGCCCAACTCGGTATTCTGATCGTGTCGCTCGCCATTGCCAGCGGGCTGAGCCAAACTGGCATACTGTCGTGGATCGGCTATCTGGGCGTCATTCCCTTGGTTTTGGGCCTGCGCGGTCTCTGGCGGCAATTCACCCTACACGGCTCGACTGAGACGCAGGATTACAGCCACGTCTCGTCGATTATTGCCCTGTTCCTCAGCCTGTCCATCGACACATTGGCTGCAATGACCCCGTTACTTGCCGATTCAACCACGACGTTTCGACTTGCTGCCTTGATCGGAGCGGTTGTCGCCATTTTGGGGGTTTCCGCAATCGCCGTGATAGGGGCGCCGCATGCTCAAAGCCTTGCGCCACGTTTCGCACGGCTAGAGAGGATCACACCCTATGTCATGATCTTGGTCGGTCTCTATATTTTGCTTAACACGCCAACCGACGTGCTTTAGCAATCAGTACCCACGCCAGATCCAACCGCCGCCGAAAATACGGCTTCCTTCAGACGCATAAAACACACAGGCTTGCCCCGGCGAGACACCTTCTTCGGGGGTCAGCAACTCGACCTCGGCCGTCGTGTCCGAAAGCGGGCGGAGGATCGCTTCGCGCGGGGGACGGGTTGAGCGGACTTTGACCTTTAGGTGCCATTCGTCGCGCGAGGTAAAGGGCTCATCCCCCAGCCAGTTGATCTCGCGCACGGGGATGGTGCGGGTGGCCAGCATTTCTTTTGGACCAACGACGACCTGCTTTTTATCCACGTCCAGCTTGACCACATAAAGCGGCTCAGTCAGACCACCAATACCCAGACCGCGGCGCTGCCCGATCGTATAATGGATCACACCGTCATGCTGCGCCAACACGCGGCCATCGGCATGAACAATCTCGCCGGGTTCAGCCGCACCCGGGCGCAGCTTTTCGATGACGCTTGCGTAATTGCCGTTGGGCACAAAGCAGATGTCCTGACTGTCGGGCTTATCCGCTACTGCCAGCCCATATTGCGCAGCCATTTCACGTGTGGCGTCCTTGGACGGCAAGTGTCCCAAGGGAAAGCGAAGAAACGACAACTGTTCGGGTGTGGTCGAGAACAGGAAATAGGACTGATCGCGGTTCGCATCCTCGGCGCTGTGCAACTCGGGACCGTTGGGGCCCATCTTGCGCTGAATATAGTGACCGGTGGCCATGCAGTCGGCTTCAAGGTCCTTGGCGGTTTCCAGCAGGTCCTTAAACTTCACCCGCTCATTGCAACGGATGCAGGGCACCGGGGTGGCACCGGCCAAATAACTGTCGGCGAATTCGTCAATCACCGCGTCCTTGAAGATGTTCTCATAGTCCAGGACGTAGTGGGGAAAGCCACGTTCTTCCGCCACACGCCGCGCATCGTGGATGTCGATACCCGCACAGCAGGCGCCTTTCTTGGCCAAGGCCGCGCCATGGTCATAGAGCTGCAAGGTGACGCCGACCACGTCATAGCCCTGATCGGCCAGATGCGCTGCCACAACGGAACTGTCCACGCCACCTGACATAGCGACAACCACCCGCGTTTCCGAGGGCGGTTTGGCAAAGCCAAGCGAGTTCAGCGGGGTCTCGGTATCGAGGGCCATGACGATTCCAGTGCGGGTTAAGAAAGACCGGCAGAATATAGGAAAATTCTACACACTCTCAAGGGGCGGTTTCACCGCACATTAAGTAGGGTGGTGTCAGCTTTGTCGCAGCAGAAAAGGTTGGAAAGATGTATTTGCACAAAGTTGAAGGGCCACGCTCCGTAACCCTGCCGGATGGAACGGTTTTATCCAGATCGGACCTACCTCCGGAAACCACCACACGTTGGGTGGCGTCGCGAAAGGTGATTGTTGTACGTGGCGTCCTTTATGGGTTGATCACCTTGGCCGATGCCAAAAAACGCTATGGGCTTAGTGATGAAGAATTCAATTCGTGGGTTTCCGCGGTCGCAGAACACGGAACAGAAGCTTTGAAGGCGACCGCATTAAAAAAAAATCTACAACCTAAAGATGAAAGTGAATAAATGATTCAACGTTAACGTCAGATTAACCATTTTTGAGCAGGTTTGATTTGAATTGGTAAATTGAACCGAATTGGAGCAGTAAATGCGTATACTTCTTGTCGAGGATGATCCCACAACATCGAAGAGCATCGAGTTGATGCTGACCCACGCGAACCTGAATGTCTATGCGACGGATCTGGGCGAAGAGGGGATCGATCTGGCCAAGCTTTACGATTATGATCTGATTTTACTGGACCTGAACCTACCGGACATGAATGGCCATGAAGTCTTGCGGCAGTTGCGCATTGCGCGGGTGGAAACGCCTATTCTAATCCTCTCGGGTGCCGACGATACCGAAAGCAAAATCAAAGGCTTCGGATTTGGTGCTGACGACTATATGACCAAGCCATTCCATCGGGAAGAACTGGTGGCCCGTATCCACGCGATCATCCGGCGCTCAAAAGGGCATTCGCAATCCGTTATCCATACAGGACGTGTCGCCGTTAACCTGGATGCGAAAACGGTAGAGGTCGAGGGGCAAACCGTTCACCTGACAGGCAAAGAGTACCAAATGCTGGAGCTTCTGAGCCTTCGTAAAGGCACGACGTTAACCAAGGAGATGTTCCTGAACCATCTGTACGGCGGAATGGACGAGCCGGAACTTAAGATTATTGACGTCTTCATCTGCAAACTCCGCAAAAAGCTGAGCAATGCAACCGGCGGAGAAAATTACATCGAAACCGTCTGGGGCAGGGGTTATGTGCTTCGCGATCCGCAAAGCAACAGTATGGATGACCGCCGACTTGCCGTCGGGGCCTGACTTTTTCCAAAACAACAGCCGCTTTGGTCCGTGGCGGCCTGCTCACTCACTGAACAGCACATCTGGACCTGACCATGGCCTCGCCCTATCACTGAGGTCCAAGAAGACGTGACGGGGCGAGGCCATGAGCAATTCAATTCCGGTTTCAGAGCTGACAGAAGGTCAGGCGCAGGCAGAGCTTGCGCGGTTGGCAGAGCTGATTGCACAGGCAAACCAAAAATATCATGCAGAAGATGCACCGGATATTTCCGATGCGGAATACGACGCGCTCAAAGCAAAAAACTCTGCCATTGAGCAGAGGTTCCCACATCTAAAACGTTCCGACAGCCCGTCAGAGCAAGTCGGTGCGCGCCCGGCTGATGGATTCTCAAAGGTGACACATGCGGTTCGCATGATGTCCCTTGGAAATGCCTTCGAAGACGGGGATGTCGCTGATTTTACACGCTCGATTCGGAAATATCTCGGACTCGACGATGCTGTACCCGTGGCATTTACTGCCGAACCGAAGATCGACGGGTTGTCATTATCACTGCGCTACGAGAATGGGGAATTGGTTCAGGCGGCGACGCGTGGCGACGGCGAGGTTGGCGAAAATGTTACGGCCAATGCGCGTACTATTGCAGACATTCCGCATGTTCTGAAAAATGCACCAGAGATACTGGAGGTACGCGGCGAAGTTTACATGTCGCACGCTGATTTTGACGCTCTGAATGTGCGGCAGGCCGAGGCGGGGGACAAGACTTTTGCCAATCCTCGCAACGCGGCCGCCGGGTCTCTCAGGCAGTTGGATGCATCGATCACGCGCGCACGACCGTTGCGGTTTTTTGCTTATGCGTGGGGCGATCTGTCTCAACCTTTGGCGACGACGCAGATGGCGGCGATTGAGCAACTGGCCGCTTACGGTTTTTCAACAAACCGATTGACCGCGTTATGCGACACAACCCGGCAGATGCTGGACCACTATCGCGATATCGAGGCTCAGAGATCGACTTTAGGCTACGACATTGACGGAGTTGTATACAAGGTAAACGACCTCTCGCTGCAAGCGCGTCTTGGGTTCAGATCCACCACACCAAGATGGGCAATTGCGCATAAGTTTCCGGCGGAACTTGCTTGGACCCGGTTAGAGGCTATCGATATTCAGGTTGGACGCACAGGAGCGCTTAGCCCCGTTGCCCGGCTGCATCCGGTCACCGTGGGCGGCGTGGTCGTGTCCAATGCGACCTTGCACAATGAAGACTATATCGCTGGGCGTGATGCCAAAGGCGGGACAATTCGCGACGGCAAGGATATTCGCGTCGGAGATTGGGTTCAGGTCTATCGCGCTGGGGACGTCATTCCCAAAGTGGCTGACGTTGATATAGCTAAACGACCAGCCAGCGCGAAAAAATTCATCTTCCCGACACGATGCCCCGAGTGCGACAGTGATGCAGTGCGTGAGGAAGGGGATGCCGTCCGGCGCTGCACAGGTGGAATCGTTTGTCCCGCGCAGGCCGTTGAAAAATTGAAACATTTTGTATCTCGCAAGGCGTTCGATATCGAGGGGTTGGGCGCCAAGCAAATAGAAATGTTCTATGATGACCCGGATCTGCCGATCAAAACTCCGGTCGATATCTTTACATTGCAACTGCGGGATTCTGCGAACCTTAACAAGCTGGCAAACAGAAAGGGTTGGGGCGCACAAAGCGTCGGTAACCTGTGGGACGCAATTGATGAAAAGCGGCGCATTCCGTTTGGTCGCCTGCTATTTGCACTCGGCATCCGACATATGGGAGAGGCCGCCTCGAACCTTGTGGCGAACCATTATGGCGCTTGGGATGAGTTCGAAGTTGCAATCACGGCAGCCAGCAGCTTTGACGGGCCTGAGTGGGAAGACCTGTTGGCCATTGATGGCGTGGGTGAGGTCATGGCCAGGGCTCTGGTCTCGGCTTTCGCGCAAGTGGCAGAACGTGAAACGATTGATTCACTCGTTGCCCAGCTGGACGTTGAGGATGCAAAACGCCCCGATACAAGTGGCAGCCCCGTCGCCGGGAAAACTGTCGTTTTCACAGGGACGTTGGAAAAAATGACCCGAGCCGAGGCCAAGGCCCGGGCAGAGGCATTGGGCGCCAAAGTATCTGGGTCTGTCAGTAAAAAGACCGATATTCTTGTGGCGGGACTAGGAGCCGGATCGAAGGCAAAGAAAGCTGCCGAACTTGGCATTCAGACCCTTGATGAAGATGGCTGGTTGCAACTGATTGGTTCGGCATGAGTGGTCGTCCTGAACTTCTGTTTCCCTTATTTGCCCGTTTGGAAACCTTAGACGGCGTCGGCCCCAAAATTGCGCAAAATCTCACGCAATCTGGTGTCGAAACTCCGCGCGATGTTCTATTCGGGCTGCCTTATGCGGTTGTCGACCGGCGTAGAAGGAACACGATTCAGGGTGTCGATCTGCCAACTACACTGACGGTTGAGGTAACCGTTGGTGTGCACCGCCCATCGCGCAACAAGGGCGGTGCTTACCGCATCCATGTCGAGGATGCGCAAACGGAATTCCAGTTGGTCTTTTTCCATGCACGTGGCGATTACCTCAAGAAGGTGCTGCCAGAGGGCGCGCGCAGGATCATTTCGGGTAAGTTGGAGTTGTTTGACGGAATGGCTCAGATGGTCCATCCGGACCATATCCTGCCCATCGAAAGCGCTGGTGACATCCCCGAATTCGAACCGGTGTATCATTTGACGCAAGGCGTGACGCAAAAAGTCGCGTTCAAGGCGACCCGTAGTGCTTTGTCCCGCGCTCCCGCTTTGGACGAGTGGATCGACCCGGCTCAGGTGGGACAGCAGGAGTGGCCAAGTTGGATCGATGCAATAACAGCTGCGCATGGACCAAACGGGGCCGACGATGTGTCCGCGCATGCTCCCGCGCGGCAAAGGCTGGCTTATGATGAACTGTTTGCGCATCAGGTAACACTGGCACTGGCACGGCAACGCGAACGCAAGGCCCGCGGTATTGTGAGCATCGGCACAGGGCGATTACAATCCAAGGTTCTGCAAAACCTGCCATACACTCCGACTGGTGCGCAGATGCGGGCGATCGACGAAATCACTGCCGATATGGCCTCTGATGCGCGTATGAACAGACTGTTGCAAGGCGATGTCGGGGCCGGGAAGACACTGGTGGCGTTCATGGCGTTGTTGGTTGCCGTCGAAGCCGGTGGTCAGGGTGTCATGATGGCACCGACTGAAATCTTGGCGCGACAGCATCTGGAAGGCTTGCGCCCGCTGGCCGAACAGGCTGGTATCGTGCTTGAAATCCTGACCGGACGCGACAAAGGGACTGAGCGGCGCGCCAAGTTGGCGGCGCTGCAACAGGGGAACATTCATATCCTTGTTGGTACACATGCGGTGTTCCAAAGTGATGTAGAGTTCAACGCGCTGCGGTTGGCGATTGTGGATGAACAGCACAGGTTTGGGGTGCGTCAGCGAATGGAACTGTCTGAAAAAGGGCAGGGCGCGGATGTATTGGTCATGACGGCCACCCCGATCCCTCGCAGCCTTGCTTTGGCGCAATATGGCGACATGGACGTTTCGGTTCTTGACGAAAAACCACCGGGCCGAAAACCCATCAAAACCGCCATCGTCAGCACCGATCGAATGGAGGAAGTTGTCAGCCATCTGCGCCGTGCCATCGACGAAGGTCGTCAATGCTATTGGGTTTGTCCATTGGTAGACGAATCCGAGGTCTCAGACCTGACTGCGGCTGAAGAAAGGTTCAAGCGGATGCGCGCCATATTGGGTGAAGGCGTGGTCGGTCTGGTACATGGCCAGATGCCCGCTGCCGAAAAAGACGCCGCGATGAAAGCCTTTCAAGAGGGTCACACCAAAGTTCTTGTGGCGACGACTGTTATCGAAGTCGGGGTGAATGTCCCGAACGCCTCCATCATGGTAATCGAGCGCGCGGAAATTTTTGGACTCGCCCAGCTACATCAGTTGCGGGGTCGAGTCGGGCGAGGAGAGGCGGATTCGACTTGCTTGTTGATGTACCAAGCGCCGCTGAGCGATGGGGGACGCAAGCGGTTAGAGGTACTGCGCGAGACAGAAGATGGGTTTCGAATTTCCGAGACCGATCTGCAAATGCGCGGCGCCGGTGATCTGATCGGCACGGCGCAGTCTGGTCTACCCAAGTTCAGAATTGCCGATCTTGAGCGGCAAGCCGGGTTGATGGCGATCGCCCAAAGCGATGCCCGGAATTTACTGGGTAAGGATCCAAAACTTACGACTAAACGGGGCAAAGCCGTTCGCGTTCTATTGTGGTTAATGAAGCAGGATGAAGCGATCCGTTTAATTTCAGTAGGTTAACAATAAAGTTCGCAAATGTTCTCAAAAAGTTCTTTACCGACTCGGGGAAATATGAGAACAAAAGGTCAACAAAGGATTAAAACCCTGACCGGAGGTGACCCATGCTGACCCAGATCAAGACCGCGATAAGCCGCTCGCACACAACTTTACTGCAAGATGCGGTGGGTGCGGTGTCTTTGGTGGTCATGTTGATGGTCGCTCTTCACCTTCCTGCAGTGTTCTGACCCTTTCTGCCTGCGATCTCGTGCCGAATATCCCGCGCTGTCATCCCCATCTGAATCAAGGGTGACCTGCCTGTCCCAATTCCCTTGAAGGGCCATGCCTCGGCCCTGCGCGGACCTCCGGACCCCACATGAGACACGCACAGCCTGCCGCCGCCCTTTCCGCCCGGAAGGTGCGGCGGCTTTTTCATAGCTGACCGGTTTTCATGATTTCCAACATCGCCGACAGGACGGAATTCACCGCGACCGAAGCAAGTATCATGCCCATTACGCGGCTGATTATCGCTGCTCCGGAATGTCCGATCAGGCGAATTATAGGCTCGGCTAACAACATCAGCACAAACGCAACCGCGACAACTGAAAGCATAACTAGCGCAGTGATGCCCTGATCCGCGGCACTGTAGCGGTTATTGTCGGTTAGAATGACAATAGCCAACATCGCGCCAGGCGAGGCCAAAGATGGAACTGCCAGAGGAAATATCGCGGGATTGTGCTGATGTAACTTGTCCTGCTCGTCGTCCTCGGCCGCTTTCTGTTCAACGTCCTGCTTACTTTCGCCGAATATCATTGTGAGTGCGAATAGAAACAGGATGATCCCTCCAGCCACTTGGAAGGAATTAAGGCCGATATCCAGCGCCTCGATCAACAACTGGCCAAAGACAAGAAAGAACAGCAGAACACCGGCACTGATAACTGACGCCAGCAGCGCCATTTTGCGCCGAGCCGCGGCCTCGAGCCCGGCGGTGACTGCGATGAAGACGGGAATAGTACCGATGGGATCAATAACGACCCAAAGCGTCACAAAGTGTTCGAGCAGATTATTCAAATCGGTCGCCCCGCTGATTTCACAGGAAGTTAGACCGGATCACAAGAAAACGCTACGCTTAGGCGCAATTGGCTTGTTCGGCCTGTTCCATTGCCTCGGCGGTGGCATCCAGCGCCAGTAAGATCGAGGCATGTCGGTTCTTATAGTCTCGCGCGGGCATCAGAACCTCAAGGCCATCAAATGGCGCGTCTGGGGCAGGGCCGTTTTGCTTCAACATTGCCGACAACTGATCGCGCGCAGTTTCGACCTGCGCCCGTGTGGCTCCGATAACGCCAGCTCCGACGACAGCGGCCGAGGCTTGGCCCAAAGCACATGCTTTAACATCCTGCCCGAATTCGGAGACGCGCCCATTCTCTAGCTTGACGTCAACCGTTACCGTTGACCCGCACAAAGGCGACCGTTTTTTCACTGTGGCATCCGGGTTTTCCAACCGATCCAGATGCGGAATATCGGAAGCCAAAGCAAGAATGCGGCCGGAGTAGAGCTTGATCAGGTCATTTTCGCCGGACATGGCTTTCCCTCATTGACTGTTCCCCATACATAGTCAGCATCCATCGGGATGCAAAAGGTTTTTACCATGACAGGAACAGTCGCCTTCGACCCTTCCACCTTAAAATACAACGAGGCCGGTTTAATCCCCGCCATTGCCCAGGACGAAAACTCGGGCGAGGTGTTGATGATGGCCTGGATGAACATGCAGGCGGTTGAAAAAACGCTGTCCTCCGGGCGCGTAACTTATTGGTCTCGATCCCGGCAATCCTTCTGGATCAAGGGCGAAAGCTCAGGCCATGTGCAGGAGTTGGTTGATTTTCGCGTCGACTGTGATCGGGATTGCCTGCTGGTCGTCGTGCGACAAACGGGACCGGCCTGCCACACGAACAGGCGCAGCTGTTTTTACACTGCAGTTCGTGACGGTGACGAGGTCGAGCTGATGTCACCGATGGCGTAGGCCCACCATCTCACGAATGTCTTCCGGGCTGGCTCCATCAGCCCGGTATTTGGAAATAGCGCGGGCATCATCCCGCTTGGCCAGTCTTTTACCGATATCGTCACGGATCAGGCTGTGGTGGTGATAAGAGGGGCGCGGCAGCCCCAGAAGCATTTGTAGAAGAATATGGATTCGAGTTGCCTCGAACAGATCGCGCCCACGCACGACCCGCGTTACTCCCTGTTCGGCATCATCCAGAACCACCGATAGGTGATAAGACGTACCCATATCTCGGCGCGAGAGAACGACATCTCCAATCGTATTAACCAAATCTGCCCGGCTGAATGAAATTTGCCCGGTTTCACGGTTCAGTCCAAAGCCGGTTTCCAGGAAACTCATCTCGATTTCGGGGGGGACGACCCGACCGGCTTGTTCCATATCCAATCGCAGAGGAACGTTTCGAGGTATAGCACCCGTCCGAATGGCTGCGTTACGACAGGTTCCGGGATAGATAAGCCCGTCCGGCCCTAAGAGAGGAGCACCCTCCTGCGGTGCGCTGGCGGCTGCGGCGATATCCCTGCGGTTACATGTGCAAGGATACAGCAGGCCTTGCGACCAGAGGTCCTCAAGTGCTGCTTCATATACGTGCAGGCGTTCGCTCTGACGCAGAACCGGGCTTGGCCAGCTTAATCCAAGCCACTCAAGATCATCATAAATCTGATCTTCCCAATGCGTTCTAGAGCGGGATCGGTCGATATCTTCGATCCGCAACAGGAATACGCCTTGCTGATCCGTAGCCATATCGCTGGCCAGCAGTGCCGAATAGGCATGCCCAAGATGTAATGGGCCGGTCGGAGAAGGTGCAAACCTGGTTGTGAATGTCACGCTTTTTCAACAATGTAGACGTCGGATTTAAGGTCCATTCCAGGAAGGTGCGGACCATATTCGCGCAATAGCAGCCGAGCGGCCCCCATATCAAGCCAATCGTTCAGACGGCAGGTATAGGTGTGATCCTCAAGCGTATGATCATTAAAGGAGAATGCGAGTAGACCGCCTGTGGGCAAAGCATTCATCAGCATATCAAACGTCTCGGGCGGCGCGGCGCCTACACTTATTACACCGATTGCCGCGATGGCTTTGTAGCCTCCGACTTTCAACGGGTTTGGATCCGCGATATCAAAAGTGCTTAGGGTTCGGTAAACGCCTTTGGCCTTTGCGCCTTCTAGCATTTTCGGCGTTGGGTCGATGCCGTCAATCACCTGAAATCCGACAGCGTTCAGGGCCTCGCCAGACAGGCCAGTTCCACATCCATAATCCAGAATTGGCGTCTGAGGTTCGGGAAGCTTGGACCAGAGCGCCTCGGCCACGCGGCCGGGGGTTGCATACCCGTGCGCCTCGACTTCTGAATCATAGGATGAGGCCCATTTCTGATAGTGATCGCGCGTGGCCTCGGGCGTGTCGAGGCCATAGACGTCCTTTAGATAATCATCGCTCATATCACCATGTTAGGCTTGTTCAGCGTCACACGTCCAGTCAGCATTGGGTGAGCCAGTCAGTCCAAGCCGCCTTGGCGCGATCCGTATAAGCCTTGTAGCGATCTTTGCGCCCCCGACGTCCGCCCTTAAGACCGTCGACAGGACGGAACAGGCCGAAGTTCACGTTCATAGGCTGAAACGTCTTGGCCTCGGCCCCACCTGTGATGTGGTGGATCAAGGCCCCCATGGCGCTGTCCTGCGGAACGTCCGGAAGGGTGCGACCCAGCATCTCGGCTGCGGCGAGCCTTCCTGCCAACAACCCCATGGCTGCACTTTCGACATAACCTTCGACACCGGTGATCTGCCCCGCAAACCGGATATTGGGACGTGATTTCAAACACATCTGCTCATCCAAAAGGGTTGGGGAGTTGATGAACGTGTTGCGATGAATGCCGCCCAGACGGGCAAAACTGGCATTCTCAAGCCCGGGGATCATCCGAAAGACGTCCGTTTGCGCGCCGTATTTCATCTTGGTCTGGAAGCCGACGATGTTAAACAACGTCCCCAGCGCATTGTCCCGACGCAATTGTACAACCGCATGCGGCTTGACCTCGGGCTGATGCGGGTTGGTGAGACCGACCGGCTTCATCGGGCCATGGCGCAGCGTTTCCCGGCCACGCTCAGACATGACTTCGATCGGCAGACATCCATCGAAATAGCCCGCCGTTTCGCCCTCGTGGAATTCGGTCTTATCGGCAGCCAGCAGAGCGTCGATGAATGCCTCGTACTGGTCTCGGTCCATGGGGCAATTGAGATATGCGGTCCGCTCTTCCTCGGTCTCGCCCTTGTCATATCGTGACTGCATCCAGGCTTTGCTCATGTCGATACTGTCTGCGTAGACGATAGGCGCAATTGCATCGAAAAACGCCAGTGACTCGGCCCCTGTCTCAGAACGGATCGACTCGCCAAGCGCGGCCGAGGTCAGTGGACCGGTTGCAATGATCCAGTGGCCGTCATCGGGCAGGGCAGTAACTTCTTCTCCGGTCACTTCGACACGTGGATGGGCGTGCAGCTTGTCTGTGACAGACTCGGCAAAAGGGTCGCGGTCCACGGCCAACGCTCCGCCCGCAGGCAAGCGATGAGTGTCTGCGGTTGTCATGATCAATCCGTTGGCTGCCCGCATTTCCCAATGCAACAGACCCACAGCGTTCTGCTCATCATCGTCGGACCGGAACGAGTTCGAACACACCATTTCGGCCAGATTTCCAGTCTGATGCGCAAAGGTGCCCACTTTGGGTCGCATTTCATGGATCACCACGTCAACGCCCATTTCCGCAGCCTGCCAGGCCGCCTCGGACCCGGCCATGCCGCCGCCCACGATATGCAATTTCTGTGTCATGCGCTGCCACATAGGGCACAGCACAAAGCAACGCAAACCCTCATGGGGCGGAGCTCTTACATTTTCTGGGAAATTTTGGGGTCGCCGCTGCGGGAATGTCAACGCTGGTGAGAGAGACCAGCTCGGAGGGACCTTCCGCCTACGGCGACCCAAAATACGTAATTCGGCCTTAGCCTTGTCTCAGCATTGCCACAGTGTTGCCCTTTTGAAAAGTCCAAAAATGCGAACAGTGTATAAAATACTTAAGAACATTTGCGTTATTGCTGCCAATTTGGCGGTCTTTTTTCGATAAATGCTGATATTCCTTCCTCGGTATCCCGATGCAGCATATTCTGCGCCATTACCTCACCGGCATAGTCATAGGCTTTTTCGATTGGCATATCGAGTTGCTGGTAAAAAGCTTGTTTGCCGATCTTGACCGCCGACCCAAGCTTGTCTGCCAACTTTTCCGCCAGTGCCTGACTTTCGTGTTCAAGCAGCATTTCAGGGACGACGCGGTTGACCAGCCCAAGCTCTGTTGCGCGCTCAGCGGATATGAAATCGCCTGTCGTCAGCATTTCAAACGCCTGCTTTCGCGGAATATTGCGACTGAGCGCCACCATCGGCGTTGAGCAGAACAACCCGATATTTACCCCATTTACGCCAAACCTTGTACCTTCGGCGGCGACGGCAAGATCGCAGGTGGCCACTAATTGGCACCCGGCCGCGGTCGCAATACCATGAACCTGCGCAATGACGGGTTGGGGTAGGGACAGGATCGACAACATCATTCGCGCGCATCTGGCAAAAAGATCCTGGAAATACGCTTTGCCTCCGTCTTCGCTCTGACGACCGTCAGTCATTTGTTTTAGGTCATGCCCTGCGCAGAACGCTTTGCCTTCGCCCGACAGGATCACAGCGCGGATCGTCTGGTCTTCGCGCAACGTGTCGAACTCAACCTGCAAGGCGGTCAGCATTTCGTCGCTCAGGGCATTAAGCCGCTCTGGTGCGTTCATTTTCAACCTTGCAACCGCACCCGTGTCGCGACGTTCCAGAATTCCCATCTTGCCCTCCGATCTGATGTGGGGCCAACTCTAGGTCGGCAAATCGAGGAGGGGAAGTATGTCATTGGTTCTGAACCGGGAAGAGTTAAGCGACTACATGCATCAGATCTTTCCGCAAGTTCATCGCGATTTCGTAGTCGAAGATCTGACCGAAGACAAAATCACCATGCGGCTGGTTGTTGAAGACCGTCATTTGCGGCCGGGGGGAACTGTGTCGGGTCCGTCGATGTTCGGTCTGGCGGATGTCTGCGTTTACGCGATTATTCTTGCACGCAAAGGCCGACAGTCTCTGGCTGTTACGACAGGTTGCTCGATGGATTTTATGCGCAAACCAGATGGAGCGCGGGACATGATCGCACATTGCACCTTGCTGAAACTTGGAAAAACTTTGGCCGTTGGTGATGTGCTGATGTTTTCAGAGGGCTCAGATAAACCTGTGGCCCGTGCGACAATGACTTATTCTCTGCCCCCAGAAGGCTCGGCTGCAGCAGCATTCGGATAAAAAATGGCCGGGTCAAGCCCGGCCAAGGAAGAGGTCCCAAATGGGACTGGGGATTTGTTACCCGTGCCAGAACGGGCGATTGATTTCGCGGTCGGCCTGATAGCGGGTCAACCCGACATCACGCAGCAACCGATCATCCAGCTTTGACAAATTTACCCTGCTGCGGCGCTGTCGCTCCCACTTGGTGACAGTCGCCGCAAACTGCACGGCCAGCGATGCGATCAGCGGCAGCCGAGGGCTGTCGTTCAGCAACAAAAGGGCGGGGGTGTGCATTGCGCGTGTCATCTTGGGTATCCTTTCAAATTGTATTGACACAAACGTAATATGTTCGGTATGTGTGATTGATACATTCCACATTGTGTTAAAATCAAAGGAAGAATTGTAATGGATACAATTTGGCCGGAATCACTGCCGAAATCCAAGGGCCCCAAGTATACTCTGGTGGTCGATACAATTCGAAAAGCTATTGATAACAATTTACTGGAAGTCGGAGCCAAGTTGCCTCCGGTAAGGGAGCTGGCGTATCGGTTACAAATCACACCGGGCACTGTGGCGCGCGCCTATACTATTCTGACCGATGAGGGGTTGCTGCATGCCGAGGTGGGGCGTGGTACATTTGTTGCCCCTCCAAAATCGCCGATACTGGACGACGTTTGGGCACGGCAACTGCATTTGCGCGAGGACAAGTATAGCGCAAATGTCAGCCTGTTCAGCCCACGCTTAGCCGATGTGGGGCAAGTGGCCCTGATCCGCGAGTGCTTGCAAAAAGTTTCGCATGCGGATCCGGGATTGTTTCTGAACTATCCCACCCGAGATGCTTACAAACCCATGCGTCAGGCGGTGGTCGAGTGGTTGTCAGATCTGCCCTTGGGCGCATTGTCCCATGATGACATTGTACTTACGCACGGGGGGCAGAACGGCCTTTGCCTTGTCTTCCAAACCATCCTGCGAGGACCCAAGCCCATCGTTTTGGTGGAAGACTTGTCTTACGCGGGATTCCGCAGAGCCGGGGAACTCATGCGCTCTGAAGTGGTCGGCGTAAAGATGGACAAGTGGGGAATCGACCCCAGCGCAATGGAGCACGTTCTGCGCCAGAACCCTGCCCAGGCTGTTTGCGTGTCTCCTGAAGTGCAAAATCCCACCGGCGCGCATACGCCACTTGAGCGAAGGAAAGAGGTTGTCGAAGTCGCGCGACGCTTTGATCTACAAATCATCGAGGATGATTGCTACCGAATGGGCGAAGCGCGTGAACCCAGCTATCGCGCTCTTGCACCAGAGCGGGGGTGGCACGTGTCCTCCATCTCCAAGACGCTGACGCCCGCGCTGCGTGTTGGTTTCGCTATTGCGCCGCGCGAACGAAGTGTAGATCTGCGTCGGTCGGCTGAATACGGTTATTTCGGTCTTGCGCAGCCGCTTGCCGAGTTAACTCGGTTAATGTTGTCCGACCCCCGCACGCGGCGCATTGCACGCGATGTTCGACTGAAAATGGGTGAATATGTTCGCGTGACTGTGAATGCTTTGGGAGGGTTTGACCTGAATTGGGCACCGGACGTGCCTTTTGTCTGGCTAAACCTGCCCTCCGGTTGGCGCGCCGCAGCGTTCAGTCGTGCGGCGGAGCGGGAAGGCATCCAACTGCGTTCGGCTGATGAATTTGCTTTACGGGATGGTCGTGCGCCGAACGCAGTGCGTATTGCAATGAACGGCCATGTCTCATTGGAAAGGTTCGAGGACGCAATGCAACGCCTGCGCAACCTACTAGACAATCCGCCCGAGCAAATCAGCGTTTAGATTGGGGTAAAATAATACCTATTTTATAAGTCTCTGTTATTGCTTGATTTAAAAGACATTGCTGTTGTTGACCTGCGCCACACTCCCCTCTACATACGCTCCATCGAATTCGGACCGCTCTGACTTGGGGCGGTCTTTCACATCAAACAGGACTATCCTGCCATGAAAACCTTTTCTGCAACACCTGCAGACATCGACAAGAAATGGATCCTGATCGACGCTGAGGGCGTTGTTCTGGGCCGTCTTGCCTCGATCGTCGCCATGCGCCTGCGTGGCAAGCACAAAGCGTCGTTCACCCCGAACATGGACATGGGCGACAATGTCATCGTGATCAACGCTGACAAAATCCAGATGACCGGCAAGAAGCGCGAAGAGAACTTCTACTGGCACACTGGCCACCCGGGCGGCATCAAGTCGCGCACCAAACAGCAAATCCTGGAAGGTGCACACCCCGAGCGCGTCGTGACCCAGGCGGTCAAGCGTATGCTGCCGGGCAACCGTCTGGCACGCCAGCAGATGACCAACCTGCGCGTTTACGCCGGTGCCGAGCATCCCCATGAGGCGCAAGCGCCCGAAGTTCTGGACGTGAAGTCCATGAACAAGAAAAACACCCGGAGCTAATGACCGATGGCTGATCAGATCAATACTCTCGAAGAGCTGAGCGCCGTCGCAGGCGTTGAAACCGTAGCCGAAGAAGTCATCGTGCGTGAACCCGTGCGTGACGAGCTGGGCCGCTCCTACGCCACCGGCAAGCGTAAAGACGCTGTTGCCCGCGTTTGGATCAAGCCGGGTTCCGGTAAGGTCACCGTGAACGGCAAAGACCAGGACAAGTACTTCGCGCGTCCCGTTCTGCAGCTGATCCTGCGCCAGCCGTTCCAGGTTGCCGGTGTAGAAGGTGAGTTCGACGTTGTTGCAACCGTCAAAGGCGGTGGCCTGACCGGTCAGGCCGGTGCGGTCAAGCACGGCATCTCGAAGGCACTGCAGCTGTACGATCCCAGCCTGCGTGGCGCTCTGAAAGCCGCTGGCTTCCTGACCCGCGACAGCCGCGTTGTGGAACGTAAGAAATACGGTAAGCGCAAAGCGCGTCGTTCGTTCCAGTTCTCGAAGCGTTAATCGTTTCGAACTCCGAATTCCGAACGGTCGCAAGAAATTGCGGCCGTTTTTTTGTCGAAACCTTTTGCGAGGTGTGGCCGGTTTTCGATGTGCAGATGACAGCACCCCCGCGCTGAATCATCGGCAAGTAACTTGTTTGTAGCGTCGAAAAAGGCGCAACGGGGCCGATTTTACGTCAACCAGAACAATTCAGGCCAAACACTTGGTCGGTATCTCGGTTGGATGACCCGGCAAAGACAAAGGCGCGAAAGAATCGCGCCTGCCAGCTAGAGAAGACATGGTCTTTAGCAGGTATCAACCGCCCCAGGACCTGACCTCGCCGCAATCCATATGAACAAAGTTCGAACGGTAGTATTTACCGACACCGCCCGCACGGCATGAAATCGCAGCCTTCGCCATCTGCGAAACCGACCGAGAAGCAAGACGCAAATCTGCAGCCTGGCCTTTCATGTGAAGGGAGTTCTTTGCCACGCGACGCGAGCGAGACCGCAGCATAGCATTTGTCTGTGGCGACCGGTATCCCGACAGCAGCATATAAGGTTCGTTTGCGTCCAGCAGATTATGCGAAGCGGCCATGATGTCGATAGTGCGCAGGTCCATGTCTTTGACTTGGTCCGTCCGCCAGTCACGCATGAAGTGGTTCACTTCTTTGACAGCGTCCTTGATGTACTTGCCATCAACCCAATATATCATATCGATCCGCTCGCCTGTGCGACCGGAATACATACGGATACGACGAATATCGCCGCCACCGCGGAGGAAACCTGCTGCGTTTGAATATGTCGGTGCTGCAACCACTGCTGTTGCCGCAAATGCGCCCAATAGGGCCCGCCGGGTCATGCCCGAGGAACTGCTCGTAGTCATTTTATGTTTCGTCCCGTACTGTTCCTGCCTGCACACGATGTTACGCGCGCGTTCTTAATTTTTTCCCATCCCAGGTGGCGAATTTATGGCACAGTCGCGGAAGAGCGCCAAGAAGTCTTTCATATTCATCTTTTCAAGGGGGAATTTTCGGCAGTTTTTTGCGCAGATGACGCTTTTCTGTTTAAACTTAGGGCAGGTTACTTCGGTTTTTGGGTGTCCGATGCAAACGCGCATCACGCGGATAAAGAAGCGTCAAATTGAGGTATTTGTGAATGGACATAAGGTTATGAGGAAAACCATATTGTCTGAACGCGTCCAGTGCGACGCATAAGTCATTGTTTAGTCAAGGTCATCCCATGCGAACGTTTTTTCGTGCTTATACCGGTTTTGTAGTCGCGGCTTGTGTGACCGCATCTGTCAGCTTTGCGCATGCGGAACGTGCGCCTGCGACCAGCTTTCAAATGGCCGTTGCCGAGTTTGCACCTGCGGGATCTGGTATTGCGGACTTCTATCGAGAAACCGGGTTCGCGCCAATCTGGACAGGGACGTCGAAAGAACACCAAACGCGCCGCGCGCATTTAATGCGGGCATTGACTTCGGTACATTTACACGGGTTGCCGGAAGACAAATATGGCGCGCAGGGCCTTATGGCCAAAATGGAAAATGCTCGTTCTCTGCGCGAAATCGGCGCAATCGAGATCTCGTTGACCCGTGCTTTTGTTCGCTATGCAAATGACATGTACTCGGGGGCGTTGCGCCCTTCCGAAATTGACGACGGTCTGGTGCGTAAAGTCCAGAGAAGATCAACCAAGGATCACTTGCGCGGCGTCATTGCTGGCGGTGCGTCCTATATAGACGGTTTGCCGCCCCAGACTGCGCAATACCGCGCATTGATGAAGCAAAAGCTAGCCCTGCAGACATTGGTGGATCAGGGCGGATGGGGCGCTGGTGTGCCCATCGACAAGTTGGAATTCGGTGACACCGGGCCAAACGTCATCAAGCTGCGCAATCGGCTGATCACGATGGGGTATATGAAACCGTCGGCAAGCCCCAAGTTTGACAAAGAACTACTTGCAGCAGTGAAGGCTTTCCAAACCGCGCATGGTCTCGCGTCGGATGGGGTGGCCGGGCAGGGCACGATCACTGAGTTGAACCGAAGCGCGTCAGACCGTCTGAAATCCGTATATGTTGCGCTCGAACGCGAACGCTGGTTGCCCCGCGAGAGGGGACAGCGTCATATCCTGGTAAATCAGGCGGATTTTTCCGCCAAAATTGTGGATGGTGGGCTGGTAACCTTTGAAACCCGCGCTGTTATTGGCAAAAATGTTCACGATCGTCGGAGCCCAGAATTCTCGGATGAGATGGAGCATATGGTGATCAATCCCAGCTGGTATGTGCCGCGCTCGATCATCACCAAGGAATATTTACCGCAACTGCAATCCAACCCGAATGCAGTTAATCATATCCACATTACAGATCGCAGTGGTCGTCAGGTCGATCGTGGTGCAGTTGATTTTTCGCAATACACGGCACGGAACTTCCCATTCGCGATGCGTCAACCCCCCAGCCAAAGCAATGCGTTGGGGTTGGTGAAGTTCATGTTCCCCAACCAGTACAACATCTACCTTCATGATACGCCGCAGAAAAGCCTGTTTGCCCGGGAAACGCGCGCGTTCTCGCATGGGTGCATCCGGCTGGCCCAACCGTTCGAGTTTGCCTATGCGTTGCTGGCCAAGCAGGAAGAAGATCCCAAAGCATTTTTTCAACGTGTTTTGTCCACCGGTAAGGAAACAACCGTTCCGCTCAAACAGCACGTGCCGGTTCATTTGATTTACCGGACGGCCTATATCGGCCCGAAAGGGGATGTGCAGTATCGCCGTGACGTTTACGGCCGCGATCAGAAAATCTGGGAGGCTCTGCAGAAAGCAGGGGTAGCCCTGCCGGACGTTCAGGGGTAATCACCGGGTTATCCTTAATCCGGGGAACCCGACATGCACTATACCATCCAGCAGATTTCCGACGCTTTGAGCGCGACCTGCGAGGGCGACACATCGCTGACGATCCAACGCGCCGCGGAACCCGCAGATGCGGGCCCGAATGATCTGGCAATGGCAATGTCACCCAAATATGCCGAGGCACTTGGTGGCGGAGCGGCCCGTTCGGCGGTGTTGTGGGAAGGGGCCGATTGGCAGGCTTTGGGATTGTCCGCCGCGATCTTTGTTCCACGCCCTCGTATGGCCATGGCTGGTATTACTGCGATGTTGGATCGCGGGCAGGGGATTGAACCGGGCATTCACCCCTCAGCCGTTGTCGACCCGTCGGCAGAGCTAGGGGAAGATGTATCGGTTGGCCCTCTCGCAGTGATCGGAGCGCGTGCGAAGATCGGCGATGGTTCAGTGATTGGCAGCCATTGCGTCGTTGGTATGGACGCTGTTCTCGGCAAAAACGCCTTGCTGCGCGAGATGGTCAGCATAGGGGCCCGTGCTGTCATTGGGGACCGTTTTATCGCGCAACCAGGCGCACGGATTGGCGGGGACGGGTTCAGCTTTGTGACCCCCGAGGTCTCGGACGTCGAAAACGTACGCAAGACTATGGGCGACAAGGGCGATGCGCGCGCGCAAAGCTGGCTGCGCATCCACTCGCTTGGTGCCGTCGAGATTGGGGATGATGTCGAGGTCGGAGCGAATTGCACCGTGGACAATGGCACAATCCGGAACACCCGGATCGGCGATGGCTCAAAACTGGATAACCTTGTGCATGTCGGCCACAATACGCGGGTTGGTCGCGATTGCCTTCTGTGCGGTCAGACCGGCGTATCTGGATCGGTTGATATTGGAAATAATGTTGTTCTGGGCGGTCAGACCGGCGTTGCCGACAACATATTTATCGGTGACGGGGTGATTTCGGGCGGCGGTACAAAAATCTTGTCCAACGTACCAGCAGGCCGTGTGATCATGGGGTATCCGGGTATCAAGATGGAAACTCATACGGACGTATACAAAGCTCAACGGCGTTTGCCGCGCATGGCGCGTGACGTCGAGGCGCTGAAAAAGGCTGTTTTCAAACAGTCGCCGAGCGATTAAATCATCCTCAATGTGATAATCAGAGGATCGACATGAGCATCACCGACCGCGTCATCGCCATCATCGCCGAGCAGGCCGTGCTGGAACCTTCGGATGTGACGCCCGATAGTACGCTCGAGGATCTGGGAATCGACAGCCTTGGACTGGTCGAGAGCATTTTCGCCATCGAGGAAGAGTTTGACATCTCGGTCCCGTTCAATGCGAACGAACCGTCGGCCAGCGATTTTGACATCTCGAACGTGGCGGCAATCATTGCGGGCATTGAAAAACTCGTGTCGGAAAAGGTCTGACACAGGATCATGAAACGCGTTGTTATTACCGGGGCCGGAACGATCAACTCGTTAGGCCATTCCGTTCCCGCGACGCTTGAGGCGATGCGCGAAGGGCGTTGCGGCATTTCGGACCTCGAGTTTCGTGACGTCGAACGGCTGGCCATCAAAATTGGCGGTCAAGTCCGCGGGTTCGAGGCCGAGGGCCGTTTTAACCGTCAACAAATGAGCCTGTATGACAGGTTCACGCAATTCACTCTGACTGCTGCGAAAGAGGCGATCGAACAGTCTGGCATCGAGTTCCACGGCGACTTGGCCGCGCGTTCAGGCGTTGTTCTGGGAACCGCTGGGGGCGGTGTATCGACTTGGGATGACAATTACCGCTCGGTCTATGAGGATGGTAAGAACCGGGTTCATCCATTCGTCGTGCCCAAGTTGATGAACAACGCGGCAGCCAGCCATGTTTCGATGGAGCATAACCTCAAGGGGCCCAGCTTTACCGTATCGACAGCCTGTGCATCGTCCAACCATGCAATGGCGTTGGCGTTTCAGATGGTCCGCAGCGGAGCGGCCCCGGCGATGTTGACCGGTGGCGCGGAATCCATGCTGTGCTTTGGCGGGGTCAAGGCATGGGAAGGGCTGCGGGTGATGTCCAAAGATGCCTGCCGTCCTTTTAGTGCCAACCGAAACGGAATGGTCCAAGGCGAAGGCGCGGGCGTCTTTGTCTTTGAAGAATACGAACACGCACGTGCGCGCGACGCTGACATCCTGTGCGAAGTGGTCGGTTTTGCCATGACCTCGGATGCGGCCGATATCGTCATGCCCAGTAAACAAGGGGCTGCACGTGCGATTTCGGGTGCTTTGTCCGATGCGGGTATCAATGCGGATCAAGTGGGATATATCAACGCCCACGGCACCGGAACAGCGGCCAATGACAAAACAGAATGCGCAGCGGTTGCGGATGTATTCGGCCCGCATGCGGATGATCTGATGATCTCATCCACCAAGTCCATGCATGGCCATTTGATCGGCGGAACCGGTGCGGTTGAGTTGTTGGCCTGTATAATGGCGCTGCGCGACGGCGTCATTGCTCCGACTATCGGCTACGAAGAACCCGATCCTGAATGCGCACTGGACGTAGTCCCAAACGAGGCGCGAGAATCTAAGGTTGATGTCGCGCTCAGCAATGCGTTTGCATTCGGCGGTCTGAACGCTGTGCTGGCATTGAAGCAGGTCTAAGGCACTAAACATTCGAGGCGGCTGATCTGAAAAGCCGCCTCTTTTTTGTATCGGGTATCAATTCTGCTGCGCTTGCAGTCCGTCAAATCCGGCAGTGAACCCGGCCAGAGAAACTTCTAGTTCCAACAACTGCGTCGGCGCTACCACAGATACCAGCGAGAGCACGGCCTTGCTTCCGGCTTTCATCGCGTCGACATCGCCTTGCGTGAACCCTAGCTGCGCCAGACAACCCACAGGGTTGCAGTGGTGGTAATTATAGCGGCGGCCTGGGGCACCATCTATTGATAGCGCAATCTGCGCCTGCAGAAGAACTTCCAGAGGGACAAGAACGGTTGCGCCGGCAATCGCGGCGGAACCTTCGGGCAGTTTGGTGACCGTGATATCCGCAATGGGCTGCCCTTCTTGACCGTTCAGAACCTGACGCATCAAGCAGGGATCGTCTCCGTTTTCTGTCTTCAGGCAAGTGATATCCCAGTCGCCGGATTGTTCCTTGACATATTGCTCGCCCACGCGCGGGCCGGCTTCGCCCAGGTCCAGATCGCTTCCGACCTGTGTTTGTGGCGTTTCGCTGTCTTGCGCGGCTTCCTGTGCAAAAGTAGCACCGCACCAGAGTGCGGTCGCAAGCAAGCTATAAGATAGAGTGTTCTTGATCATGAATGCCTCGGTCAGGTGATTGATCTTTTTTTCTCGTCTACCATCCCTGATCGGCAGTGTCAGTCGCTAAGGTGGACCAAGCCGACAATCTGGTCGGATTTTTGCCGGTTTGTACGATATCGTGAAACCAGCACCAGATGTAGAAAGGGAGCCGGTGGAGCGGCTCCCTTTCATAGAATTTTCTCCCCGTCGGACTGGCCGACTTAGTTATGCGCAGACGTTACGAAAGGGGAGCGCAACGGTCAACTGCTAACCTGAAATTTTAATCTCAAAAGCGTGATTTGTCCAAAAAAGCCGCGCCATAAGGCGCGGCCAGTCGACAGGGAGGAAGATTGCCGCCCACGCGCTTAAACGCGAAGGCAGCGATTAGACTATCGCAGGCAAATGTTAAATTTGTATGGTGAGGACAGATCGGTGCAAATCAAGGCTGAAAATCTATGGAAAACAGTATCTTCTTGGGCGGTGGTGGTGAGGATTATGGGCAGCCGCAGGCCCTTGCATTGAAATACGCCAACCGGCACGGCCTGATCGCCGGAGCGACGGGAACTGGCAAAACAGTGACGTTGCAGATTTTGGCCGAGGGATTTTCGCAAGCCTGCGTTCCCGTTTTCCTATCCGACGTCAAAGGGGATTTGTCCGGGTTGGCCAAGGCGGGAAGCGAAACTCATAAGCTTCACCGGGCTTTTCAGGAACGCGCCGAGCGTATTGGGTTTACGGATTACGTCTACGGCGCTTGCCCGGTTACCTTTTGGGATTTGTTCGGCGAGCAGGGCCATCCGGTCCGTACAACAGTGACCGAAATGGGCCCGCTGCTTTTGTCCCGCCTGATGGATCTGAGTGAGGCGCAGGAAGGCATCCTGAATATAGCTTTCCGAGTGGCAGACGATGAAGGAATGCCCCTTTTGGACCTGAAGGACCTGCAGTCGTTGCTTGTTTGGATCGGCGAGAACCGGTCGCAACTGTCACTTCGGTTCGGAAATGTCTCGACGGCATCGATCGGAGCTATTCAGCGACGCCTCTTGGTGCTTGAAAATCAGGGCGGGACCAATCTGTTTGGAGAACCAGCGCTCGAGTTGGCGGATTTAATGCGCACCGACGCACAGGGGCAGGGGATGGTCAACATTCTGGCGTCGGACAAGCTGATGGGGTCGCCCCGCCTTTATGCGACATTCCTTCTGTGGCTGCTCAGCGAGTTGTTCGAGGAACTGCCCGAGGTCGGCGACCCCGAAAAGCCTAAGCTGGTGTTCTTTTTCGACGAAGCGCATCTGCTGTTTGAAGACGCGCCAAAGATCCTTGTCGACAAGGTCGAGCAAGTCGCACGCCTGATCAGATCCAAAGGTGTGGGAGTGTATTTCATCTCGCAGAACCCTGCTGACATCCCCGAGGATATTCTTGGGCAGCTTGGAAACCGCGTTCAACATGCGCTGCGTGCGTTCACTGCACGGGATCGGAAAAATCTGCGTCTGGCCGCAGAGACATATCGAGAAAACCCCGCCTTCGACACCGAGGCAGCAATTCGTGAAGTCGGCGTCGGCGAAGCTGTCACCTCGATGCTGCAAAAAAAGGGTGTGCCCGGAATTGTCGAGCGCACGCTGATCCGCCCGCCAGGGACTCACCTTGGGCCGATTACCTCAGCCGAGCGGCAAACGCTCATTGATGCTTCGCCCATGCAACAGAAATACCGCGACTTGAAAGACCGAAAGTCGGCGTTCGAGATTTTGCAGTCACGGGCGGATGCCGCTGCTGAGGCGGCTCAACAGGCCGAGGAAGAGATCGAAACCAAGTCCGTAGCCGAGCGAGAGTTCGCAACAGCCCGCAGATATTCAGGCAGTCGTGTTGGACGCTCATCTTCCCGAGTATCGCGCAAGAAAGACACGTTCGCGACCGCCATGAGTGAAGCTGTCATCAAAGAGCTGAAAGGAACCACTGGCCGGCGTATTGTCCGCGGAATTCTTGGGGGTTTATTCAAAAGCAGGTAAAACCGGGAAAACAGGCTGCTTTCCCGGCCGAAGGGTCACCCTTTCAGTCGGCGCTGGCCTTCCTGCTTGCAATAGGCATCGGCCTGAGGAACCGTCAGCTTGGTCGCGGGGAAATCAATGGCCCGGTCCCAGTTCACGCGATCCTGGCGATAAAGCTGACAGGTGATTTCACCTTCGGGCGTCTGGATTTTCACCGGGGTGGTTTCAAAATCTTCTGGGCTTGGAACACACCCTGTCAGCCCAGCGATCAGCGTCAGAAAAAGGATTGGTTTGGCTAGTGTCATAATCATGTGAACTCTTTATTGTGAGTGTTTGGTCGCAGTCTCAAGCGGTTTGTCTAAATTCCGGTAAACACCGGAAATTTTCCTGGGGCCGCATGGTGTGTAACGTGCTCTAGACGGGAGAGGCGGGTAAATCAAGAAATCACGCCCGAAATCGGGCGTGATTGTAGTGCCTCTCAAGATGAAGTGATCATTTTTCCGGAATGAGGCCACGGGGGCTGAACCTGAGAACGATCAGCAATATCAGCCCCATAGTGAACAGGCGCATATGCGCGGCACTTTCGATCAAGTGGGCTTTCAGCGCACTTCCTTCTGGCATTCCGGACGTGATCAGGTTCATCAGCCAAAGACCAATGGGTTCCACCTGAACCCACAGGAACCAGATCAAGAACGCGCCCAAAACCGCTCCGAAATTGTTACCCGAACCGCCGACGATCACCATGACCCACACAAGGAAGGTAAAACGCAGCGGGTTGTAGGTGCCCGGTGTCAGCTGCCCGTCCAGGGTGGTCATCATTGCGCCAGCGATGCCACAGATTGCAGAGCCAAGAACAAAGATTTGCAGGTGCCGGCGCGTGACGTCCTTGCCCATCGCTTCGGCCGCGACTTCATTGTCGCGAATGGCGCGCATCATGCGGCCCCATGGGCTTTTCAGCGCCATCTGCGCCATCCATAGCAGCACTAGCAGCACTATGGTGAACAGCAGCGAATAGCCCAGCTTGACCGAAAGCGTCGAGGCAGTAACGGGATCAAGACCCAGCCATTCGGCGCGAGCGATGAAACCGGGATCTGCTTGCAATTCGACCTCATATCCCACCACAGGTGCCGGGCGCGGAATGCCGTAGACATTCTTGACGCCGCGGGCCAGCCAATCCTCGTTTTTCATGACGGCGATGACGATTTCGGCAATCCCCAAGGTCGCGATGGCAAGATAATCGGATCGCAACCCCAGTGCAGTTTTTCCGATCAACCAGGCTGCCCCGGCTGCCAGAAGACCGCCAGCAGGCCACGCGATCAGGACCGGCAGGTTCAAGCCGCCGATGTTACCCGCTACGGCCGGGTCGATCGCCTCGATCGCTGCGACATTGGGGTCAAATACCGCGCGGTAGATAAAAAACCCCACAATGAGTATGGCCACAATCGTCAGTGTCTGAACCCGACCTTTTGGTAATTTCCGGGCGGTCACGACGGCCGCAACCACGGTCGCGGCACCCAGCACCAGCGACAGTATGACCCCATACCCACCTGCGACCCACGCACCGGGTGTCGGTGGTGTCGAGACCAGAACAACCGCCAACCCGCCCAAGGCCACAAACCCCATGACGCCGACGTTGAAAAGACCGGCAAATCCCCATTGCAGGTTTACCCCGATCGCCATGATGGCCGAGATCAGCCCCATGTTCAGGATCAATATGGCCGAGTTCCAGCTTTGCGTGAAACCGGACAGCAGGATCAGGCTGGCAACGACCACAAAAAGCAGTGTGTTTTTGACGGGCTCGGTCATACCGCTTTCCCCTTGAACAGGCCCGTGGGCTTAAACAGAAGCACGATCAGCAGGATGGCAAAGCTGACGGCGAATTTGTAATCGGTGGACAGGAATTGGACCAATCCAGAAGGCTCCAGACTTTCAGGGGCCAGATAGGTCAGTACCTTTTTCCACGCATAGGTGATGGTCACTTCGGAAAACGCGATGATGAAGCCACCCGCGATGGCGCCTAGTGGGTTGCCCAAGCCACCCACGATGGCCGAGGCAAAGATCGGCAGCAGAAGCTGGAAATAGACGAAGGGCTTGAAGCTTTTGTCGAGGCCATAGAGCACACCTGCAGTGGTCGCCAGCGCGGCAACGATGATCCATGTGATCATCACCACGCGTTCCGGGTTGATGCCAGACAGCAACGCCAAGTCCTCGTTGTCCGAATATGCCCGCATCGACTTGCCGGTGCGCGTTTTGTTCAGAAACCAGAACAGCAGCACCACGGCGACAACGGCCACGACCACGGTAATACCCTGAGAGGTCTTGATCGCCAGCCCTTCACGCAGGCCGGTCATCGCTTTGAAGTCACGCGCCGAGACGATGAACCGCGCGCCGTCCGAAAAGCGTTGATCATCCGGGCCGATGATGAAGCGCACAACGCCGTTCATGATGAACATCACCCCCATCGACACGATCACCAGAATGACCGGTTTGGCCTTTTGTTCGCGGTAAAAGCGGTAAACCAACCGGTCGGTGACCAGCACCAGCACGATGCATCCCAGAATGGCAAAGGGCAGGGCCAGCAGAGCGGTCGGCAGCGGTCCGAAACTGACCCCAGCGGCCTGCAGGCCCCACGTGACCAGAACCGCAATCATCGCGCCAAAGGCCATCGTGTCGCCATGGGCAAAGTTCGAGAACCGCAGAATTCCATAGATCAGCGTCACCCCAAGAGCGCCCAACGCCAACTGGCTGCCATAGGCGATTGCGGGAACTAGAACGAAGTTGGAGAGCGCCACAAGGGCGTTGAGGAAGTCCATTAAAACTCCTGCTCGCATTTGCCTGAGAATGCGCGTCGTCCGTTGTTAGCTTTCGTATAGTCGGCATAGCGCAGCGGTTGGGTTAGAAACGTCACTGATAGTTCGGTGGTCGAAGTCTTTGTCACATACATATACTCGTGTTTATCACCTTCGACCCGGAACGCTGTCAGCAAATCGTTTTGTGAAGTGGCGGTCCACTCTTGCCCATCGGACAAGCGAATTTTCGAGGTGATCTCGCCTGCTCTGGCGATCCTATCGACTGAATAATCTCCGAAGCTACTTTTTATTCGCTCGGGAGGTGTGCCCAATAGTTCAAGCGTGAACTCATCGCCCTCACAGTTCTCCACGTTTGTGCAGATTTCTTGCAGTATGCAGGGGGCTGCCCATGCTGAACTGCAAAAAGAGGTAAATACGACAATCAATACGGTTCTCACCTCACCCCCCCAAGAAACTCTTACGTACTTCAGGATCGGCCAGCAGTTCTTTGCCCGTGCCGGTATAGGCGTTCCGCCCCTGAACCAGCACATATCCCTTATCCGCGATCTCCAGCGCTTGACGGGCGTTCTGTTCGACCATCAGGATCGGCAGCCCGGTACGCGAGACCTCGATGATCCGGTCAAACAGCTCATCCATAACGATGGGCGAGACACCAGCGGTCGGTTCGTCCAGCATCAGCACCTTAGGTTGGGTCATCAGCGCGCGGCCAACGGCGACTTGTTGGCGTTGGCCGCCCGACAGCTCTCCCGCCGCTTGGTTGCGCTTGTCGCGCAGGATGGGGAATAGGTCATAGACCTGCTCCATCGTTCCCGAAATATCGTCGCGGCGGATGAAAGCGCCCATCTCAAGGTTTTCTTCTACCGTCATCGACGTGAAGATGTTCGAGGTCTGCGGCACAAAGCCCATCCCGCGGATCACCCTATCTTGTGGGCTGAGGTTGGTGATGTCCTCACCATCCAGCCGCACCGCGCCCGAGCGCACGTCCAGCATGCCGAACACGGCTTTCATCGCGGTGGATTTGCCCGCGCCATTGGGGCCGACGATTACCGCAATCTCACCCTTTTCCACGGCGATGGTGCAGTCGTGCAGGATGTCTGGACCCTTGCCATACCCGCCGGTCATGGTGTCGCCGATCAGGAAGGGGCCGCCTTCGACCTTGTGCGTCTCACCGCTTGTGCGATGGGCGGGGGTCATGGTGCCGACACCATGCGTATTGGTGATCGAGGCGTCCTTGTTGCCCTTGTCGTCCTGGTAGGGGTTGTCGCTCATGCGCCCGCCTCCAGCTTGTCTTTGTTCTTGAGGCCGGTGCCCAGATAAGCTTCGATCACCTGCTCATTGGCCTTGATCTGATCCAGAGTGCCTTCGGCCAGCACCTTGCCCTCGGCCATACAGATGACCGGGTCGCAGATCTTGCCGATGAAATCCATGTCATGCTCGATGACCACGAAGGTATAGCCGCGTTCCTTGTTCAGGCGCAGGATCGTGTCGGCGATGGTCATCAGCAGGGTGCGGTTAACGCCCGCGCCAACTTCGTCCAGAAACACGATCTTGGCGTCGACCATCATGGTGCGGCCCAGTTCCAGCAGTTTCTTCTGCCCGCCCGAGACCTGACCGGCCTTGTGATCGGCCAGATGTTCGATGGTCAGGAACTCCAGCACCTCATCGGCCTTGGCCTTCAAAGCGCGTTCTTCATCGGCGATGCGCTTACGGCCGAACCACGTGTTCCAAAGCGATTCACCCGATTGCGCACCCGGAACCATCATCAGATTCTCGCGGCAGGACATCGAAGAGAATTCATGCGCAATCTGGAAGGTGCGCAGCAGGCCCTTGTGAAACAGCTCATGCGGGGGCAAGCCGGTGATATCCTCACCATCCATATGGACCTTCCCGCTGGTCGGCGGCAGAACGCCCGCGATCACGTTGAACAGAGTGGTTTTTCCGGCCCCGTTCGGTCCGATCAGACCGGTGATCGAGCCCTTTTGGATTTCCAGCGATGCCCCGTCCACCGCATGAAACCCGCCGAAATGCTTGTGCACGTCTTCGACGACGATCATCTTATCCCCTAGCCGCCGTTTTCCGGCGTTGTTGCCACATCCCTGTACGAATGGTGCGGGCTTTTGTCATTGAAACAGCCCGGACACAAGGCCCGGGCTGCTTGTTTTTATGACTTATACGTGTCGATCAACGGAAGTTAACGGTCTTGTTCTCGCCGTCGGTCACTTCGATCTCGCGGTACGAGCCTGCGCTTTCACCGGGGCCGATCAGCTCAACGCCGGACGCGCCGACATAGTCGATGTCCTGACCTGCGGCCAGCAGTTCCAGACCCTTGGCCAGCTCACCGGGATAGATTTTTTCGCCCGGCGCATTGGCGACATCCATTATTTTCGCACCGTAGTCAGCGGGGTTGGTGGATCCGGCCGCCTGCATCGCCAGCATGAACAGCGCAGCCGCGTCATAGCTTTCCGGCGAATAAGGCGACGAACCGTCGAAACCTGCAGCTTCGGCCATGGCAAAGTACTTCTCAGCACCTTCACCACCCGAACCGGCGATCTGACCGAACGAACCGTTCAGGTCGGGGCCAACATTGTTGGGCAGCGAGTCACCGATCATGCCGCCGGGCAGACCGAATGTGTCAAACGCACCGCTGTCCAGCGCCGACTGGATGATGCCCAGACCACCTTGGTCGAGATAACCGGCGACAACCAGAATGTCGCCACCGGCCGAGGCCAGAGCGCCCACTTCGGCCGAGTAGTCGGCTTTCCCGTCTTCGTGTGCGGCAACGATGGTCACTTCGCCACCTGACGCCTCAAACGAGGACTGGATCGCGTCTGCCAAACCCTTGCCGTAGTCGTTGTTGGTGTAGGTCAAAGCAATCGAGCTGATGCCACGGTCATTCAGGATGTCCGCCATCACCTGACCTTCACGCGCGTCCGACGGGGCGGTGCGGAAGAACAGGCCGTTGTCTTCCATGGTCGACAGGCCGGGCGAGGTCGCCGACGGCGAAATCATCACCATGCCGTTCGGGATCGCGACGTTCTGTAGGATCGCGCCGGTCACGCCCGAGCAATCGCCGCCAATGATGCCAGCAACGCCATCCGCGATCATGCGTTCCCCGTTCGAGGTGGCCAAACCATTGTCGATACAGCCAGTGTCTGCACGCGACGCGGTTACTTTGGTGCCATCCAGCAGCTTGCCGGATTCAGTGACCTCGGCCATCGCCATCTCGGCACCCGATCCCATGGCCGGGGCCAGCGATTCAATCGGGCCGGTGAAGCCAAACAGAACGCCCAGCGAAATGTCTTCGGCCAGTGCCGGACCAGCCAGCAGAGCGGATGCTGCAGTTGCAGTAAGCAGCTTTTTCATATGGTTACTCCCTATTGTGAACGTATTCGTTCTGGTCACGACCCTAGGCAAGCTGTTCGGAAAAGAAAAGTCCTAACGAAAACGTGTTTTTGTCGAGAGGAAACCTATTTGTTTTCTTAGTGCTAACACAGCGGTTCCAAGGTGAAAAACATGACGGTTCGGGTATTTGCGATTCTTGTTTTTATGTTCGGCACGGGTTCCGCTTTGGCGGATACGCTGAAAACCTCCGCCGGGAATGTTCAGGTCGACACGATGGTCGAGGACCTGGATACGCCATGGGCCATCGGCATTCTGCCCAACGGCGCATTTCTCGTGACCGAACGGGATGGTGAGTTGTTGTATGTCGCAGAAGGAAAAGCCAACCCCGTGCGCGGCGTTCCGAAAGTGGTTGCGAACGGGCAGGGCGGGTTGCTGGATGTCACGGTACCAAAGGATTTCGACCAGAGCCGTGAAATTTTCCTGACATTTTCAAAATCACAGCGGGGTGGTGCTGGCACTGCACTTGCCGTGGCTCGTTTGTCGGAAAGTGGAGATCGTTTGACGAACCTGCGGGTGATTTTTGAGGCGCTGCCCGGAGGCTCGGGCGGTCGCCATTTCGGCTCGCGGGTGGTCGAAGCGACGGACGGGACACTGTTCGTCACAATCGGAGATCGCGGTGATCGTCCTCAGGCGCAAGACAGGACGACCCATATTGGTACGGTGGTCCGCATCAATCGCGACGGCTCTGTCCCCGCGGATAACCCGTTCGTGGGCCAAGCCGATATTCGGCCCGAGATTTGGTCCTATGGGCACCGAAATCCACAAGGCGCGGGGCTGGACGCCCAAGGCCAGCTTTGGACATCGGAACATGGTGCGCGCGGTGGCGACGAAGTGAACTTGATCCGCCCCGGCTTAAACTATGGATGGCCCGTGATTTCATACGGAAAGCACTATTCCGGACAAAGTATTGGCGAAGGCACCGCCAAGGACGGAATGGAGCAGCCGCGTCACTATTGGGATCCGTCCATCGCTCCGTCTGGCTTGTTGGTCTATTCGGGAAAACTGTGGCCGCAATGGGCAGGGGATATTTTCGTTGGATCGCTTAAGTTCGACTATATCGCCCGACTAACAGGTGCCCCCCTGAAAGAAGTCGAACAGATCAAAGGCCCCGAAACGGAACGCGTTCGGGATATCGTCGAAGCACCGGACGGAACGATCTGGTTCATTTCCGTGGGACAAGGAGCGGTTTTCCGGCTTTCGCCTGACACATAGGGTGCTGGCCTCGATCCTTGACTGTTGACCCTGAACCAGGCTTGTTTTGGGGCATCAGGGTCATATCAGGGTGCTGTCCATTGCGCGACTTCTCGATAGAAATGTGTGACGACCTGCCAGATCACGAGGAGCTGAACGGAATCCTGTCTCAGTACTATGCGTTGATCGTTCAACGCATGACGGCCATGGGGTTTGAAATAGACCCGGCTGCTCCGAAAAGCGCATTGGCAGAGTTTTGGGCGCGGTCGGATGACTATCTACCGCCGAGCGGGTGCCTGGTTCTGGCGAGAGACCGCACAGGTCAGATCATAGGATGCGGCATGATGAAACGTCTGGATCAGGAAACTGGTGAATTGAAACGGGTGTTCGTGACCGAAACTGCGCGCGGCACAGGTGCAGGGCGAGCCTTGATTCAAGCGCGAGAGGACGCGGCGCGTTCCTTGGGACTAAAGCGCCTGGTGGCCGACACGCTTACGCCGAATATCGAGATGCGGAACCTCTATCCGAAATTGGGATTTGTAGAACTTTCCGAACCCATCGAGACGACCACCTATCTGGATCAGCCCATGCTGAGGCCGCATCTACACTACTTTGCTAAGACCCTGTAAGCCCGGTCAGACGGAAAGCCGCCCGGCTTGGGCTCCGCGTTCGCGGTAAGGCGTCGTGTTGTAATGCGCACGATAGCATTTCGAGAAATGGCTGGGTGAGGCAAAGCCACAGGCCAGGGCCACGTTGATCACACTCATATCGGTTTGCATCAGCAAGTTGCGCGCCTTGTGCAGGCGCAGCTCCATGTAATAACGCTTGGGCGACCTGCTTAGATAGCGGCGGAACAGGCGTTCCAACTGACGGGTCGACATACCCACGTCTTTGGCCAGAATCGAGGGCGAGATCGGCTCTTCGATGTTCTTTTCCATCATCAGGATAACTTGGCTAAGCTTTGGATGCCGAACGCCGATCCGGGTAGGTGTGGAAAGACGCTGAGTGTCCTGATCCGTACGGATCGAGGAATAGATCATTTGATCGGCAACGGCATTAGCAAGATCTTCACCGTAGTCATCGGCAATAATCTTCAGCATCAGATCAATCGACGACGTCCCGCCCGCCGTTGTCATCCTGTTACCATCAATTTGGAAAACAGACTTGGTCAGCTCGACCTCATCAAATTCCTCAACAAAGCTGTCTGCGTTTTCCCAGTGAATGGTTGCGCGTTTACCGTCCAGCAAACCAGCTTTGGCCAGCGTGTAGGCAGCTGTGCACAACCCCCCGATCTTGAGGCCACGCCGTGCTTCACGCCGCACCCAGTTCAGAACCTTTTTGGTTGTCGCGGCCTGCACGTCGACGCCACCGCAAATCATCACAACGTCATCACGCTGCAACTCATTCAGGTCGGTGTCCAACTTAAACTCGGTCCCGGCCGAGCATTTGACAGTATCGCCTCCTTCGCCCGCGAAGGTCCAGGAATACAGATCTTTGTCAGCCATCCGGTTCGCGATACGCAAACTGTCCAGCGCCGAAGCGAATGACAAAAGCGAAAACTTGTCCAGCAGGACAAATACGAAATTCCGGGGGTTGGCCGCAGTGTCTTGCACCGTGACAACTTGGCGTTGCTCTTGCATGGCGAGGTGTCCTTGATTCGGCGCCTGATGACGTTGCGTCTGGCGACAGATGTGACAGCCACCATGATCAAAGGTTGTTTAGGTCGTCAAGGGGCGCAAATCGGATATGGTCACTCTGCAATGCATTTTGTATAGAGACGACCTGAATACTTCAGCGGAGATCAAAGCTATGACCGAGTGGCAAAAAACGAACTGGCGCAACAAGCCCCGGATTCAGATGCCAGACTATACCGACGCGGCCGCGCTGGCCAAGGTCGAGGCCCAGCTTGCACAGTATCCCCCGCTGGTTTTTGCGGGCGAGGCGCGACGCCTAAAACAGCAACTGGGTGCCGCTGGCCGCGGCGAGGCATTCCTGCTGCAGGGCGGGGATTGTGCTGAAAGCTTTGAACAATTCAGCGCGGATGCGATCCGTGACACCTTCAAAGTAATGCTGCAGATGGCCATGGTTCTGACCTATGGCGCCAAGGTGCCAGTGGTCAAAGTGGGCCGCATGGCGGGTCAATTCGCCAAACCGCGCAGCGCGCCGACCGAGGTGATTGATGGCGTGGAGCTGCCCAGCTACCGTGGTGACATCATCAACGAGTTGGCCTTTACGCCCGAAGCCCGTATTCCGAATCCATCCAAAATGCTGCAAGCCTACACTCAGGCGGCGGCCACGTTGAACCTGTTACGGGCATTTTCGACCGGTGGTTTCGCCGATATGAGCCGCGTCCATTCCTGGACGCTGGGCTTTACCGACGATCAGGACGTTCAGAAATACTCGGAAATCGCAGACCGCATTCAGGATTCCATCGACTTCATGGATGCTGCCGGGATCAATGCCGATACCACGCATGAATTCTCGACTGTCGAGTTCTACACCAGCCACGAAGGGCTGCTGCTGGAATACGAAGAGGCGCTGACCCGTCTGGATTCGACATCCGGCAACTGGCTGGCCGGCTCGGGTCACATGATCTGGATTGGCGACCGTACCCGTCAGCCCGACGGTGCGCATGTGGAATTCTGCAGGGGCGTACAGAACCCGATCGGTCTGAAATGCGGTCCAACCACGACCGCCGAAGACCTCAAGGTTTTGATGGCCAAACTGAACCCCGAAAATGAAGAGGGCCGCCTGACCCTGATCGCACGCTTCGGTGCCGGTAAAGCGGGTGAGCATCTGCCGCGTCTGGTCAAAGCGGTCAAGGAAGAGGGCGCCCAGGTCACTTGGGTCTGCGACCCGATGCATGGCAACACGATCAAGTCGGCCACAGGATACAAGACCCGTCCGTTCGATTCGGTCCTTCGCGAGGTGCGCGACTTCTTTGGCGTCCATCAGGCTGAAGGCACGATCCCCGGTGGCGTGCATTTCGAGATGACTGGTCTGGACGTCACCGAATGTACCGGAGGTATTCGCGCCGTTACGGAAGAGGATCTCTCGGATCGTTACCATACTGCTTGCGATCCACGCCTGAATGCGTCGCAGTCGCTTGAACTGGCATTCCTTGTCGCAGAAGAGCTTACGTCATTGCGGCGCAATCGGACCAAACGCGAAGCCGGTTAACGGGGCGCGGATATTCCAAACGAATGAAAGCAAGGCGTCAAATGACTTTTGTTGTTTGACGCATTATTTGCAGAACCTTGAACCAATATCCGATCCTCGCACGCTGTTGCGTATGGACAGAGCGCCCTAACGCAAGGTCGGGCGCTACTGGAAAACCGGTCAGATCCTCCAACTTCCTTTTTCCGAAGGCGCCAACTCGGACCAGACGCCAACTCCGTTAGTCGTCACGCGAAACGACCAATCGTAAATGCGAACCGGGACGGCTGAATTCTGCGGTGTCTTCCGCAAAACCTGCCGGTTCCGGCGCTGGACGCTTGCTGGGGGCCTGAACTTCGGACACAGGGCGGAGCTTGCGATCGCGCACGCCAAACCGACGTGGTGTGGGGCCTGTTGGGCCGTCGCTGACCATAACGCCTAACACCCGGCTGATGTCGCCGAGATCGCTTTTCAGCGGCAAGAGTATCATCCGCGCCTCCAGCCGAAGACGACCCAGCGCTCCGGTCGACATCAGACCCAGCTCGGCAATCGCAGGGCCGCCAAACACCTGTTCCAGTGTATCGGTGACCTGTTCACGCGCTTCTGCTTCGAAGAACGCGGTCAGAGGCATTCCACGCACCTCCATACCCGCAAGTTTGTTCAGATGACTGCCCGCCAGTCGGAAACGTGCCAAGCCGGGCGCGATGCGTTCAAGGATAAAGGTATATTCCAGTATGCTCTCAAGCCCGCGCGGGTCGATTTGCGCGCGCATAGGAACACTGTCGCCGGTCAGCAGCGCTGTCCAATATGCCTCGGCCTGCCGGATGGGCGATAGGCTGCGCCCACTGTCGAATCGATCCATAGCGACGATCTTTCCAAAACTTGACCCGGATCCGTTCCCGAAAAAGGTTTTCATTTCATCACCCTAGCATCAATCGACCACGATTTTCATAAAATGCCAGATACCGGGGGCATCACTGACTGACCAGTCCTGACGGTGATCAAATTGACACGGGTTGAGTCAATTTTGGACTAATTCTTTAATGAATGGTTAACTTGTCGGCTTTGCCGTCAAACTCAGCAAACTCTTGCTCTGAAGCGGCCAATGCCATTAGGTGCGCCAGGCAGGCAAACGCAGGCGTAGACAGAAGGAACCGGCATGATCAGATCCATGACCGCATTTGCATCGGGTAAAGGCGCGTTGGGCCCACATAGCTGGACATGGGAACTGCGCAGCGTCAACGGCAAGGGTCTTGATCTGCGATTGCGGATGCCGGACTGGCTAAGCGGACTTGAAGCCGCCTTACGGGCAGAGCTGTCAAAATCGTTGAGCCGGGGAAACGTAACCCTTTCTCTGCGGCTGTCTAAAGACGAAACCGCACCTGATCTGATGCTGAACGAAACCGCAATGTCTGCGGTGCTGGATGCTTTGGTGCGAACTCAGCAATTGGCGTCGGCACGTGATGTGACACTTGCCCCATCTTCAGCGGCCGAGTTGCTATCGCTCAAAGGTATGTTGGATGCAGGCAGTGATATTGACGACCCCGCGCCTCTGGTCGCGCACCTGGTGGTCGAGTTTAAGGACGTCCTGAGCGATTTCATCCAAATGCGGGAAAGCGAAGGTCAGGCATTGTTTCGGGTCTTGGGTGGACAGCTGGACCAAGTTGCCAGTTTGACCGACCAGGCCGCAGATCTTGCTGAGCAGCGCAAAGACAAAATGGCAGAGGCCCTGCGCGAAAACCTGTTGCGGGTTCTGGACAACGCGCAGGGGGTCGAACCCGACCGGGTCGCGCAAGAACTGGCGTTACTCGCTGTCAAAGCCGACATCACCGAAGAGGTCGACCGTCTGAAGGCCCATGTAAGTGCAGCTCGGGACCTACTCGCGCAGGATGTCGCGGTCGGGCGCAAGCTGGATTTCCTGATGCAAGAGTTCAACCGTGAGGCCAATACATTGTGTTCTAAGGCGCAAAGCGCTGATCTGACGTCGGTGGGGCTTGAGTTGAAGGCCGTAATAGATCAGATGCGCGAGCAAGTGCAGAACGTGGAATAACGACAGGAGCCCCAAATGGCGGATCGACGCGGCCTTCTCATCATTCTGTCCTCGCCTTCAGGGGCAGGGAAATCGACGCTGGCCAAAAGGTTGATGCAATGGGATTCGGATCTGAAATTCTCGGTATCGGCCACCACTCGCGCACCACGACCGGGCGAGGAACACGGCCGCGAGTATTATTTCCTTTCGGAGGATGCGTTCAAACAGCAGGTTGCCGACGGACAAATGCTGGAACACGCGCATGTCTTTGGCAATTTCTATGGATCACCTTCCGGTCCGGTGCGTGAGTCGATCGAATCCGGCAAGGATGTTCTGTTCGACGTAGACTGGCAGGGCGAAGTACAGATCCGAAACTCGGATTTGGGCAAGCACGCGCTTTCAATATTCATTCTTCCGCCCTCGATCCCGGAACTGCGCCGCCGACTTGAGACGCGCGGGCAGGACAGCGACGACGTGATTTCAAAACGGATGTTGAAAAGCTGGGACGAGATCAGCCACTGGGGCTATTACGACTACGTATTGGTAAATGATGATTTAGACTCAACTGAGGAAAAGCTGAAAACCATCGTCAGCGCCGAGCGGATGCGCCGCATCCAGCAACCCAGCCTTCAGAACCACGTTCGCAACCTGCAAAATGAATTTGAGGAACAATCATGACCATCTACGCCTTGGGGGATCACGCACCGCAGCTTCATCAGGATACGTGGGTCGCACCTGACGCAAATCTGATCGGGAAAGTGGTGTTGGAAGAGGGGGCCTCGGTTTGGTTTTGCAGCACACTGCGTGCCGATCACGAGGAAATCCGTGTAGGCGAGGGCAGTAACGTTCAGGAAAACTGCGTCATGCATGTCGACCCGGGTTTTCCGCTGACCATTGGCAAGAACTGTACGATTGGTCACAAGGTCATGCTGCACGGCTGTTCGATTGGCGAAAACTCCTTGATCGGAATGGGAGCCATTGTTCTGAACGGGGCCAAAATCGGCAAGAACTGCCTGATCGGAGCCGGAGCCCTGATCACTGAAGGTAAGGAAATCCCCGACAACTCGTTAGTCATGGGATCGCCGGGTAAGGTCATTCGTCAGTTGGATGACGCGGCCGCGCAGAAACTGACGCTCAGTGCGTTGCACTACCAAAGCAATATGCGCAAATTCCGGGACACCATGAAACCGGTCTGAGTGCCTGCAAGAGTTGACGTCCATGTCCGAAAACCTTCTTGCCGAATTCGTGTCGGCCATTCCCATGCCTGCTTTGCTGGTTGATCAGACCGAGCGGATCATTGCTGCGAACACGGACGCCACTACGATGTTGGGCAAAAACATCGAGACGCGCCACTTCGCGACGATCTTGAGGCAACCGCAGGTCATCGACGCGATGGAACAGAGCTTGCGTTCGAAAGGCACCACCAGAACCCGACATCTGGCAAATGACGGGGCGCAGGATACAACCTTCGAAGTTGAATGCCGGTATATGAACGGGGTGGGGGCCGTCTCGGGCGGGGCGGTTCTGGCGACGTTTCAGGACGTGACACATCTGGAACAGGCCAGCCAGATGCGACGAGACTTTGTCGCCAATGTCAGCCACGAGCTGCGCACGCCGCTAACGGCTTTGATGGGGTTCATCGAAACGCTACGCGGACCCGCACGCGATGATGTCGCCGCCCGGGACAGGTTTCTGCAGATCATGACCGACGAGGCCAGCCGTATGAACCGTCTGGTCGACGACTTACTTTCACTGAACCGCGTGGAAAGTGAAGAACGGGTGCGCCCGAAAGAGCAGTTGGAACTGATCGGGCTGTTGCAATCCATTATCAATTCCTTGCGCCCCCTAGCAGAGGACGCGGGCGTCGAGCTGGTTCTCAGCGAAACGCACGGGCCTGTGTCGATAGTTGGTGACAGCGATCAATTACGGCAGGTTTTTACCAACCTGATTGAAAACGGAATAAAGTATGGCGGCAGTGGTGGGCGTGTAGACGTTCATGCAACGGCCTCGGACCGGGATACGGCGATGCGGGGACCCGCAGTGCGGGTTCAGGTGATAGACAAAGGGCCGGGCATTGATCCCGTTCACCTGCCGCGCCTGACAGAACGATTCTATCGCGCGGACAGTCACAGGTCGCGGCAACTTGGTGGAACAGGGCTGGGGCTGGCGATTGTGAAACACATCGTGAATCGCCACCGCGGGCGGCTTAGGGTCGAAAGCGACTTGGGTAAAGGCTCTGTTTTTACTGTCATTCTGCCCCGATGACATCAAGTTCATGATACCCCTGAAAGTCTGACCAGGTTGTCTGCTTTCTTTACATTTACGCTGGGTCACGTTGAAACAAATTCAGTTGTCATAAAACCGTTACAAACTTGTCACAAAAGGCTTACGCGCGGCTTCTAGGGGTTCGCCCAAGATCATCATGGGGGTGATCATTTGTTATCTTTCTCAAGGAGACTGAGATGTCCTTTGTAAAACTGTCGGCTTCTGCTCTGGCGATTGCTGCCGTTTCGGCCACTACTGCTGCTGCACGTGATCAAGTTCAGGTTGCCGGTTCCTCGACCGTTCTGCCTTACGCCTCGATCGTTGCCGAAGCCTTCGGTGAAAACTTTGATTTCCCGACACCGGTTGTTGAATCGGGCGGTTCCTCGGCTGGCCTCAAGCGCTTCTGCGAAGGTGTTGGCGAAAACACCATCGACGTGGCCAACGCATCGCGCGCCATCCGCGAAAAAGAGATCAAAGCCTGCGCCGAAAACGGCGTAACCGACATCATCGAAGTTCAGATCGGTTATGACGGCATCGTTTTCGCATCCGACATCAACGGCAACTCTTTCGAGTTCACGCCGGAAGACTGGTACAAAGCGCTGGCAGCCAAAATCGTCGTAGATGGTGAAGTTGTCGACAACCCCAACAAGACCTGGGCCGACGTGAACCCGGACTTCCCGGCGCAGCCGATCGCAACCTTCATCCCGGGCACCAAGCACGGCACCCGTGAAGTGTTCGAAGACAAGGTCATCCTGGCAGGTTGTGAGCACCTGGGCGATTTCGAAGTGTTCAAGGCAGCAGCCGGCGACGACAAGAAAGCAGCCGAAAAACAGTGCATCGCGATCCGCACCGACGGCGTGTCGGTCGACATTGACGGCGACTACACTGAAACTCTGGCACGTATCGACAGCAACAAAGACGGCATCGGCGTCTTTGGTCTGGCGTTCTACGAGAACAATACCGACAAGCTTCAGGTTGCGACCATGTCCGGCATTGTGCCTTCGACCGAGTCGATCGCAACCGGCGAATACCCTGTGTCACGTCCGCTGTTCTTCTACGTCAAGAAAGCCCATATCGGCGTGATCCCTGGCCTGAAAGAGTATGCTGAGTTCTTCGTCGCAGACGAGATCGCTGGCCCCGACGGCCCGCTGGCCGAATACGGTCTGGTTTCGGATCCCGAGCTGGTAAAAGTTCAGGAAGCTGTTGCGAACGAAACTGTTCTGGGCGGCGGCTCCTAAGCCTTTAACACTGTTGAACCGGGGCGTTTCGCGCGCCCCGGTTCTTTTTGACTCCACTACTGCCATCCCCACGGAGTTCCCATGGCATTATCCTGGCTGTTGATCATCCTGCTTGCACTGGCAGTGATCGGATTTTTCACGGGCCGGTCCCGTGCTTTGGCAAGTGCCGGAGGGGATGCGCGTGATCTGCACTCACTGCCGTCCTACTATGGCTACAATGTCGCGCTGACGGCGCTGGTCCCTGCTATCGGGGTACTGATTGTCTGGTTGCTGGCGCAACCTGTTTTCGTGAACAGCACCGTGACGGGCATGATCCCCGATAGCGCGATCCCCGAAGGGTCCGACCGGGGCCTGATCATGAGCGAAGTACGCCGGGTGGCGGATGGTCTTGAGGGCGCGGTGGCCGCCGGCGCCTTGACGCAGGCGCAGGCTCAAGACGCAAATGCAGACATCGCGCAGCTGACCCAGACGCTGAAAGACGCAGGGCAGGTGCTGACGCAGGATATCACGCAACCCATTTTGGTTGCTGCACAAACCTATCGCAGCATGACCGGAACCGGTTCGGTGGCGATGCAGGTGATCGTGCTCGCGGTCGCACTGTTGGGCGCGGCCTTTGCCTATATCCGTACGCACAAGGAATTCCGCGCGCGTAACGTGGTAGAACAGGGCGTTCTGGCGCTGCTCCTGTTGGCTGCGTCCATCGCGATCCTGACGACCGTGGGCATCGTTCTGTCGATGCTGTTCGAGACGATGAACTTCTTCCAGCTGCATTCGTGGAAGGATTTCTTCTTCGGCAGTACCTGGGCCCCGAACTTCCGAGGGGGCTCGGAACTATCAATCCTACCGCTGTTGTGGGGCACGCTTTATATCTCATTGATTGCGCTTCTGGTGGCGGTGCCAATCGGCCTGTTCGCAGCGATCTACCTGTCCGAATATGCATCAGGCGCAACCCGCTCGATTGCCAAACCGTTACTGGAGATCCTCGCCGGTATCCCAACCATCGTCTACGGTCTGTTTGCCCTGCTGACGGTTGGCCCCGCGTTAGTGTCAATGTTCGGCGAAGGCGGTGCATTCGGAGTGGGCTGGATGGCCAGTTCCAACGCGGTTCTGACGGCGGGTCTGGTTATGGGCATCATGCTGATCCCATTCGTGTCGTCGCTGTCCGATGACATCATCAACGCGGTACCCCAGTCGATGCGCGACGGCTCGTTGGGTCTTGGCGCGACGCACTCCGAAACCGTCCGTCAGGTGGTTCTGCCGGCCGCACTGCCGGGGATCGTGGGTGCGATCCTGCTGGCCGCCAGCCGCGCCATCGGTGAGACGATGATCGTTGTGATGGCCGCCGGTGCAATCGCCAAATTCTCCGGCAACCCGTTCGAGGCGATGACCACGATCACAACCCGGATCGTCAGCCAGCTGACCGGCGATACCGACTTTGCCAGCCCCGAAACGTTGGTGGCGTTCGCGCTGGGTCTGACCTTGTTCATCATCACGCTGGGGCTGAACATCTTCGCCCTCTACATCGTGCGCAAATACCGGGAGCAGTACGAATGACCGATATTTCCCAAACCCCCGGCTCAGCACCTGCGGCACCTTCCAAACATGGATCGCTGTTCGAAAAGGATGCCCGTACCAAAAAACGCAATGCGGCTGAATCCCGGTTTAAGATGTATGGGATTGCTGCCATCGGTATCGGCCTGCTGATGCTGATCGTGCTGGTTACAAACATTGTGACCGCGGGCACCGGAGCGTTCCAGCAGTCTTTCCTTGAGCTGAATGTCGAGCTGAAAGAAGACAAGCTGGACAAGAAGGGCAACCGCAATATCGAGGATATCAAGAAGGTCTCGACCTTTGGTTACGCGCCGCTGATCGCGGCTGCTGTGGAAGCTGAGGTGCAAAACCTGGGCATCCAGACCGACCTGACCCCCAAAGAAATGGGCGGCATCCTGTCCAAAGCAGCGCAGGCCGAGCTGCGGAACTATGTGATCGCCAACCCCGATGAAATCGGCAAAACCGTCAGCTTCCGCTTTCTGGTCAACAGCCGTGTCGATGGTTACATGAAGGGCCGCGTGACCCGCGAGTCCATCGCCAATGACAAAAGCATCACGGTTGCCCAGCTGGATTTCGTCGATCAACTACGGGACGCGGGTGTTCTGTACAAGGCATTCAACCCCGATTTCATCTTCGGCTCGGACGCGTCCGACCAACGGCCCGAGGCTGCGGGGATCGGTGTTTCGATGCTGGGCTCGCTGTTCATGATGTTCGTGGTGCTGGCTTTGGCGCTGCCGATTGGTGTGGCCGCCTCGATCTATCTTGAGGAGTTTGCGCCGCAGAACCGGCTGACCGATATCATCGAGGTGAATATCTCGAACCTGGCCGCCGTGCCGTCGATCGTGTTCGGTATTCTGGGTTTGGCCGTGTTCATCAACTACATGCACCTGCCAACCTCAGCCCCGCTGGTGGGTGGTCTGGTTCTGACGCTGATGACTCTGCCGACGATCATCATCTCGACGCGTGCGTCGTTGAAGGCGGTTCCGCCGTCGATCCGCGATGCCGCACTTGGGGTAGGGGCCTCGAAAATGCAGGCGGTGTTCCACCATGTCTTGCCGCTGGCCGCGCCCGGTATTCTGACCGGCACCATTATCGGTCTGGCGCAGGCGCTTGGCGAAACCGCGCCGCTGCTGCTGATCGGGATGGTGGGCTTTATCGCCTCGAACCCGCCCGACGGGCTGGTGGCGGGCTTCCTGTCTCCGAACTCGGCCATGCCGGCGCAGATCTACGAGTGGTCCAAACGCGCCGACCCGGCCTTTTACGAACGCGCATGGGGGGGCATCATCATCCTGTTGATCTTCCTTGTGACAATGAACACCATCGCGGTCATCCTGCGCCGCCGCTTTGAACGCCGCTGGTAAGGGGCTTATTATGAACGACATGACACGAGTGGAGAGAGCCGTGGACTCCAAAGCCATTAAAATCGCCGCGAACAAGGTTCAGGTCTATTACGGCGACACCCACGCCATCAAGGACGTGGATGTTCAGATCGAAGACAAGACCGTGACCGCATTCATCGGCCCCTCGGGCTGCGGCAAGTCCACCTTCCTGCGCTGCCTGAACCGGATGAACGACACGATCGACATCTGCCGGGTCGAGGGCGATATCCTGCTGGATGGCGAGGATATCTATGACAAACGCGTTGATCCGGTGCAGCTGCGCGCCAAAGTGGGCATGGTGTTCCAGAAGCCGAACCCATTCCCAAAGTCGATCTATGACAACGTGGCCTATGGCCCCCGCATTCACGGCCTTGCCAAAAACAAGGCGGAACTGGATGAGATCGTTGAGAAATCCCTGCGTCGCGGTGCGATCTGGGATGAGGTCAAGGATCGTCTGGACGCCCCCGGAACCGGCCTGTCAGGCGGTCAGCAGCAGCGCCTATGTATTGCCCGCGCCGTCGCGACCGAGCCTGAGGTTCTGCTGATGGACGAGCCGTGCTCGGCCCTGGACCCGATTGCAACTGCGCAGGTTGAAGAACTGATAGACGAATTGCGCTCGCGATATTCGGTCGTGATTGTCACACACTCGATGCAGCAGGCCGCGCGGGTCAGCCAGAAAACCGCATTCTTCCACCTCGGCAACCTCGTCGAGTTCGGCGAGACGGGGCAAATCTTCACCAACCCCGAAGATCCCCGCACCGAAAGCTATATCACCGGCCGGATCGGCTGAGGACAGGTATCAGACCATGAGCGAACAACATATTGCATCCGCATTCGACCGCGACCTCGAGGCGATTCAGGCTCATATCATGAAGATGGGCGGGCTGGTCGAGGCCGCCATCATGAGCGCCGCGAGATCACTGGAGACCCGAGACGAAGAATTGGCCCAAGAAGTCCGGCAGGGCGACAAGGCCATCGACGCGTTGGAAGAGTTGATTGACGAGGAAACCGCGCGTCTGATCGCGCTGCGAGCGCCGACTGCGAGCGACTTGCGTCTGGTCCTTTCTGTCTTGAAAGTGTCCGGTAACCTTGAACGCATCGGTGATTATTCCAAGAATATCGCCAAACGGACGACGGTTCTGGTCAATGCGGGCGAGATCAACGGCAGCGCCGCCGCCCTGCGCCGCATGGCACGCGAAGTCGAGCGGATGCTTCGCGACGCTTTGGACGCTTATATCCAGCGCGACGCGGAACTGGCGACCGACGTTATTAACCGCGACGAAGAAGTGGACCAGATGTATAACGGGTTATTCCGGGAATTTCTGACATTCATGGCGGAAGACCCGCGCAACATCTCGTCCTGTATGCACCTGCATTTCATCGCAAAGAACATCGAACGCATGGGTGACCATGTCACCGCGATCGCGGAGCAGGTTGTCTATCTGGTGACCGGCGAACGCCCGACCGAGGCCCGCCCAAAGGCGGACACGACGTCCCAATTCCCGCAGGAGATCTGATCCATGTCTGCAGATCAGCCTACAGTTCTGGTCGTTGAGGATGAGCCGGCACAGCGTGAAGTGCTGGCCTATAACCTCGAGGCAGAAGGGTTCCGCGTCTCCAAGGCCGCCAGCGGTGACGAAGCCATGCTGCTGGTGGATGAAGACAGCCCGGATATCATCGTGTTGGACTGGATGATGCCCAACCTGAGCGGGATCGAAGTCTGCCGCCGCCTCAAATCGCGCCCTGACACACGTTCAATTCCGATCATCATGTTGTCGGCCCGCACGGAAGAGGTCGACAAGGTTCGTGGTCTGGAAACCGGTGCGGATGACTATGTGGTCAAGCCGTACTCGGTGGTCGAACTGATGGCCCGTGTGCGCACGCAATTACGCCGTGTGCGCCCGGCGACTGTGGGCATTCGGCTAGAGTTTGACGATATCATCCTGGACTCGGAAACGCATAAAGTCAGTCGCAACAGCAAGCCGCTGAAACTTGGCCCAACCGAGTTCCGGCTACTGAGCACGTTCATGGAAAAACCCGGCCGTGTCTGGAGCCGCGAACAACTGCTCGACCGGGTGTGGGGACGCGACATCTATGTCGATACACGCACCGTGGACGTGCATATCGGTCGCCTGCGAAAGGCTTTGACCCAGCATGGCGGTGCAGACCCAGTCAGAACTGTTCGTGGCGCAGGTTACGCGTTGGGGTAGGGCGCATGTTACCTTATGAGTTTTTCTCATAAGGTATTGCCAAACTCTTTCTGTCTTTTACCTGTCGGTAAAGCTAGGTTGCGTGAAACCTGACAGAGCGGAGATGGACCATGAATGCCCCCGATACCAAACCGACCCTGCGCGCCAAGGATGCTCCGGACATGGGCCGGTTTGCTTGGGACGATCCGTTCCGGCTGACAGATCAGCTTACAGAAGATGAGCGCATGATCGAGGCCAGCGCGCGGGCCTACGCGCAGGAAAAGCTGCAACCACGCGTCACCGAGGCGTTTCAGAATGAAGAAACCGACCCAGAAATCTTCCGCGAAATGGGCCAGATGGGCCTGCTGGGAACGACGATCCCCGAGGAATACGGTGGGCTAGGGGGCGGGTACGTCTCATACGGCCTTGTTGCGCGCGAGGTCGAGCGTGTCGACTCGGGTTATCGTTCCATGATGTCGGTCCAAAGCTCGCTGGTTATGTACCCGATCTATGCCTATGGCAGCGAAGAACAGCGCCGCAAATACCTTCCGAAACTGGCCAGCGGCGAATGGATCGGCTGTTTTGGCCTGACCGAGCCTGATGCGGGTTCGGATCCGGCCGGTATGAAGACCCGCGCCGAGAAAATTGATGGTGGCTACCGTTTGACCGGCAGCAAAATGTGGATATCGAACGCGCCCATTGCGGATGTTTTCGTAGTCTGGGCCAAGTCCGACGCCCATGATGGGAAAATCCGTGGATTTGTCCTGGACAAGGGGCTGAAGGGTCTGAGCGCGCCGAAGATACAGAACAAACTAAGTCTACGCGCCTCGATCACCGGAGAAATCGTTCTGGACGGCGTTGAGGTGGATGAGACAGCACTGTTGCCGCATGTTCAGGGCCTAAAAGGTCCGTTTGGTTGCCTGAATCGCGCACGCTATGGCATCAGCTGGGGTGTGATGGGGGCTGCTGAATGCTGCTGGCACGCTGCGCGTCAATATGGGTTGGATCGCAAGCAATTCGACAAACCTTTGGCCCAGACACAATTGTTCCAGCGCAAACTGGCCGACATGCAAACTGAAATTGCGCTTGGGCTTCAAGGCAGTCTGCGGGTCGGGCGTCTTATGGACCAAGCCGAAGCTGCGCCTGAAATGATCTCGCTCGTCAAGCGCAACAACTGCGGTAAAGCTTTGGACATCGCGCGGTTGGCGCGGGACATGCATGGCGGCAACGGAATATCGCTCGAATTCCAAGTGATCCGGCATATGGTGAACCTCGAAACCGTAAACACTTATGAAGGCACCCATGACGTCCACGCGTTGATCCTTGGGCGCGCACAAACGGGCCTACAAGCCTTCTACTAACTGTCGCGTAATTGGTATTATGGTAATTTAATGCATGGAATGAAATGCAACTTTCCATTCTTTACCAATACCATAGGATCACGAATTGAACCCGTGGCTCTGGAGTGATTCATGAAATTGAATGACAAAACCGTCGTTATAACAGGTGCAGCCGGAGGTATCGGCGAAGGTCTCGCCCGTCGATTTGCTGCCGAAGGTGCGACAGTTGTTTGCTCGGATCTCGATCACGCCGGTGCTGCGGACATTGCAAATGAGATTGGTGGCCACGCATTTCACTGCGACGTATCCAGTGAAGCCAGCGTCAGAGACTTAATCAATACCGTCGAAGAAGACATTGGACCCATTGATCTTTTCTGCGCGAATGCCGGTATTTTGACGTTAGGAGGTCTGGATGTCCCCGACGAGGACTGGGACAGGATCTGGAAGATCAATGTCATGTCTCATGTTTGGACCGCGCGCCATCTGGTGCCGCGCATGGTGTTGCGTGGCGGCGGCTACATCCTTACGACTGCGTCTGCAGCCGGATTGTTGAATCAGCCCGGCGCAGCACCATACGGCGTCACCAAACACGCCGCCGTTGGTTTCGCCGAATGGCTGTCTTTGACATATGGTCACAAAGGATTGCGCGTGTCTGTCTTATGTCCTCAGGCCGTCCGATCCGATATGACCAAAGGTCATGAGACCTCGGTAGCCTCAATCGATGGCATGCTTGAGCCGGAGGACGTTGCTGATGCGTGCGTCAAAGGCATAGAGGCCGAGCAATTTCTGATCCTTCCGCATCCTCAGGTGTTGGACTACATCCGACACAAAGCCGGAGACTATGAGCGCTGGCTTGGCGGAATGCGGAAGTTAAACCAAGTATTTATCGAGAATAACTAAACTGTCCTCTTGGCTTTGCGCATCAAACCTTCTTGCGCAACCGAAGCGACCAGTGTGCCATCTAGAGAATAGATTGATCCGCGGTTGAAGTTGCGCCCTCGCCCGGTCCAAGGCGAATCCATCGCATAGAGATGCCAGTTCTCAAAATGAACAGGTGCATGGAACCAAAGCGCGTGGTCCAGACTGGCACCATTCACTTCGCCGGTGAACCAGCTTAACCCATGGGGGCGCATCCCCGAGCTCATCAGATACATATCCGACGCATAAGTCAGAAGGAGTTGTTGAGTGATTTGATCTGCTTGTGCTGCGGCATTCATCCGAAACCATACTTGATTTCGATCGTCGGACTTTTCCGGCGCAAAAGGATTTAAATGGCTTGCCTCACGAACTTCGATCGGACGCTCTCGCAATAACTCACCCTGCAGTTTTTCAGGAACAAGATCGACATACTTGTTCCTCAGATCAGTGCGCGCTGGATAACTTTCAGGCGCCTCCATCGTGGGCATTGGGTGGTGATGATCCCAACCTTCATCAACAATATGGAACGAAGCAGACATGTTCAGAATCTGTTTGCCATGCTGTATGGCAACCACGCGGCGGGTTGTGAACGAACCTCCATCTCGGGCGCGATCCACTTGATAAATCACGGGAATGCTTGGATCGCCCGGTCTTATGAAATAGGCATGAAGCGAATGGCATAGCCGATCATCGACGGTCCTGTACGCTGCGGCAAGGGCCTGCGATACGACCTGCCCGCCAAAGATCCGTTTAGGCGTTTCACCGCCGGAACCGGTGCCGCGATACAAGTCAACCTCCAGCCTTTCGACATTCAACAGGTCCAGCAGAACGCGTTCGGCTTCGGTCATGACAGCTCTCCGTTAGGGTCGTGTGAGACAGGTATCAGCGCTGTTCCGATCAATCAATCATTGCCCCTAGGACAAGCGCCTTGAGCTCAGCGCGTGACGGATAAGAGCTGGATGGCGAAAGCTGAGTAAAGAACACGGCAGTGAGGTCATTGCGCCGATCCAACCAGAAGAATGTCGAGGCCATACCACCCCAACTGAAATCTCCGACCGAGCCCGGAGTGCGTGTGCGGCCAGGGTTCATAACTACTGCTCCGCCCAGACCGAACCCGGTTCCCTCCATCGGCTGTTCGGCGAAACTCTGTGGACCCATCGATGCAATGTCACCCGGTAAGTGATTGACCATCATGAAGTCTACAGTTTTTGGCCCCAGCAGACGCTGCCCGTTCAGGCTGCCTCGGTTTCTGAGCATGTCCGCAAATTTTGCGTAATCGTCAATCGTTCCGACCAGACCTCCTCCGCCCGAGAATGTGGTGGTTCGTTCAAACGGCGATGCGCCCGGTTCGTCCACCAGTCGCAGAGTATCCGTGCTTTCTTTGGCGGCGTTCAGCGCCATGGCGTCGCCGGAAAGAGGTGTGTAGAGCGACGCAAACCTGTCCCCTGCCCCTTTGGGAACCTTGAATCCCGTCTCGGTCATTCCCAACGGGTCGAATATTTGAACCTGGAAGAACTTGTCCAGCGGTTGGCCAGATACGATTTCGACGACGCGGCCCAAAACGTCTATCCCGACTGAATATTCCCAACGGGAGCCCGGGTGAAACGCGAGCGGCAGCGTCGCCAATTCACGTACCCGGTCCTTAATGAGGCCTTGGTCGGCTGAAAAGATGAGATCCATCTCGTTCATCGCTGCGGGAAGGACACCAGGGTTGAACGGATAGCTTAGACCGCTGGTATGGGTCAAAAGATGGTGCAGTGTCGGGGGTTGCGTATCCTCGGTTTGATCCAGACGTTCGGCACCGGGGATCAGCGCCTGAACATTCCGAAATTCGGGAATAAAGTCTGATACTTGCGCATCTAAGTGGATCAACCCTTGTTCAACCAACATCATAACAGCGACCGATGTAACGGGTTTTGTCATCGAATAAATGCGAGCGATCGTATCTCTTTCGAATGGCAGGTTATGTTCTTTGCTGCGGTGTCCGGCAGCACGGAACAGAACCTCGTCTTGCCCTTGGCGCAAGAGAAACGAGCTACCGGCATATTTCCGGTCATCAACGTAGCGCTGCATCCAGATCCGGATACGATCCAATCGATCAGCGTCAAAGCTAGGCGCACAAATCATAGGGGCTAGGTCTCCTGAAATACACGTGCCTTACACTGCGCAAGGACGCCCAAAATGAACAGAGAAATTCAAGCAAACCCATTTAGACTGGGCTGAATACTGCGGCGAGATGGTAAGCTCGTCACACAACAGATTCGTTTTTGTGGTGAGTGCTTTTTCAACGATTACCGGTCGGGAGTGAGAAAAGTGACACAAACCATAGAATTCGTTTACGACTTTTGCAGTCCAAATGCCTATCTGGCACACAAGGTTCTTCCTGAACTGGCGAACCGCCACGATGTTTCAGTGACCAATGTCCCGGTTTTGCTAAGCACAATATTCAAGGCCACCAACAATCAGGGCCCGTTTCAAGCTTATTCCGAAAACAGACAAAAAACAGCATATCTGACGCATGACCTGCATCGTTTTGCCAGGCGCCGCGGCCTGAGCTTTCACATGAGTCCACATTTTCCAATCAATACAAAATTCGCCATGCGCGGCGCAATCTATGCCTCTGGAAAATCGTGGGAAGACGGATACATAAAATCTGTTTTTGATGCAATTTGGGTGCATGGGCAAAAAGTTGATGAGATCAATGTACTAACCGAAATCCTGCAAGAGAACGACTTGCCTGTCCGCAAACTACGCGAAGCCATCAGCAGTCCGGATGTGAAACAGCAGCTGAAGGATCAAACCAAAGCTGCTGTCAGGCGCGGAGTGTTCGGGGTGCCGACCCTATTCAGCGGGCCCGAGATGTTTTTCGGCAAGAACAGTTTGGGGAACCTCGAACTGGAACTTGCATAGGGCCAGCATTTGAAAATCGTTAGGATGCCTTCATCGCCATCAATCCATATTGCGCGAACATCGGAACATAAGATCCTAATTTCATAGCACGTTTCGGATCAGAGGCATTACCGTCTAGAGCACGTTTGTAAACGCCCTGCAAAATACCGGCCATGCGGAAGAAGTTGAAAGCAAGATAAAACCCAAAATTGTCGATGGCCGGAAGCCCTCGGCGCTCACAGTACTCTGCGATAAACTGATGGTCCGAAGGGATACCGAGGCTTTCTCGATCTAATCCTGCCAATCCCCGACCTTCTTTTCCTGGCGGCATTTGCCACTGCATGATGACAGCGGCCAGGTCTGCGTAAGGATGTCCGATTGTCGATAGCTCCCAATCAAGAACACCTATACAACGCGTTCCGTCACGCTCGAACAACATGTTGTCGATCCTGTAGTCGCCATGAACCAATGTCCGTTGCCCGTCATCCGCAGGCAACGACGTTTCAAGAGAGGCAATCAGCCTGTCCATCTCATCGATCCGGTCGGTTTCCGAGGCTCGGTACTGCTTGGTCCACCGCGCTATCTGCCGTTCAAAGTAGTTTCCAGGAGGCCCGTAGTCAGACAGACCGACCGCGTCGATATCGACCATATGCAGTTCGGCCAGCACACGGTTCATTTCGGCGAAAACCCCTTTTCGGGTCTCATTGCTTTCGCCGTCCATGGTGGGCTCGAGAAAACCGCGCCCCTGAAGACGTTCCATCACGTAGAATTCTGAACCAATAACGCCGTCGTCTTCGCACAGCAGGTACATCTCGGGAACCGGGACGTTGGTGTTTGCCAACGCGCGTTGAACACGAAACTCGCGATCGACAGCATGCGCGGATTTCAGCAACGTACCGGGCGGTTTACGGCGCAGCACATAAGTCTTCGCAGGCGTGCGCAATTCGAAGGTGGGATTGGATTGCCCGACATCGAACTTGGTGGCTTGCAGAGGGCCTTGATACCCTTCCAAATGTGCGCTGAGATACCGGTCAACGGCATCAAGGTCCAATGTCGAACTATTCGCCATTTCAGCTCCCTCCAATGCGATCTTAAAGCGCTTCGGCGAAAATGTTTCCGGCGGTCACAACATTGATCCCACCAGAGACAGGAATGACCGCGCCCGTTACATAACTCCCGCCCCGGCCGCACAGGAACAGCATGCATCCTGCGATATCGTCTTCGCTGCCGACGCGGCCCAGTGGAACCGATTTACCCACCCTGTCCCGTGTATCTGTGTCGGCCGTTGCAAAGGCGGTCATCCGCGACACAAAAGGACCAGGAGCCAGCGCGTTGACGGTCACGTGATACGGAGACAGTTCCTTTGCCATGATCTTGGTCAGATGCAATACAGCCGCTTTCGAAGCCGAATAGCTGTATGCGCCATCGCCCATTGGCACCTCACCCATCACCGAGCCCACATTGACCACGCGGGCCGGGTCCTCGGGGGTTCCGGACTTCATCAAAATTGGCAACAGTTTTTGGGTCAGATCAAAGATACCCGCAACGTTGACCGACATGACTTTGTCCCATGCCTCATAGGGAAATTGTCCCATCGGCGCACCCCAAGATACACCGGCATTATTCATAAGGATATCAAGTCGGTCCGTCCGCTTTTGAACCTCGGACGCCAACGCTTCGATGCCCTCCTTTGTCCCAACGTCTCCACCGAACCCTTCGGCGGTTCCCGGCGCGTCCAGAGCGTTTAGTTCCGCGGCGACGGCTTCACACGCGTCAGCCTTGCGCGACGCAATCAGAACCCGCGCACCGGCCCGAACCAATGCCTCTGCAGCCATGCGTCCAATTCCGGTGGCGCCCCCGGTCACAAATGCTGTCTTTCCATGCAAGGAAAATAGGGCTTCGGGCGTCATAGTGTGCTCCTCGATCATTTATTTGGCGCAATCGCATGCTGTTGATCGACCGAGGGTTGCACCTCGTCGGTTTCTTGACAACACCCGCTGCTGCGCCAAACTTCCTCCTGAATCAATAACAAGGACAATAGGGCCAACATGCAAGCTTTACTCAGCGTCGCCCCGGGTGGACCGGAAACTTTGGAACTCACCACCCTGCCCGATCCGGAACCGGGAAAAGGCGAATTGCTGATTGGTGTTAAGGCCGCTGGGGTCAATTACCCCGACACTCTGATGATCCGAGACCTGTACCAGATCAAGCCCCCCAGACCCTTTGCACCCGGTGGTGAGATTGCGGGCGAAGTTCTGGCCATTGGTGAGGATGTCGCGGGTTACGAGGTCGGGGACCGTGTTCTTGCTTTGACCGGCCATGGGGGATTCGCAACTCATATGACGATCAAAGCGTCGACAGCGGTAAAGTTTCCGCAGTCGATGCCGTTCGAGGATGCCGCTTGTTTCATATTTACCTACGGCACCTCTTACCATGCATTGAAAGACCGGGCGCACCTGCGGGCAGACGAAACTGTTTTGGTCTTGGGCGCAGCGGGCGGCGTTGGGACAGCTGCGATTGAATTGTCAAAGGCACAGGGTGCGCGGGTGATTGCGGCTGTATCTTCGCAAGAAAAAGCCGAATTCTGCCGTAAGATTGGTGCAGATGAGGTGATCGTCTACGACCATCAGATGGACCACGATGCGCAGAAAGCCTTTTCGGGTGAAATCAAGGCAATGGCCGGACCTTTGGGTGTGGACGTGGTCTATGACGCGGTCGGAGGCGACTATGCCGAACCTGCACTGCGCAGTATGGCGTGGAATGGTCGATACCTTGTAGTCGGGTTTCCCGCCGGAATTCCCAAGATACCCCTCAACCTACCGCTTCTCAAAGGGTGCCAAATTGTCGGTGTTTTCTGGGGAGCATCCGTGTTCCGGGATCCAGTGGGTCACACGCAAAACATCAACGATTTGTTCAGGTTGTATGGCGAAGGCAAGATCAAACCGCAAATCAGCGCCACTTTCCCACTGGAACAAGCGCAAGACGCGCTGGTGAAGCTGGCAGATCGGTCCGTGCTGGGTAAAGTCGTCGTGTCGATGCCCTGAAACTTCCACATCAGAGGCGGTCTACGTTGTTTAGAAACACACCTGCTCGCGCGATAAGTGCGCGGGCAGTAGACTCGGGCACCCCTTCGTGTTTAAGAAACTCATAAATGGGAACAGTGAGACGATGCACAAAGCTCTGATTTTGAACGGCCCAAACTTGAATTTGCTGGGGAAGCGCCAGCCCGAGGTTTATGGTAGCACCACTTTAAAAATGGTTGAGGAATTGTGCTTTAACCATGGAAAAAAAATAGGAATTGACGTTTCGACCTTGCAGTCAAATCATGAGGGCGAATTGATCGACGCGATCCATGCGGCGAAAGGTGTCCAGAACGGGATTGTTCTGAACGCTGGAGCTTATACGCATACTTCTATTGCTCTGATGGACGCGATTTCTTCTGTCGACCTGCCGGTGGTTGAGGTTCATCTGTCAAACATTCATGCGCGAGAGCCATTCCGACACAAATCCTATATCTCAAAGGTTGCGTTGGGTCAGATTTGCGGCTTTGGAACGCGAAGCTACGTATTGGCACTGGACGCACTGGTGGGCTATCTGGACGGCGAGGTTGGCGCATGAAGCTGGACGCCTATTTGCACTTTCTCAGCTATGTCAAATCGCTTGAGGAGCTTTGGGATGCCCATTGCCGTCAGATGGCCGGATATGGGTTTGATCGCCTGCTATACGGCTTTACGCGCTACAAAACGGAAACTTCCCTGGGTGACCCCGAGGACTTCACGATCCTGACGAACCATGGCAAGGACTACTTGGATGGGTTCCTGCGAGATGGGCTTTATTTCAATGCCCCTATGTTGAAATGGGCGCTTGAGAACGAAGGCGCTGCAAGCTGGCAAATGACGCAGGACATGCTTTTGGATGGCACCCTATCGCCGCAAGAACGGAAAGTGGTCGAGTTCAATCGGTCGTTGGGGGTCGTTGCCGGCTATACGGTCAGCTTCAACTCGGTTTCATTTAGATCGAAAGGTGCGATCTCGCTTTCTGCCTCTGGCGGCCGGTCACAACAAGAAGTCGATGCGATCTGGGCTGAACATGGCGATGACATTCTTCTCATGAATAACGTGGCGCATCTGAAAATTCTTACGCTGCCCTACAATGCTCCGAATCGAGCGTTGACCAATCGCCAACGTGAAGCGCTGGAATGGGTTGGGGATGGTAAGACCACGCAAGATATCGCCCTGTTGATGGGCCTAACCGCAGCGACAGTCGAAAAGCATTTGAGGCTAGCCCGAGAATCGCTGTCGGTTGAAACCACCGCTCAGGCTGTACTGAAGGCGTCATTGCAGAATCAGATGTTCAAAATAGAGGCATAACACCAGGAATTTGACGCTAATTTGCATCAACTTACCTTAGGTAAGGAAAACATGACTTTCCGAATCCGGGTCTACAGTTGCAAAATGAGATCGTTCCGTGAGTGGTGGCTTTAGCCTGGGAACATTTGGTTGGATCTTTGTAATTTCAGGGCTCTCCAACCGCTCTGGCACAGGGGCGTCTATTCGTCCACGTACCTTTGCCGGAAACACTGGGGGGCCTCGACCATCCCCATCATGCGGGGCCCCCCAACCCTATCCTTAAATTCCAGGCGCTGCGGCGTCTTTTTTATTGCCAAACGAAAAAACCGGCCACGCTATGCGTGACCGGTTCCGATAAGGTGCCGAACCCCCGTAAGGGTTCCGACAAAACATCTTAGCCTTGCGCGGCTTTGGCAACTTCGGCTGCGAAGTCTTCTTTCTCGACCACGATACCTTCGCCAACTTCCAGACGGATAAAGCCGGTGATGGTTGCGCCTGCTTCTTTGGCCGCTGCTTCAACGGTCAGGTCAGGGTTCACAACGAACGACTGGTTCAGAAGGGTCGATTCCGCGACGAATTTCTTCATACGGCCTTCGATCATCTTCTCGATCACCTGCTCCGGTTTGCCGGATTCGCGGGCGATGTCCATCTGAACCTGCTTTTCTTTCTCGACAACAGCTGGATCCATGTCCGCCTCGGACAGAGCTGCCGGGTTCACAGCTGCGATGTGCATCGCAACCTGCTTGCCGATCGCTTCGTCGCCACCGGTCAGAGCGACCAGAACGCCGATTTTGCCCATGCCGTTGGTAGCTGCGTTGTGGACGTAAGACACAACAGTGTCACCCGACAGTTTCGCCATGCGGCGCACCGACATGTTCTCGCCGATGGTGGCGATCTTGTCGGTCAGAGTGTCGGCAACGGATTTGCCACCCAGGTCAGCCGCCAGCAGAGCGTCAACATCTGCAACGCCTTCGGCTGCAAATGCGATCTTGCCGACCATTTCCTGGAACTCAGCGTTTTTCGCAACGAAGTCGGTTTCCGAGTTCACCTCGACAGCAACACCGTTGCCACCGTTGACGTGAACAGCAACCAGACCTTCGGCGGCAGTACGACCGGATTTCTTGGCCGCCTTGGCCAGACCTTTGGTACGCAGCCAGTCAACGGCCTCGTCCATGTTGCCGCCGGTTTCGGTCAGCGCTTTTTTCGCGTCCATCATGCCTGCGCCTGTGCTGTCGCGCAGTTCTTTAACCATTGCTGCTGTGATTGCCATCTTTCGGCTCTCCTCAAATCAAACGGAATTGGGGCAGGTCTACCCTGCCCCATATGTCATTTACGTGACGGGCAGCTTACGCTTCGGCAGGTGTTTCTGCTTCCGCGGGGGCTTCTTCGGCGACTACTTCTTCAACCGGTGCTTCTTCGAATGCACCCAGGTCCACGCCAGCAGCACCCATCTGAGCGGTCATGCCGTCCAGAGCCGCGCGTGCGGCCAGGTCGCAGTACAGACCGATGGCGCGGGCTGCGTCGTCGTTGCCGGGGATGATGTAGTCAACACCGTCGGGCGAGCAGTTGGTGTCGACAACAGCCACAACCGGGATACCCAGCTTGTTGGCTTCGGCGATGGCCAGTGCTTCTTTTTTGACGTCGATGACGAACAGCAGGTCAGGAACGCCGCCCATCTCGCGGATACCGCCCAGCGAAGCCTGCAGCTTCTGCTGGTCACGCTCCATGCCCAGACGCTCTTTCTTGGTCAGGCCTTCTGCGCCGGCTTCCATTGCTTCGTCGATCTGGTTCAGACGGTGGATCGACTGGGAAACGGTTTTCCAGTTGGTCAGCGTACCGCCCAGCCAGCGGTGGTTCATGTAGTACTGAGCTGACTTTTCAGCTGCTTCGGCGATCGGGCCAGCGGCCTGACGTTTGGTACCAACGAACAGAACGCGGCCACCTTTTGCAACGGTGTCACGAACCGCCTGCAGCGCCTGATCCAGCATCGGAACGGTCTGGGTCAGGTCCATGATGTGGATGCCATTGCGCGAGCCGTAGATGAACGGGCCCATGCGGGGATTCCAACGCTGTGTCTGGTGACCAAAGTGAACGCCAGCTTCCAGCAGCTGACGCATGGTGAACTCGGGAAGAGCCATGCTATTTTCCTTTTCCGGTTTACGCCTTGGCGGGGGTGAAAGAAGCGGATGCTCCAACCGGCGGGCCTGATGAGGATGTCTCCCTCCAAAAGGCCCAAACCCCGCCTGCGGGTTTGAATGGCGCGCGTATACGGCAGGTTTTGGTGCAGTGCAAGAGGCTTTCGCCCCTATTTTTCAAGCCGCGCCAAGCTATGGGCATGACGGACGGCTTCCTCGCAATGAGCAGCCAACGCTTTGCGGTTTTCAAAATCGCTGACCTTGGCGGGTATGAGGTAGATCAACTCGACCCAACCTTGTCGACGGGCGCCCAGCGTTTTCAGCAGATGCGGGCCAAAATCCATATCTCCCCACCAGCCATAGAACCTGTTGGGTTGCCCAACGGGCGCATGATAGATCACGGAAACGGGCTGCACATACATGAATTCGCGCAGTTCATCGGTAAAGAACGCTGCAAAGAGTGTTGTTTTAAAGGGCAAAACCCTGATTCCATCGGTCGAGGTGCCTTCCGGGAAGAACACCAACTTATGACCTGCGGACAAGCGTTCCTGAAACAATAAGGTTTGCTCGCGCGCCTTTTTACGGTTGCGTTCGATGAAGACGGTACCCGTGGCGCGGGCAAGCCAGCCGATACCAAGCCATTTCGCCACTTCGGCTTTTGAGACGAAATAGACCCTTTTGCGGGCGTTTAGCGCGAAAATATCCAACCACGAGGAGTGATTGGCCACCACTGCCCCACGTTGAGTCATCAACTCTCCGGAACTGCGGAACCCCATTCCTAGAATGCGAAAAGCGTTGCGACAGACAAACTGTGTGATGAAGGGCGTGATGGGGCGGCGGACACCGTAAATCGGTCGTTCGATCAGGCGCAGGGTCAGTAGAACAATCAGACCGCCGAAGACTAACACCGCCAGAGGCAGACCACGCAAGATGACCAGAATCCAGCCGATAAGGCCCAACTCAATGGGATCAGGCGCGTCTTCGCTGTGCCAGGATGCGTCGCTCAAGTGTTATGCTCCGGTATAGATGCGCCGTTGGCGCTCGTTCATACGCGCTGTGTCTAGGATCAGGCACACGTCCGTTGTGTTGAAGGCATGGTCGATGAAAGCGCCCTCGCCCACGAACCCGCCCAGCCGAAGATAGGCTTTGATCAGCGCTGGAACCTGCACCATGGCTGCACGGCGATCCAGCGCTTCCACGTCCACCAAGTCCATCGGCTGAAACACATCGGGTTGCGCCCGCACCCTCAGGTCTGGCGGCGCGAGGTGGTTGTGATGCAACATCGACAGAGGCTGCTCCAGCGCCTGAACATCAGTGCCATGAAAGCTGGCGACGCCGAACAGAACTTCAATCTGGCGCGCGTTCACATAGGCGGCCAGTCCGTTCCACAGATGATACATTGCCGTGCCGCCGCGATAGTCAGGGTGGAGGCAGGATCGCCCCAATTCCAACAGCTTGCGACCGCTGTCTTTAAGGACGCTGACATCATATTCGTCTTCGGAATAAAACTGACCCAGATCTGCTGCACGTTCACCCGGTAACAGTCTGTAAACGCCAACAGTTTCGCCCGTCTGGTCGTCGATGGCGAGCATATGGTCGAAATACAGGTCAAACCGATCCTGTTCCAGCCCTGCGTCGTGATCAACCATCTCTCCGCCACCGCCCAGTTCGCGAACGAAGACGTCATAACGCAGCCGCTGCGCGGCACGCAGTTCGGCCTCGGTCTCGGCGAGTTTGACGGTGAAGGATGGGCCTGTACCCGACATTAGAACGTCCCTGTGGTTTCAGGGCTGATACCGCAGGTATCGGGGGAATGGCAACCAAGCGCGCGACCGACTGCGCGTTAACCTTTCCTAAACCAGTTTCACGGATCAAAGACGGGCATCAGGGCGATGCGCGATCCGTCAATCACCACTTTCCCCTGCTCGCGGAAGTTCACGGTGATTTTGCCACCGATATTGGACTGCACTTGTCCAATGCCCCAATCGGGGAAATCGGGGTGGCGGACAAACATGCCCGGTGCAAGAATGGCATTGAGGTCTGACATGACTGGGCTCCGGGTCCGGCGGCAGATACAGCAGGAGGTACGCATGAGCGCTACAGACGTCAACCTGGCCGAGCTGATCGGCTCGCGCATCTGTCACGACCTGATCAGCCCTATTGGCGCGATTACCAACGGGCTTGAACTGCTGGAAATGGTTGGCGGCACCCAAGGCCCCGAGATGGAGCTGATCTCGGGCAGTGTCGGCAGCGCTGGCGCGCGGATCAGATTCTTTCGCGTGGCCTTTGGGTCCGCAGGGGATCAACCCTTGGGGCGGACTGAAGTCAGCGATTTGCTGAAAGATGTAGAACGAGCCGGACGTTTGCGGGTGAACTGGAACCTCACCGAAGCCGTGCCGCGCAATCAGGTCAAATTGGCGTTTCTGGCATTGATGTGCTGTGAAAGCGCAATGCCGTTCGGCGGCGAAGTCTCCATTCGCAATGATTTAGACCGCTGGTCCGTCACGGGTATCGCGGACAAATTGAACATCGACAACGACTTATGGAATAACCTGCCCCGCGGGCGGTTTGCCAACAAGGTCACGCCTGCCCACGTTCAGTTCGCCTTGCTCCCCGATACCGCGACTTCTATGGGACGGCGGGTTGCGGTGGATACAACCTCAACCCGCGTTGAGATACGGTTCTAGATCCGAATAGTCCCGTTTCCGCGGACCAGATACTGAAAACTGGTCAACTGAGCAGCGCCCACAGGTCCGCGCGCATGCATCTTGCCGGTGGCGATACCGATCTCAGCGCCCATGCCAAACTCTCCACCATCGGCAAATTGCGTCGAGGCGTTGTGCATCAGAATTGCACTGTCGAGACGTTCGAAGAACCGCGCAGCGGCCTCTGCATCTTCGGTCATGATACAATCTGTATGGTCAGAGCCGTACTGCCGGATATGCGCAATAGCCGCGTCAATATCGGCAACAGGTTTGGCGGCGATGATACTGTCGAGAAACTCTTTTCCCCAATCGTCGGCCGACGCTGCAATCGTTCCGTTCATCTCCAAACCGCTCTCGGCATGGACTTCGACACCAGAAGTCAACAAAGCTTGGATGACATCCCGGCCCAAAGTTTCAGCAACGTCCTGATGGATCAGCAGGCATTCGGCTGCTCCACAGATCCCCGTCCGGCGGGTTTTGGCGTTCAGAACGACCTCGATTGTTTTGGCGGGGTCGGCAGCTTTGTCGATATAAATATGCACGATGCCTTCCAGATGCGCGAACACGGGCACTCGCGCCTCACGCTGGACAAGGCCCACCAACCCTTTACCACCGCGCGGGACGATCACGTCGACATAGTCGGTCATCGTCAGCAGTTCCTGAACGGCTGCTCGGTCGCGTGTGGGCACCAACTGGATCGCATCTTCGGGCAGGTTGGCAGCCTTCAGACCCTCGACCAGACAGGCATGGATCGCGCTTGAGGAATGGAAGCTTTCCGAACCGCCACGCAGGATCACCGCATTGCCCGATTTCAAGCAAAGCGCACCCGCATCCGCTGTCACGTTCGGGCGGCTTTCATAAATGACGCCGATCACGCCCAGAGGCGTCCGCACGCGCTGGATATGCAGACCTGACGGCATGTCCCATTCGGTCAGAACCTCGCCCACCGGATCAGCCTGATCGGCAACGGTGCGCAGACCATCGACCATGCCCTGAATTCGGGCTTCGTCCAGCATCAGGCGATCCATCATCGCCGGGCTCAGACCCTTGTCGCGCCCAAACTCCAGGTCTTTCGCGTTGGCCTCAATGATCTCGGCGCGTCGCGTCCAGACCGCATCGGCAGCGGCAATCAGGGCCGCGTGTTTACGCTCGGCACTGGCAAAGCCCAGTTCGGCCGAGGCCGCTTTGGCGCGCACACCCAAATCAGTCATCAGGGCGGGAATGCTGTCGAAATCCTTCATCTTACATGCCTTTCTTTAACTACAGCGCCAGATCGTCCCGGTGGATCAACACGGCGCGGCCCGGATAGCCTAGCGTCGCCTCGATCTCGGATGATTTGCGCCCTTTGATCGCGTCTGCCTCCTGCGCAGTGTAGCGGCTGAGACCTTGGGCCAAACGCCTCGCCTGCGGATCTATGATCGCCACCGGATCGCCGCGCCCGAAATCGCCGGTCACTTCGACAACACCCGCAGGTAGAAGGCTTTTGCCATTGCCAAGTGCTTTGGCCGCGCCGGCATCCACCACGATCTCACCACGGGGTTTCATGGCTGATATCCAACGTTTGCGCGCCGCGTGCGGATCGACGGTGGCCGTGAACCACGTGCAGTTTGCGCCATTTTCGAGCATTTTCAGCGGGTTTAAGGTCGACCCTTCAGTAATCGCCATGTCGCAACCTGCAGCTGTCGCCATCTTGGCCGCCAGCAATTTGGTCTTCATCCCGCCCTTCGAAAGACCCGAACCGGCGTCACCGGCCATTTCCTCGATCTCGGGCGTTATCTGTTCGATCACATCATAACGGGTCGCCGAGCTGTCCTCGGTCGGGTTCCCGGTATAGAACCCATCCACATCAGACAACAGGATCAACTGGTCTGCGCCTACGGTGACAGCGATCTGAGCAGCCAGACGATCATTGTCGCCATATCGGATCTCATCCGTGGCAACTGTATCGTTTTCGTTGACAATCGGGACGACGCCCAGGCCAAGCAGCGTCTCAAGCGTCGCGCGTGAGTTCAGGTAACGACGGCGATCGGCACTGTCTTCAAGCGTGACCAGAACCTGCGCGGTGGTGATGTTATGCGGGGCCAGAACCTCTTCATAGGCGCGGGCGAGACGGATTTGCCCAACGGCCGCAGCCGCCTGAGACTGTTCCAGCGGCAATGTCGCCATAGGTAGGCTAAGAACCCCACGCCCCAGAGCAATCGAGCCGGAGGACACCAAAATGACGTCCGTCCCCTGCCCTTTGAGCCACGCCACATCCTGCGCCAGCGACTTCAGCCAGTCAGACCGCAACAACCCTGTATCCCGATCCACCAGCAAGGCAGACCCGATCTTCACAACCAGACGTTTGGCTGAAGTCAGGGTTGCCAAGGCGCGGCCTCCTCGGCGGGTTTGTGACGAAGGCGATTGTCGTCGATTTCCGAACGCAGGGCGCGTAGAACCTCGGTCACGCCCAAATGCGCGACGCCGGACATGGTCATGACGGGGCCGCCCACGGCGTCTTCCAACTCAGACTTGGCCAGTTCGCGTTCCTCATCATCCAGAGCATCGACCTTGTTCAGCACGGTGATCCGGGGTTTCTCGGCCAACTCACCACCGTAAGCCTCAAGCTCGTGAATGATGGTGCGGTAATCCTCGGCCACGGTTTCCGAGGTGCCATCGACCAGATGCAGCAGTACGGCGCAGCGTTCGACATGGCCCAGAAAACGGTCGCCAATGCCGCGGCCCTCATGCGCGCCCTCGATCAGGCCAGGAATGTCGGCAACAACGAACTCAACGTTATCTACTCCCACAACGCCCAGATTGGGGTGCAGGGTCGTAAACGGATAGTCCGCAATTTTGGGCCGTGCATTCGAAGTGGCCGCCAGAAAGGTCGATTTGCCCGCATTGGGCATGCCCAGCAGACCCACATCGGCGATCAGCTTCAGCCGCAGCCAAATGGTGCGGTCGATCCCCGCCTGCCCCGGATTGGCCCGGCGCGGAGCCTGGTTGGTAGCTGACTTGAAATGAAGGTTGCCAAAACCGCCATTGCCACCCTTCGCTAGCAGCACGCGCTGCCCGACCTCTGTCAGATCGCAGATGACGGTCTCTTCGTCCTCGTCCAGAATTTCGGTCCCAACAGGCACGCGGAGGACAATGTCATCGCCATCCTTGCCGGTACGCTGCTGCCCACGACCGGGCTGACCGTTTTTGGCAAAGAAATGCTGCTGATAGCGGAAGTCGATCAGGGTGTTTAGGCTGTCCACAACCTCAACCCAGACCGAGCCGCCTTTGCCGCCGTCCCCGCCGTCAGGGCCGCCATATTCGATGTATTTTTCGCGCCGGAAGCTGACGCAGCCGCCCCCACCGGCCCCGGACCGGATGTAGACCTTTGCAAGATCGAGAAATTTCATAGCTGTCCCCTACTGCAAAGGCCCCATCGGCCACAAGTCACAGTTTCTTTGTATATGTCCAGGTGGGCACATTCGCATCGCGCGCCACCGAATAGTTTTCGGCATCGCCAAGATATTCAAACCCGCAATGGGTCAATACCCGGGCCGAGGCCGGATTGTCCTGGAACACGCTGGCGAACATATTGGCGTTCTCCAACGGGTTTGCATTGACCAACGCCTCAACCGCCAGCGATGCCACACCGGTGTTCCAGTAGATCGGCGCGACCCAATACCCAACCTCGGACTGATTGCGATCCAGCCGAGTCAACGAAATCAGGCCAATCAGCTCTGGTCCGTCATCTTTGGTGGCATCCAAGGCCCAAACGTCTTCGTCCCGCTCCTCGGACATGGCGCGGGTAACGAACGCTTCGGTCGAGCCAGGCGGCAATGGATGTGGAATAGCCGTGGTCATCCGCGCCACACGTTCATCGCCTGCATAGTGTTCAATGAGACCCATATCCGAACGACGCAAGGGGCGTAGATCGAACCGCTCGGTTTCGATCACCGGCTGGTTTATTATTGTCTCAAACTTCATGAGTGCGGTCCTCCTCCGAACAACACGTAAATTACGGACGCAAAAGTGAAACCAATTAACGTCCACATCAGATATTTGCGGCCCAGACGATCTTCAACTGCATGGGCAATGCGTCCCAGAAACAGGGGCGGTATTGTGCTTGCTGCGTGTGTCATCGGGCTCATAGGTCAAAACTGTGTTAAAAACGAGAAAGGGGACCGGCATTTTCTGCCGGTCCCCCATTTATTTCTAAACCTTTAGGGTTTCGGCTTACTCTGCGGCCTCCGCCACTGGCAGGACCGAAATAAAGGTGCGGTTCTTGAGTCCCTTGTGGAACTTCACGGCGCCATCAACAGTCGCAAAGATCGTGTGATCTTTGCCCATGCCCACGCCTTCGCCCGGCCAGAACTTGGTGCCGCGCTGACGTACGATGATGTTGCCTGCGATGGCCGCCTGGCCACCATAGAGTTTCACGCCAAGGCGGCGACCAGCTGAGTCGCGACCGTTACGGGAGGAACCGCCAGCTTTTTTATGTGCCATTCTCTCTCTCCTTAGCCTTGAGCCAGCTCTTTGGCTTGCTCAACCCATTCGGGCTTCACTTTGATGGTGTCGATAGCAGCAATCTGCTCGTCCGACAAGGCGGCCAGAGCGGCAAAGCTCTCGATACCTGCGTCGTTCAGCTTTTTGGCAGCGGCGGGGCCGACACCGTTCAGCTTGGTCAGATCGTCAGCAGCAGCTGCAGCGGCGGCGGGTGCTTCTGCCTTGGCGGCAGCTTTCTTGGCAGGCTTTGCAGCAGGTGCCGCTTCGCCAGCAGGTGCAGAACCGGTTGCCGCTTTGATGCCCGACTTATCAGCGCCCGACGCCAGGATGTCGGTGATTTTGACCAGAGTCAGCTTCTGACGGTGGCCAACGGTACGCTTCGAGCTGTGCTTACGACGGCGCTTGACGAATTTGATGACCTTGTCACCTTTGATCTGTTCGATCACTTCGGCCTGTACGCCTGCGCCTTCAACGAAAGGTGCGCCAACAACCGGAGCGTCGCCGCCCAGCATCAGAACATCGTTGAATTGAACTTTTTCACCTGCGTCGGCAGCCAGCTTTTCAACGCGGAGCACATCGCCCGCCTGAACCTTGTACTGCTTGCCGCCAGTCTTGAGGACCGCAAACATGCGTCTTTCCTTTTCAAACCCGCGTTCTGTGGTCCCCTTACGGGTGTTGCCGGCTTTCGCCACCTCGAACAGCGCGCCCTTTTCGGGCTGTGTGACGACCCTAGGGACAGGCCCAATGGGTCAATAATAACGAGACCCGGCGCGGAGGAACCGGCCGGGATGCGCGCTTATTTCCGGAATGCTCGTGAAAGTCAACAGCAAAAGCCCGCTTACAGTTCCGAAGCCGTCAACGCATGTGAAACCGCCTGACCAAGTCGGTAATAGATGTCGTCATACATTTGGTCAAAGCTGTCAAAAAAGGCTTTGTTCACGGCGCGCCCCGTCTCGGTACGCGAAAAGGCGATGTTTTCGCGCATCTGCCCATCCTCTAACGGCTGATAGGCCATCAACAAAAACGAATAAAGCCATGTTTCCGTATCTTGAGTGATGGCGTCCTTTTCGGTCAGCAGCTGGGCCAATATTTCCTGATCATCCGCGCCGACATCTTCGTTCAGCCCTCGAAAGAATTGGAAATCTGCACTGATGGCGCTGTGGACGTTTTTGGCGATCAGATCGTTAACCTCGATGTATTCGTCAATAAGGCGGTAAAGAGACACATCGTGATTGCCCGTCAAAAAGCTGTCCTTGGCCATCTCTAGGATGGTCTCGTCGCCAATCGCCTCGCGCGCCGAATTCTCAAGGGAAACAAGCGTCTGGCCAAGGTCACTTTCATAGAAAACGATTGCGCGATCCAGTTGACCTTCAGTCAGCGACTCTTGGAAAACATCGCTGATCTGATCGTGCATCCATTCCGCATCGTAGATGATGTCCAGTTGCGCCGAAAAATATGACCCACCGGAATTGCCCAGAAGCGTTTCGTTTAACTCCTTGGCCTGTTCGCGCCCTTCACTTCGAAGAATGTCGATTACCTGTTCAAGGCGTATGGCATCCATCAGACGGTTCACTTTTTCCGAGGCCGACCCAATTGTCGCCCACAGCGTGATCACCAAGAAAAGGACACCCACTCGCATCAGATATCCTGAGCCGGATGCAGATCCGCCATACGTGCTGCAAGATCTTCGAATTTCATGGCCATGATTTCATACTGAATGGCGTTCAGAAGTTCATAAACCTCTTGCATCAGGGGTTCCTCAAGCGCGTCTGAGTACGCGATGATATCCGCATCCGAGAAATCCTGGTACGTATAAGCCGCGCCTGCCAGAGCAGACAATTGCAGCGACTGACGCATCCCGGCTTCGTTCTGGCGCATCAACAGTCTTAGGTCGTCTGCTCCCATCTGTAGGTCAATAACACCCGAAGCGCTTGCTGCGAGAAGGAACCGCAGCTGGATTTCTTGAATGGCACGCAGGGCTGTTCCACTAGAATCAACGGCTGCGTTCATCCGCTTCAGCTCTTCCACCCGCATCGAGCCCTCACGGATCAGGTCTGACACGATCTGCTGACCCTCGAGCTGCTTGGCGTCTTCATCTTCAATCAGATGCGACGCGTTTTCGGCCTCGACCAGTCTTTGACCCAGATCGGACGCATAAAACTCAACTGCATGATTCAGAGCGTCATCACTAAGTGTCTGCTCTAGAATTGAAACGGCGGTTTCATGCATCTCTTGGACGTCAAACACATCTTCGGTCAACCGTGCCCAATCCGAACCGAATCCGTCTGGGTCAATCCCCAGCATTTCCGGTGCTGATGCCGAGGCCAGCGCGATACTTTCCAACGCGACGTCAAAGCCGGTGGTTGCCAGAAATGCCTCGATCCTGTCCCGCTCGGCAGCGAGCGATGAAACCGGAAGGGCGAATAGCGTTGCGACCAACATACAAAGGGGCAGAAAGGCGGTGCGATAGATATATGTCATGACACAGAGCCTAGGTGTTTTACGCCGTCAGGCAATGGAAAATCCCTTCTTAGTGAATTTCGGGAATTTTCTGCTTGCACCCCTGCCCGTTCCTCACTAAATCCCCCCCTCACAGACCCCCGCGGAGAGGTGCCGGAGTGGTCGAACGGGGCGGTCTCGAAAACCGTTGTGGGTGCAAGCCCACCCAGGGTTCGAATCCCTGTCTCTCCGCCACTATATCCCTGATAAGTAAGAATAGTTATCGCCAACACGGCGACTCATCAGGTGCCCATGCCAGACCTTACAATCCCGAAACTTGACATACTATGTCACATTTCGAGCTCCGATTGCGCCGGCTATGTCATCGGTCCAATCCAATTTTCACGGCAAATGCGTCGTTCAGACAGCCATTGCTGACCGAAGATCGACAAAGGGAAACGGGCCCCGCAGATCTGCGAGGCCCGTCTTTAGGTCATGAGCCAGCGAAGACTTACCGGAAGCCGTTGTCCCCATCGGAACTCGCGGCATCTTGCTCTTCCTGAGTCAGATACCGGAAGTAATAGCGCTCGGTCGTCCTCACCGACACATGGCCGATATAGCGGCTGACCCGGTAGATGCTCCAGCCCTCCTGCAGACGTTCGATCGCGAACTTGTGCCGGATATCATGCAGGCGTGAGCCAAATCCGGTTTCTTGCCCGTATTCCCAGAACAGGTTCGAGGCATCCTTGTAGTAGCCGTGATCGCTCCGGTTCCAAAATAAGTATGGAGACGAATTGGAGCTCGGAATGCGAAGGAGGATGTCGATCGCCGCTTGTCGCAATAATACGACGCGGATCTTACCCCCCTTGGTTTTCCGATAGGTGACCTTAACGTTGCCTTCAGTCGGCCGCTCCAATCCCTTTATGTCGGACCACTTGAGCATCGCCGTTTCGGTGACCCGCCCCCCGGTTTCGTTTAGGAACTCCGGAAAGAACGCCAGTGTTCCCGGTGCTCTGGCCCCCAATTTCCTGATTGCTTCATCGGTTGGAATTTCAATGTCTGGCAAATTCTCTTTCATTCCCTGTCGTTCATAGGACACGACTGAGTTCTCATTAACCCAACCTTGGTTTTTCATCTCAGCCATCAGGTGCCGGAACGCGGTCAGATCGCGGTTGATCGTAGACACAGTGACACCTTTGTCTTTCCTTCGCTCGACGTACTCGGATACCACGGCCGTTGTAATATCCGTTGCAAAGAGATCGCGAATATCACGGTCCTCATCTTCACAAAGCTCATCGAGGATGTTGAGTATTTGGCGCAGGCTCGTCTTGTAGCGCTTGACGGTCTCGTCCGACCAGGCGGTATCTCCCTGCCCCATTCCGTCGTAGAACTTGACGTAACCGACCTGAAACAACCAATCGTCTTCGCCCTTATCGGCTTTCGCCCGCAGTTCCTTTATGCGGTCTTTCGCCTTCTTTTCCGCGACGCGCTTCGAAGTTGTTCGAAGCGACTCTCTGTGGCGGACTCCGTTGATCGTGACACGGAGATGCCAGTTTTTGCTGCCCGATTGCTTGTAGATGTTGCTCGACATTTTTTGTTTCCTTCATTGAGCCAGATGTGAATTGCGTGTTGGTCAAAAAGCCAGAGACCTTCACGTTTTGTGGCGCCAGGGATTTCCTGCTTGCTTGCGAGGTCAGTGATCTTCCTTTGGGAGAATCCGCTGAGGCGCGCGACGACTGCTGTCTTGATGGGAGGAGGCCGGTTGGCCAGCCCATCAATCAGCTCAAGGTTTTCGAATGAAGCAGGGCTTCGGACTGCTCGTTTAGCCATTGTTTTCATGTCCCATTATTGTTGTTTACGGCCCTGTCCTGTGCTGTCAGTGGAAACTGAGAGGTTGAAGCGGCAGAGCTTGCGGCCAAGATGACCAATCTGGCGGAGCCGCTTCGATCTCCCGGCGAACGCCCAATTGCATTTCAGGCATCCCTGCCCCGAAATTTCTTGTGTTTTCTGATGAACGAGTTTTCATTTTCTCCTCGCAACTTCGTTTGCGTGTAAGGAGCAGTTAGGCGCGGCAACTCAAAGCTGGGAGATTGGTTTGAATCCCTATTTTAAGACCGAAACTGAATCGACTGGTTCGATTCCACCTCACAAAGATGGATTCGCGGTGTTCGGGATCGTGAGTAATTTTCTGATTCAGCAGCTTGTGTACTGCACTGGAGGCTGGTCGCCTTTTGGGATTGGTTCAGCTCACCCGGCGTAATGGGATCAGCCGAAACAAAGTTGGACCGAGCGTTCAGGTTGAAAAAAAACAGACCGGAAAAACGTAGGTGTTCACCTCTTGCGTGCGTACAAATCCTCGAGGAAGTGATAAGGTGCGGTGTCCCGAAGCCGTCGCACGAGTTCAGGATCACTCAAGCGATCCCGTCCGTAGGTTTTCAGAAGATGACGCACGAAAAGAAGAAGCGCGATTGTCGCTCCGGCACTGGCAACAATAAGAGTGATTTCCCAAATCGTCATCTTAGTTCCTCCACACTTGATAGGTGTCGAACATGAAAAATCGGATTTACAGTTTAGGCACGTGGTGGTTTTGCGCACCTGTTCATGCTGACCAATAATTTCTACCGGAAAGACCTTAAACCGACTTCTTTTGGTGGCATTGCGCGTACTCTTCAAAAGATTACGCGTTCTCTTCGAGCCAGTCTCTCATACGATCTTCTTTCGTCGCAATAAGTTCTGAAACATGCCTATCCAGGGCCTCAGCATCTGCATCGGTCAGCTTATCACGCTGTTCGAGCAAAAGGTCGATGACTACCTTGCGGGGGAGTTGCCACAGTAACTTTTCCAATGCCCGAACTTCTTCCTTCAAATGTTTCTGTTCTGAATTGGTCACTTTGCCGTTCATTTGATCGCGCTCCACTTTCTATCTTGGTTTGCGAGCGGCGCAGTTGCGCGACGCCGCTCCGCATCTCGTCAGGACGACGCACCAATCAGCAATTGCGCCTTCAAGCGTGCCCTCAGGCGATTTCGGAGAAACTGAAACTGGCTCCATGCCAGAATTTGGAGACGTAGCCGCTCCAGTTCGCTGTCGATCAGTACATCTTCTTCAGTGTCCATCTCGAGCACCTTGTTTCCGTACCCCGCGCACCGAGCGTTTGCAACGGAGACGAGATCTTTGCCGATCATTGCGATACACGCATCGTCCCGCTCATCGAGAACGTCGCCGCGTTCCAGCCGCTCGAGCATATGCGAAAAGCTGCGCCGCATCAGCCCGCGCGGAATTGGCCCATGCCGCGCGCAGTCGTCTGCAAAAGCGGCCGCTTGCGAGATCACGCAAGCACCCAGCTCCTCGAGCGTATGTTCCCGGCGAATGTATGTGTAGCTCATCATGATCTCCTCACGCCGCCGCTTCAGTCTCAGCCACTACAGGCGTGAGCGTTGGTTCATCAATTCTGGCGATCAAAGCTTCCAGCTGGTCAGTCAGCCCGCAGATGACCAGTACCGCCGGATCTTCCGGTGAAATCTCAGCGAAAAATCCGCTTTCAATACGGTCCGGATCACCGACGTGCTCCAGAGTGAGCAGGTCGCGCAGCCATTCCAGGCCACGGCGATGTTGGACCGTGTAGGCGTTGGCAGTTGCGACCGACGCGCGCAATCGCTGCAGGCGCATCAGGGCTGCGGATCCACCGAGCAGCAACACTGCATGTTGAAGATCGAGATCAGCAGATTCGAGGAACACGCCGACCTGCGTCAGGATTTGGTTGTTATTCATTGGGAATTACCCTGTGTTTACGCCGCCCCCATCGGACGACAAGCGCGCAGGCGGGGGCGTTCTCCTTTCACCCTGCACGTAGTTTCTGTTGATCTGAGCTCTGAGCTTTCTCTCATCTTGCTGCTCACAAAGACGTAGCAAGATGAGAGGAAGTCAGGGCCGGGATACTTCACACCTTATTAGGCACGCGACCGATCGAAGTGAGGAGGCGCCGAGGGCTATTGAGTAGATCTTGCCGCCTATGCCGCACTTGTTATCAATCTGGGGCGCGGTGAATTTTATCGCGATCACGTTTGCATTGTCTGGGTCTTGCATTCTCGATCCAGCTGCGGAACCGCGTTTTCAACAAAGGCGCCGAAGGCTTTTTTGTTCGGTCTCGATTCAGCAATTTTCGCGAGGATGTCTTGCGCTTCCAATCGCCGGTAGCGATCTGCGTTCAGCTCATAGAAATGTCGGCTTGTCTTGTGGGCGTGACCGCAGAGCGCTTGCGCGACGCGTAGATCCAGATCGGAGTCCTCCACCACGGCATCATATGTGAGACTACGAGCGATATGTGGCCCGTGGCCGGTCAGTCGCCGCATGTTTTCCCATAACCAATTGTCACCGAAAGGTTTCCAACCGCGAGCAGGATTGCCGAATAGTGCCGTTCCGATCCGCGCCTCATAGACGGTCCATAGATGCATTTCGCCGACTCCCATTAGTAGCGTCGCATCCAGATAAGGGATCAGACAATCTGCCAGTCGACCGTTGATGAATGTTCCGGTCTTGGACGTCTCGATCTCCACGCTCCAACCTTCACTATCTCTATGGAATTCCTTACCGATCCGCCCGGTCCGCAGGTCGAGAGAGCGCAATGGCAGTTTCGCCAACAAAGCCATAGCGCCAGCAAGCGCGTAGTCACGACGACGGGTACGGATATGATCCTGGTGAGGAGCCTGTCGAAGTCGCGCATGGGCAATTTCTGCGAGGTCAACCAGATTCAATGGGTTCTGTGCCAAAGCCACCTCCTTCCGACGCAGATCGGACGAGGACTCGAGTTTCAATGCATTGTGCGTTTCCATAAGCGCCTCGCGAATTTCGCTGGGATAGTTGGCGTGTTTTGCAAAGCCTGCGAGTGCGTCGCAGTAATTTGCTTTGCTTCGCGTTTTGATGTCGCTGTCGAAGACGTCTTCGGCGAAGGCTTTCGCCGTCTCCATCGAAAGCTCCACTGGCATTTGCCTGCTATTGGTGATCCGAACCAAGCGTCGCAGAGCGCAGGACAACAATTCGATCCGGGCACTGGACAACCCGTTGGGCTTATCGGACCGCGCGGCGATCCGAGCCATTTCCGTATAGAAAGGTTCCGGAAGGTCATGAAACGAAGGCTTCTTATGCGGAGGCGATTTTGAGCGGGTAACCGTTCGACGTATGCGTTGACATTGTTGTAGGAAGATTGTGTCCGGGTTCTCCGGATCAATTTCCGACATCAATTCAGCCAGAAGCCCGAGGTTACGCGCGTCTGCCTTGAAGCTTTGCATTGTGGCATCCTCAAGTCGAGGCATCGACTGACGCCAGCGCATCCAGCGATCGGCAAGACGGATCAGCGAAGGCTCGCAGACCTCCTGCAACTCCGATTGGATTGCGAGAAATCGCGACCAGTGCGGTGCACGAAAGACGAGTTCGAGTGGGCGGCGGTCAAATGCGCCGCTCTCGATTGCCCACTCCATGCCCTCTTCGGTTTCAAACGCGTATTTCCGAAGCAGCCCCGCCTGACTATTCAGGCTGTTTTCTTGCCACCCGTCCGCCCTCAGGCGATCAAAAAAAGCCACTCCAGTCTCCCGCGATAGCTTTTCCGCATAACCATGATGTCGCGCGGTCTCGATGAGACCGCGAAAGGCTGAGGAAAGAGCATGCCTACTCGGGTGAAGACGTTTTGCATAATAGGCCCGTCCGGTATCGACATCGGCGAGATACCGACGCATAGGCAGCGGCAATTCCTGTTCCGTGATCAGATACTTCATCTGTTTTTCCCTTTTGCGAGTGCGTTGTTGACGGCATCCAATCCATCCTGGCCGCGTTCAATCGCTGCAGTTTGGTCAAAGAATGCGTAAGTCTTCGAAACCGTGGCTGCAGAGTTGTTGAGAAGCGCGGATATGACGTTCATGTCGGCGCCGGGCTGATTGATCAGGATCGAGGCGATGGCGTGACGCACCTGATGCAACTTCATGTATGCATCGGCCGATGCGGTGGCGTAACGCCAGGCATCAGCCGCGTTGCTGTAGCGGGCTCCCCCAAGCAGCAGACGTGGATCCGGGTTGTGAAGCCGCTTCATGAAGAGTGGGCGCGCTTTGTTTAGCCACCATTCCAGGATGCAACGAGGATCAACCTTGCCGCGTTTCTTGATCAACGCTGTCAGAGCTTTCTTGTTTTTCATCATTTCCTTTGGAATGGCGAAGCTGACGGTTCGCGAACCAATCGGGAAGGAAACATTAGCCTTCTCGCCAGTGACTGACAGATTGACGAGTGTATCGACCCTAAGTGGCATAAAGGTCAAAACAGCGGCCATAGCAGCGGCAAGCGACAGCCTTACAGCACGAGCCTGATCGCCCATCGACAGATCACGGTAATTCTGGATCAGCGGCACAGCCTGGCTATGAAATTCACCTGCGAGAGACAGAAACTTTTCGACACGCCGAGGTGACGTGACAAGGCGCCGGCAGAACGCCTGGTTTGCCTCCGTCATGGTGTCCCAATTTTTGAAATATTCGGTCTCAAAGAACTCTTTTTGAACTTTTGAGAGTTCAGGGTGAAACTCACGGGCGAAACGAAATGCTGTACCCATATTCTTTTTGAGCGTTCTGGCACCGAGCGGTTTCCAGTAGTATTCGCCGCCTACTTCCGCATCGAAGGCCGCAAACAGGTTATCCGCCGTGGTCAACTTCGCAATGGATTGGCCACCGCTCAAATCCAATCGACCGAGTTCACAAAGGCAGGTAAAGTACCAGTTCAGATCTTCCCCAGCAGATTTGACGGTCTGCGGAGAAAGTGGTGCGCGACGACGTCCTGCCAGGAGCCCTTCATAGGGGCGACCGAGGCTCATCGTCGCCTGGTATTCTCGAATGGCCGACGTGATTTCGGTCGGTAGAGCCGGCGTCACGCGGTGGCGTGTGGCCTTGGGAATCTCACCGATAACAGATGGCAAAAGCGAGGGTCCGACAATCTCCGGGAACTCATGCAGGCGATCCAGCAGACGCGCAGCTTTACGAATTGCGTTCTTGCGACCCTGATCGTGACAGTCTTTCATCCAGAGGTGCAACATATCAACATTCAGCCGCGCCGGCTGGACTTCTTGCCAGACTTGTCAGAACGGTCAGGGCAATAAGTTCTGGTGTTTGGATGTTGTTGCCTTTTCGACGCGGTTGGATCAGAGCGGTTGCGGCTTTCTGGAGCTGTGACCAGTCGTCCTCCAGCCCTCGCAAACGCTTTTCTTCGGCGCGCAATCCTGACGCGTGCGCCATCAGGCTCTTTACGTTGCCGTGCCACGTTTCAAACTGCTTGAAAGTGTCGAATCCTTCGGGCGCATCCTTGTTAGCGATGTGACTTGACCATCGTTTGACGAAGGCATCGACATCGATCGGGATCATCGCCAGCGGACAATTATACGCTGGCAATTTCCTACATTTGTTTGCGGATCCCCGGATCTTTTTCGCGTTTGCATGCGAATATGGGTAATCTCCGGCGTCGAGTTTTTCGACGGCTTGCTCGAGGGTCATCTGCATTAGTGCCTCCATCATTGGTGTTGTTTTTTGGCGATAGTGACGCGGTTGTTCTTGGAAATTCGGGTGATCTTCTGAGATGCGTTTTGAGGTTCTTTTTGCGAATTTCGGCACTCTGGAAACGAAATGAGGAAAAGGGCTACAAAACGTATTGAGGTGAGGTTTTGTGGGCGTATTCCTCATTTTTTCCAGATCGGGCAAAGGTGCGAATTGCGGTGTTTTCGGCCTCACACAGCATCAAAAAGCCCCTCAATCTGGTGCTTCCGGAACCGGATCGAGCCACCAATCCGGAGACTTGGAATGATGTTATCGCGGGCGTAATTGCGGATGGTTGCCGGAACGCAGCCGAGTTCCGCAGCAAGGTCTTTGCCGGTCAGCAGTGGCTCAAGCAGCGCCGGATGTTGATCTTGATCCAGCATCTTGGCATGGGGCACGCCTTCGACCCGCCAGACATCCGTGATGGCATAGCGTGGCCGCTTCCATGGCCCGGGTGCAGGACGGATGCTGTATTCGCGCAGCACCCGGCGCACCGTGTCCGAATGCAGTTGCCATCGGTTCGATATCTGGGTCTGGGACAGGCTTGGCAAGCCGGTCAGCGCTGCGGAGTGGATTCTGAGTGTGGATAGTCGCTTCATAAAGATCAGATGGGTCCACAACGCCGATCTGGGAAAAAATTGCCGAAACCTTTTCTCCAATCGCCGTGGAAGACCGGCGCCTAACAATTAGGAACTATGGGGATCTTTATTAACTCGTCGCGGATGGAGACTTTGTGAAAACTGTTTTCGGACCACTTTGTTCCTTCGTGGCGAACACGGATGCGGACATCGGTGACGCCCGGACCTTCACCGTTTTGACAGATCACGGCAGCGTATTCATGAGACTTGAGAGCGCTCCACTTTCTCAGGAGCCGCTTCAGTTTAGGCTTGAATCCTCGCATGTCAGGTATGGGAGCGTCGCGAAAACCTTCCCAACCACGATTGTGAAGAACCGCTTGAAAGAGCGAGAATTCCGGCCAATCCATTTTTTCGTGCAGTGTCAACAAGGTGATGAAACCGGGCTCTAAATCGGTGTTCATGCGGGCGATGTCTTTAGTGTGCATGAGTGCATAGGATCTTCGCGTGGACATCATTGCGGCGGCATAAATAGAAAACTGCCAAACAAGGACTGTTGGTTTGCCCGCCTGAACTTCCAACACGTCGAAGAGATCCGTCTTCATTTGCAGATCGTGGATCGCATTGTCGAGGAAACGAGCACTTTTGGACTTTGGCGCAAAACCCAATTTCCGAAATGTATTCACCGTGTGGTAGTGCCGACAAAGGTACTTGTCTGCGTATTCATACCTGATCGGCTCCTCGTAGAGCACGACCTTCGGCCATTCATCCTCTTCAAGATGCTGCAGATATATTAGCGCGATCAGCAGCTTTTTTGCACTGGGTCCCAGCGGCGATAGTTTGATGTATTCAGCCATCGGACGAGAAATGATGAAGCGGCCATTGTCTTTGGGCATGTCGTTCTCCGTAATTCGTATGTCGAACAAGTCGTACCGACACGCCCGCTCCAAAGACGGTTTGATAGGTGTGTGAAAACACCGGATCGACGGTGCGCGAGACCCGGAACGTGATCTTTGTCACCCGGAGGATCGCTTCATTATCCCGGATCGATGCGACACAGGGTTCTATAAACTACTGCCACTAAACAAATTTTCTGACCACGAAGTCTTGGAAGTGCCTGAAATCAGGAAATCAACAAATGGCCTGCGGCCCATTTGGGTTTGGATTTTTTCAGGACTGACAACCGTCGAGCAAAAAATGTTCAAAAAATTACTTCTCGCTTCCAGTTCTGATCCCACTTCCTGTTTACGAGACAAACCGCAATCAAAGAGAAACCTATGACTTTAAAAGAGTACCTGTCGAAATATACGGTTAATACTATTGCCAATGGAGCATTGCTCCTGGACCAAGATGGTCGGACCATTCGGTTCACGCTATCAATGAACGAGTGTTCCGTTTTGGGATTGCTTTGTTTCCGCGGCGATTGGAGCGATAACTTTGGTCGCCCTGGTCTGATGCCCTTGATTGAAAAAGTGAGGTTCGATGGAGTTGTAAACTTCTCGGTCGAACACTCCAACTTGCCGCAGGAGTTCATGCAAACCATTTATGACGTTCTGCGAGAACGTTTGGCACCCGAGAAACTCTATGTGTTTGAAGAGGCAGAAGGCTGGATGTTAACAGCATTCAATTCGAAGCCATTGGGCGGATTTGATGGAGTATTCGCTTAGCCCCAGCGATTGTTAACCTCCGTCTTTTCAAAATTGGAAATAGAGCAAATGCAACTTGCCGATCACATATCTGGCAAGTTGTTTTTTTGCCAAGTCCTGAAGGCGTTTTCGGTAGTTCGCTTCTCGACAAGTTTCATCTGCGGCTTCAGCGGAGGCGGCGGAAAAGACTGAACTGGAAGGACTGTCTTTTGCCAGAGGGAGTTTGATGCAGGTGATGGCGGTGCGCCACGATCTCGAAGCTTTCGCCCAGTATCTCGGCGAGGTCGCTTGGACTATATCGGACGACCGGCAGGCCGCTGCACTTCTCCGGCCCATCTGGCGCAAAGGTGGCAATGATCACATGGCCGCCAACACTCACCGCTCTTGGTAGACTTTTCAGATAGGCCGCCCGCTCCGCTGGATCGACAAGGAAATGGAACACCGCCCTATCGTGCCACAGGTCGTAATGGCGATCAGGCACCCAAGAAGTGATGTCTGCCGAAATCCATTTCACGGCTTCACCGGCCTGTCCAAGCCGGTTCCGGGCTGTATCCAAGGCGACCTGCGATAGATCGAGGACTGTGATATCGTGGAGCCCCATAGCGAGTAGAGAGCTCGCAAGACGGGATGTTCCTCCGCCAATGTCGATGACTGATGAATTCGCGGTTGCGCCAGACATCTCGATCAGTTCGAGTGAGAGACGTGGATCATCCTGATGCCAACTCAACTGGGCCTCGGACTTCTCGCCATATACGACGTCCCAGTGTTCCTTTCTTTCGACCGTCATATCTCCACGCTCCAGCAACTTAACGTGGCGAAAGCACTCTTCGAAAGACTGCTCTGCCGGGTTTGCCTATCTGCCTTCCTTATAGTCCGCGGAAAGCAGTATCGGCTTAAATCAGAAAAAGAAGGCGGCTAACACATTTTAGCGGCTTGGCTTTCTTTTTTGCTGATGACTTACCGAACTATTCTCAACCAAATGTACATCTCGAGGTACGATTCAATCGCCGCCATTCGCGGCAACCGTAAAGAGTTTCAAACGCACGGCGGTTCCGTTTGCAGTATACGTTAACGTTGCCGATCAAGCTGCCTCGTAATGGTTGAACACTTCCGTGGTGTCATCCTTGCGGATCAGGAAGACCGAATAGGCTTCTCGCTCACTCTCCGGCCCCATACCGGGTGAGCCATAGGGCATGCCTGGCACTGTCAGCCCGACCGCATCGGAGCGCTCGGCCAACAAGCGCCGGATATCGGTTGGTGGGACATGGCCTTCGATCACGTAGCCCTCGATCAGGCCGGTATGACAGGATGCCATGTCCTCCGGGACACCCATGGTAGCTTTATATCCAGTCAAAGTCTCCCATGAAGCGTTCTGCACCTCCACCTCGAACCCCTCGCGCCGCATGATGTTAATCCAGGCGGCGCAACACCCGCATTCGGGGTCCTTGAGGACCTGCATCAGTGGTTTGGTCGATGCTACTGTAGGCGAGGCCAGAGCGATGCCAGAAGCGCTGAGGCCGGCTAAGAAAAGGCGGCGGTCAAGTTTCGTGGCGGTCATGTCATTTCCTTCCGTGTGCGCGCCTACATTGTGATATTGGGTTCTATGACCGAATTCGCTGGCAAGAGCCATGATATGTGTCAAGCGGGTGATCATCAGCCACCTTGCATCTGCTTGCTTTCGGTGCGCACCGCCTGCATGTCGCAGCCGCTTGGATGGGGTGAGCGCGACTTTGATGATTTAAGGCAAAGCAACCATTAAATCTTGAAACCAGTATAGCAAAGCACAGGTGATGCCCTCAGAAAACCGACAAGTGGAAAACTTGGGTTTATATTTTCGCCCCCCTCAGACGTAGCGCATTCAGTACCACTGAAATCGATGAAGCACTCATAGCGAAGGCGGCGAACATCGGGCTGATCAGGATGCCGAAAAGCGGGAACAGAAGACCCGCCGCCACCGGAACGCCCAAGGCGTTATAGATCAGGGCAAAGAATAGATTCTGCCGGATATTGCGCATGGCAGCGCGAGCCAGCCTTCGGGCGCGCACGATGCCATCGAGGCTACCGTTGACCAGCGTGAAGCCTGCACTTTCGATTGCCACGTCAGCGCCAGTCCCCATTGCGATGCCTACATCGGCCTGCGCTAAAGCGGGTGCGTCGTTCACCCCGTCACCGGCCATGGCGACCTTTGCGCCTTTCTCCTGCAGTTCGCGAATTATTCGGGCCTTGTCCTCGGGTAGAACGTCGGCACGAATCTCGTCGATACCCAGACGTTCGGCCACCGCATTTGCAGTGCGTTCGTTGTCGCCAGTCGCCATGATGATCCGGAAGCCGAGCTCGTGCAGTGCCTTGAGGGCGGCAGGTGTTGTTTCCTTGACCGGGTCGGCGACGCTGACCAACCCCGCCACTGAACCATCAAGCATCACGAACATCACCGTTTCGCCGTCATCCCGACGCGCATTGGCCTTGGCCGTCAGTTCGGCCGCCTCGAGTCCGAGATCGGTGACCAGTTTCAGGTTGCCGAGCGCGACGGGGCGGCCATCCACCGTGCCTTTCACGCCTTTACCGGTCACCGCCTCGAAGTCACTGGCGTCGGACAGGGCCACGCTACGTTCCTCGGCTCCTGTGACGATTGCCTCAGCTAACGGGTGCTCCGAGCCCTTCTCCAGCGTTGCGGCCAGCCGCAGCACCTCGACTTCGTCATGGCCAGGTTCGGGTAATACAGCCACAAGCTTTGGCTTGCCCATGGTCAGCGTGCCAGTTTTGTCGACGATCAAAGTATCGACCTTCTCGAACCGTTCCAGAGCTTCGGCGTTCTTGATCAAAACTCCGGCTTGTGCACCTCTCCCCGTGGCCGTCATGATTGACATCGGAGTGGCCAAGCCAAGCGCGCAAGGGCAAGCTATGATCAGTACCGACACCGCTGCGATCAAGGCGTAGGAGAGCGCCGGAGCCGGTCCCCAGACTGCCCATACTATAAAGGCCATTAGAGCAATGCCAATGACCGCTGGCACGAACCATCCGGCAACTTTGTCGGCGTATTTCTGGATCGGTGCGCGTGAGCGCTGCGCGTTGGCCACCATCTCGACTATCTGAGACAACATTGTGTCGGAGCCCACTCGGGTTGCTTCGATCACAAGGCTACCGGTGCCGTTGATTGTGGCCCCTGTGACCGGCTCGCCGTGTACCTTCTCGACTGGAACCGGCTCGCCAGAGATCATGCTTTCATCAACAGATGAGCGTCCTTCGAGCACTACTCCGTCTACTGGCACCTTGTCGCCGGGGCGCACGCGAAGTCGGTCGCCTAACTGTACTTCTTCAAGCGGGACTTCCTCTTCACTACCGTCAGGGCGGATAATACGGGCGGTCTTTGCGGCCATGTCCAGCAAAGCGCGGATCGCCTTCCCGGTGCCTTCGCGGGCCCGCAGCTCCATCACCTGACCGAGAAGAACAAGTGTAATGATGACTGCAGCCGCTTCGAAATAGACCCCAACATGGCCTTCTGAATCTCGAAAACCGTCCGGGAATATGTGGGGCATCAATATGGCGACAACGCTGAAAAGCCACGCGGCCGAAACCCCCATGGCAATCAACGAGAACATGTTCAGATTCATGGTGCGAAACGAATTCCAACCCCGTTCCAGAAACGGCCAACCGCACCACAGAACAACAGGCGTGCCAAGCACCAGTTCGATCCACAGTGTTGTGCGCTCACCAAATACCTCGCGCACGCCTGAGAGCCCCACAAAGGGGCCCATAGTTAAAACCAAAAGCGGAAGCGTCAGAGCCGCACCTACCCATAGGCGCCGGGTGAAGTCCACCAGTTCCGGGTTCGGCCCCTCGTCCACCATCGCCGCGCTTTCCAGCTCCAACCCCATGCCGCAGAGTGGGCAGGACCCAGGATTGGTTTGCCGCACCTGCGGATGCATCGGGCAGGTATAAACGGGTCCGTCGTACCCTGCCGGAACGATGTCATATTCACTGCTGGCAGTTTCCGCGAATTCGTCGCTGTGATGCGCATGTTTGTCTACGGCGTTCTCAGGTACAAGATGCATTCCGCATTTGGGACAGTCGCCCGGCCCAGATTGGCGCACGTCAGGATGCATTGGGCAGACATAAGCGACCTCGGTGACAACGTTCGCGTGGGTTCCGATCTCATGGTTTTCTGTCATGTTCTGATCCCTAATTTGAGCCTTAGTGCCGAACTGATGGTCTAAATCATCCTTTTTGAGAGGTCGGAAAGTGCTGAATCCAAGGGGTTTTCAAATAACCAACAGGAAGCACAAAACAAGTTTATCCAACATTGGACCGACTCTTTTGAGCGGAGCCACAGATCGTAGGAAAACGATCCTATTGTCGGGTGGCTCCCACTATACTTGTTTTTAGTTTGCAGCGTCGCGGATGTATGAGTGCAACGGCCGTGCACTCAATTCATTCGGAATTTACTGCCGTAGATGTGACTTAATTCTTCATAATCGCGCCGATCGCATACATACCACCATCGCTTTTGACCAACATCAGTGTGACTTCGTCACCGGCGCTGATCTCACCCATCATCTGGGCATTCTCAAGAAGCTGCAAATCCATCGTCATCGCGGGCCACCCGATCTCGGGGATCGGATCATGGCTAACGTTAGCGGTTTCGTCGCCAATTGAGTTCACCAAAGCTTTTGCGTGAACCGCCCCTTCCATCTGTTCGGAAGACATGGACATGTTGGAATGGTCCATGCCCTGGTTCGTTTGCGCGATGCTGGTTGTCGTAGACACGGCCAATAGGGCCACAATAGCAGTCAAAGTTCTCATCAGATGCTCCTGTTTCAAGGTTGTGGGTATTATTCTGCCGGAAGCGCAGGGGGCCCTTCCTGGATCGTGTGGGAGATCTCTCGGTTCACGCGATTGAGCGCGAGCCGTTTCCAAATCACGAATATTGCGGGAATGACGAAAAGCGTAAGAAGGGTCGCTGTCACCATGCCCCCAATCATCGGCGCAGCGATCCGCTGCATGATTTCAGAGCCTGTACCGGTGCCGTACATGATGGGTATCAATGCTGCAAAGATCGTGGCTACAGTCATTACCTTCGGCCGAACCCGAAGAACGGCTCCTTCGAACACCGCGTCTTCGATATCGTCACGTGTCAGCTTTCGCTGTTCCGATTGCGCCAGCCCACGACGTTTCTCCCAAGCAAGATTGAGGTACAACAACATGACAATCGCTGTTTCCACCGCAACTCCCGCCAGAGCGATGAAGCCCACGAGCACAGCAATTGAGATATCGAAATTAAGATACCACAGGAACCAAACCCCACCTGCCAATGCGACCGGGAGCGCCGCAAGAATTATCCCGACCTCAATCACCCGATTGAACGCCAAGAAAAGCATTAGCGTGATGATTAGCAGGGTTGCAGGAGCAACGATCGTCAGCCTGTCCTGCATTCTCTCAATGTACTCATACTGCCCCGACCAGGTCAGCGAATAACCCGGAGGCAGGTTGACCTTTTCTGCAACCACCTCTTGTGCTTCGGCCACATAGCCGCCCAGGTCGCGCCCCGCGATGTCAATAAACACGAACCCAGTTCGTCGAGCGTTCTCTGATCGTATCATTCCCGGCCCGTCAACTATTCGAATATCGGCGAGAGCGGACAGTGGTACATGAGCACCCGACGGTGTGACGACAGGAAGATTTTCGAGCCGTTCCGGGCTGTCTCGCCATGCTTGAGGGTACCGTAGGTTTATAGGAAACCTCTCCAGCCCCTCCACAGATTCCGACACTTGCATACCGCCAATTGCGGTCTGAACTACGTCCTGAACTTCTCGAACACTCATCATGTATCGGGAGGCGGCATCTCGTTTGACGTCGATTTCGATGAAACGCCCGCCAACAGGTCGCTCTGCGTAGGCGGAAGCCGTTCCATCAATATCAGCGACCGCACGTTCTACTTCGATCCCTATATCTGTAATGACCTCCAAGTCGGTGCCGGATATTTTGACACCGACAGGAGTACGGATACCTGTCGCAAGCATATCGATGCGGTTCTTGATAGGTTGGATCCAAACATTTGTAACGCCCGGAACCTGAACGATACGATCAAGCTCATTTCGGATTTTCTCCATTGTCATGCCGGGGCGCCATTCTTCTTCCGGCTTGAGTTGGATTGTGGTCTCCACCATTGTCAGTGGTGCCGGATCGGTTGCAGTCTCCGCACGCCCAACTTTACCGTGAACAGTTTCGACTTCAGGCACGGTAGCTATCAGGCGGTTGGTCTGCTGCAGTACCTCACGGGCTTTTCCCGTCGAGATCCCGGGGTAGAAGCTCGGCATGTAGAGAAAATCACCTTCGTTCAACTCGGGCATGAATTCAGAGCCAATTCTCTGGTACGGGTACCACATGGACGTCACCAGAACGCCGGCCAACAGTGTTGTTGCCCATGGCCAGGCAATTGCCGCGTCCAGAAATGGGCGGTACACGAACACAACCAAGCGATTTAGCGGATTTTTTCGCTCCGGTAGAATACGCCCCCTTACAAAGTAACCCATCAAGACCGGAACCAGCGTTATCGAAAGGATGGCGGCTGCAGCCATGGCGTAGGTCTTGGTATAAGCGAGTGGCGAGAAGAGCCTACCTTCCTGATTTTCCAGAACGAAAACAGGCAAAAAACTAACCGTGATAATCGCCAGAGAATAAAAAAGGGCTGGTCCCACCTCAGAAGCGCACTCTTGCACAATCCGCCATCGGTTCTCTGCTGTGAGCTTTTCTTTTTCCAACCGCCTGTGCATCGCCTCGATCATCACAATCGATGCGTCGACCATCGCACCAATAGCGATGGCTATGCCGCCGAGCGACATGATGTTTGCGTTTACTCCTTGCGCCTTCATCAGAATAAATGCGGCAAAGATTCCCAGAGGGAGCGACAGAAGAATTACGAGGGATGACCGCAGATGAAGTAGAAAAGCCGCGCACACAAGAACAACGACGATGAATTCCTGCGTCAATTTCTTCTGGAGGTTATCGATAGCGCGCTCAATCACACCAGATCGGTCGTAGGTCGTTATGATTTCGACCCCTTCCGGCAGGTTTGAACGCAACTCTTCTATGCGCGCTTCCACCGCTTTGATCGTCGCTAATGCGTTCCCACCCCATCGCAGGATGACCACTCCGCCAACCGCGTCTCCTTGCCCGTCGAGCTCCCCGACACCACGGCGCATTTCAGGCCCCAGGCGGATTTCAGCAACGTCTCCAAGCGTTAGAGCGGCGCCGCGCTCGTTGACCATCAACGGCGCGCTTGCAAGGTCTGACAATTCGTCAATGTAGCCAGAGGACCTGACCATGAATTCGGCTTCACCCATCTCAATGACGCTACCGCCCGTCTCGCGGTTGGCCGCCTGAATAGCCGTCCTCAGTTGCGCAAGTGTTATGTCATAGGCACGTAGTTTGTTTGGGTCGACGACGACCTGGTACTGTTTGACCATTCCACCGATGGTGGCGACTTCTGAGACGCCTTCCACGGCTTGTAATTCGTATTTCAGAAACCAATCCTGCAGAGTCCTGAGCTGAGCCAGATCATGATTTCCGGTTCTGTCAACCAGCGCGTACTGATAAATCCACCCGACCCCTGTCGCATCGGGGCCAAGTTGTGGTGACACGCCTTCAGGCAAACTGCCGGTAATCTGGCCCAAATATTCAAGCACACGCGACCGCGCCCAGTAGAGGTCCGTCCCGTCCTCAAAGACGACGTATACAAAGCTGTCTCCAAAGAACGAGAACCCGCGAACGTCTTTTGCACCGGGTACGGCCAATAGGGCTGTCGCAAGTGGATATGTGATTTGGTTTTCGACAACTTGAGGTGCTTGCCCGGGATATGGCGTGCGAACAATTACCTGGACATCCGAAAGATCCGGGATTGCATCAACCGGCGTCTCGCGAATGGCCCAAATACCCGCAACTCCTATCATGAATGCGAGGGCCAAGATGACGAACCTGTTGGCGAGAGAAGAACGAATGATGGCCGTGATCACTGCGTAACACTCCCATCAAGCGCGACCTCTAACAGCGTCATCGAAAAGTCGGGATTGCGGCGAAGGATCAAAGAAACATCAATCCCTACAGGCAAGTTAGAAACATCAATCCCCTCCGCAACTGGGAAGTCCATGGTCATGCCCGGCATGCCGATCTCGACCATTGGACCGTGTGTTACGTTCGCGGTACGCGCGTTCGGGTCGATACTGTTAATACGGCCAGAAACCTGAAGCGGCGGTGCAATAGGCGTTGCCGCAGCCAACACCATTGTCATGCCATCTGCACGCGCGAAAGTCAGAGTCATTTCAGAACCGACTTCGAGCATGTTTGAGTCCAATGTTGGCTCTATTGGGAAATCCATGGTCATGCCCGGCATCCCGATCTCAGTCATCGGCCCGTGAGTGATGGTTGCAGTTCCTGCCTCAGCATTAACGAGGTTGATCGTGCCGGTGACTACAATCGGTGGAGCAGAAGTCGTGATGGTTTCTTCGGGTTCAACTGAATCCGTCGGCGGCGAGCCCTCTTCGCGAACTGCCACAATCGAGAACATCCCCCCTTCTCCCTCAGCCAGATCAAACTCAATTGGCATGTCGATTGGCACGGTAGTGAGATCTACTCCCACAACAGGCAAATCCATTGTCATGGCGGGCCAACCGAGCTCGGGGATCGGTCCGTGCTCGAGCGTCAATTTGCCGTCAGAAGTGACGGCGCGCGCGATTCCGGCTCCAGTTCCGGCAATACCATCGTCTGGTGCAAGCTCCATCAGGCTCAGAAGCCCATCCGCACCCCGCGCGATCACGAAAGCAACTGCGTCGCCAGCATTCAAACGGTCGAGCGACACACCAGACCTCACCGGAAACTGCGAAGTCATTGCAGGCCAATCGAGGCTTTCGAGAACATCGTGACGAACAGTTGCCATACGATTTTCGGCATCGAGTGAAACCAGGGTACCTGCCCCGCGTGCTGGTTCGGTATCCGTTGGTGCCATACGCGTGAAGCCCGCGCTCAAAGCACTTTCACTGTCGATTAGAAACTGTGCGGATGCGACAACTTCCTCGCCGGGTTCAAGCCCTTGTAGAACTTCTGTTCGTCCCCCCTCGCCGAAACTGTCTCGAAGACCTGTAGTCACCAGTCTCGGGCGAAAGGTACCATCGCCTGTTTTCAAGATGACGCGTTCCGCCGAACCAGTACGAATTAGCGCCTCTGATGGAACAGTGAGAACATTCCGGCTTTCATCCGGTATAAGGCTAACACTGCCAAACATGCCCGGCCGCAGTACGCCCTCTGAGTTATCGAAACTAAGCCTTACGGGAAGGGTTCGGGTTTGCGGATCAAGCTCAGGGTAAACATAGTCGATGTCGCCTTCGAAGGTGCGACCGGGTAGGTGCTCGAACCTTGCTATCGCGCGCATATCTTCCGACAAACGTGCAATATCTCGTTCAAAGACATCAACGATCAGCCATACTTCAGAAAGATCGGTTACCGAAAAAGCAAGCGTGCCTGGCTGCAGGTACATGCCATCGGCGGCATTCAGAGCTATGACGACACCGTTTTGAGGTGCCTCAATTTCCACATTTCGAACCAACTCACCGCCCGCCTCAATCTCAGCAACCTGACGAGCGGACATACCGTGGCTGATCAACTTATTGCGCGCCGCGTCCAAAATCCGCGGGTCACCAGCTTCGACTGCGCGTACAAGATCGCCGGTCGCAGCTGCGATCAGTGGTGAAAAGAGTTCAAATAATACTTGCCCCTTCTCAACCCGATCACCGACCGCTCGAACTTTCAGTTGCTCAATCCAACCTTCAACACGCGTATGAACGTGATTGGTCAGGTGTTCGTCAAAGCCGACGAAACCCACCGTCTCGATGCGAGGTTCGATATCAGTCATTCGTGCAACCGCAGTTCGCACACCAATTGCGTTGATTTCCGCAGCGCTCAAGGTGACTTCTTCAGGGTCGCCGGTAGGTTCCTGCCCAGAATAAACCGGGATCAAGTCCATACCCATCGGCGATTTTCCAGGTCCAGGCTGCCGAAAATTCGGATCCATCGGAGCTACCCAATAAAGGACCTCTGGTTCGTTCGACTGGCCCTGATCAATTGGATTCAGGTACAGTCTTTCAAGAATGACACCTCCACCCAGGCCAAACGCCAAGGCAAGTACTGATAGTGCCGCATATCTTCCACGCATAATAATCTCCTGACGGTCGCAGTGCACGCTCGAACCGAAACAACATGAAAACCCGCGCTTGCGGGCCTGTGGATGTTAGGAGATTTGTGGAGGGCGATCGGGCGTCAGGGGCGCTTGAGAGTTGTGGATGTCGGTATCCATGTTACGGTTTTTCTGGCCAAAAGCTTCAGCCAAAACCGCAAGCCCTACGTGGGTCGGATATTCACCAACACAACAGATACCGGAATGGCATTCCCCGCCATGGTTCACGTGGTCATCCGCGTGACGTTGATCAGTTGTAGAATGTAAAGGGCTATGGTCGTGTTTGAATTCTGCTGCTTTTGAAGCGATCGAAATGTCGTGTTGGTTGTGTGTGTCTGCGGTCTTAAAATCATTGTTTGCATACGCAACCGTGCCGACGACTGTAATCGCCAGGCAGACGCACAACAAAAGCGTTTTTCTCAAAACAGTGATCAAATCACTCACCATATCGTGGACGTAGTGCGATGGTGGCAAACGTACAAGCCCGAAGATAACAAAACTACATTTGTTAATGCCGCAGTCATTCGAAAACGGCGGAATGCCGCGGCTAAAGAAAGTTATTGCCCATCTTGGAGGCAGATCAAACAACGAGGGCAACTATGCTTGGCCCAGGTTTTTTAGAATTGGACAGTCGGGACGGTGGTCTCCGGCACATTCATTGATCAAATGAGACAACGTTTCATGCATGGCTTTCAGATCGGCAATTTTATCGTCGATCTCTTTTAAGTTCTGTTTGGCTATTTCTTTAACGTCTGCGCTTGCGCGTTCTTTGTCTTCGTACAACGCCAGTAGTGAACGGCAATCCTCAATAGTGAAGCCCAAGGAACGGGCCCGCCCGATGAAGGCCAGTTTATGCAGTTCTTTTTCGTCGAAATGGCGATACCCATTCAGGCTGCGCCTGGGTTTGATGAATCCGATATCCTCGTAATAGCGGATGGTTTTGGCAGGCAGACCCGAACGTTCTGCTACATCTCCGATATTCACAGCGGTTCTCCTATTCTATTCAGCAGGCGCTGATCGCAGCGCCTGCTCTTCATTCTGCGAGATCTGTTCTCGCCCATCTTTGATCGGCTTAACCCAGCGCAACCGCAGCGCGTTGGTCAGGACAAATACGCTGGACAGCGCCATGGCACCTGCAGCCAGAACCGGCGACAGCAACGGGCCGCCAAACGGATAGAGCACCCCCGCTGCAACCGGTATGAGTAGCGTGTTGTAGCTGAACGCCCAGAATAGGTTTTGGCGGATGTTACGCATGGTGCGCTGACTAATATCGAAGGCGTTGACCACGCCTGTGAGGTCGCCTGACATCAGAACGACGTCAGCCGCCTCGATGGCGATGTCAGTGCCTGTCCCGATCGCAATTCCTACGTCAGCCGCCGCCAGAGCGGGGGCATCATTGATGCCATCACCTACAAAGGCCAGTTTTCCGCCATTTGAGCGCAGATCTTGCAACGCGGATACTTTACCCTCGGGCAGAACCTCGGCCACGACATGATCGATGCCAAGCTGCGCCGCGATGGATTTGGCTGTAGCGGTATTGTCGCCGGTAATCATCGCTACTTTCAGCCCCAGACCGTGCAAAGCTTCAATTGCGTCTGGCGTGGTGGTCTTGATTGGGTCCGCTACGGCGATGACGGCTGCGATAACTCCGTCTACGGAGGCATAAAGTGGAGTCTTTCCGTTGATTGCGAGTTCAGCGCCCCGATCAGACAACGCGCCCATTTCTACCCCTTCGCGACTCATCAGGCGGTCGGCCCCGATCAGGATTGTATGGCCTTCGACTGAGGCGCTTACCCCATAGCCGGTGATCGACGTGAAGTCTTCTGGCTTGGGAAGCTCCAGACCACGGGCTTCAGCCGCGCGCACGATGGCCGTGGCGATTGGATGTTCAGATGTAACCTCGACGGCCGCCACAAGGCGCAGAACCTCATCCTCGGTCATTCCTTCTGCCACGATCAGGTCGGTCAGCTCGGGACGTCCTTCGGTCAAGGTCCCTGTCTTGTCTACCGCAACAACAGTGGTTTCCTGCAGCATTTGCAAGGCATCACCCTTTCGAAACAGGACGCCCATTTCAGCCGCACGTCCGGTGCCGACCATTATTGAGGTGGGTGTGGCCAACCCCATGGCGCAGGGGCAAGCAATGATCAGTACCGCAACCCCGGCTACCAACGCCAGGCTGAGCGCGGGATCGGGTCCGAACAGCATCCAAACCAGCACAGTCATTACGGCCACAGCGATCACTACCGGCACGAACCACAGCGTGATGCGGTCAACCAAGCCTTGAATCGGAAGCTTGGCACCCTGTGCTTGTTCGACCATCTGAATGATCTGGGCCAACATAGTGTCTGCGCCGATCTTTTCAGCCCGGTACGTCAATGCGCCCGCGCCATTGACTGTTCCGCCCACCACAGTTGCGCCCTCGGTCTTTTCGGCAGGAACCGGCTCGCCGGTGATCATGCTTTCATCGACATATGACGCGCCGGTCACTACGGCACCGTCCACCGCGATTTTTTCGCCCGGTCGAACGTGCACAATATCCCCTACAACGATCTGCTCGATCGGTAGTTCGACAACCGATCCGTCGCGCTCAACTCGCGCTGTTTTTGCCTGCAGACCGACCAGTTTTCGGATCGCTTCACCAGTTCGCCCCTTGGCGCGCGCCTCGAGGAACCGCCCCAGCAATATGAGAACCACGATCACCGCTGCGGCCTCGTAGTAGACGTTTGCGGTTCCGGCGGGAAGAACACCCGGCGCAAAGGTGGAAACAAGCGAGAACCCGTAAGCCGCCGAAGTGCCCAGAGCCACCAGAGAGTTCATGTCTGGCGCGCCTTTGAACAAGGAAGGGAATCCTTTGGTATAGAACTGCAATCCTGGGCCAAAAAGAACGAGCGTGGTCAGAAGAAATTGCAGGTAATAGCTGTTCTGAATGCCGATCGTGCTCGCTATCAGATGGTGCATGCCCGGAATAACATGCGAGCCCATTTCAAGTACGAAAACCGGCAAAGCGAGCAAAGCGGCAAAGCTCGTTCGCCGCGCCAAATAGCTGATCTCTGCCGCCTTGCGGTCTTGTGGTTCGGTCCGCGTCGCGGATCGCAGGCTCGCCGGATAGCCAGCAGATGCCGCAAGCGCCGCGATGGCTTCGGGTGTTGTGACTCCCTCAGCATAACGTACAGTTGCACTTTCAGTGGCCAGATTGACCGACGCGGACAAGACGCCATCATCCGCTTGCAATGCCCGTTCAACGCGCCCCACGCACGATGCGCAGGACATGTTCTGAATATCCAGCGTTACCTCTTCCGTCTGTGCCGGATATCCGGCGCTGTTTAACGCATCAGCAATGGCCGCTTTATCGGCTGGATCGCGGAAATCGACCTGAACGCTTTCGCTGGCGAGATTAACCGAAGCGGCATCTACCCCTGGCACATCTTTCAATGCGCGCTCAACGCGCCCTACGCAAGAAGCACAGCTCATACCCTGAACTTGAAACCGTGCATGTGAAATTTCAGTCATATTGTCACCACAAAGTAGTCTGCTGACCGGCAACATAAGGGTTCCAGCAAGAGGAAGGTCAAGTGATGAGGTTGACTTTCTTTCTCATCATCCATGACGAACCTAAATATCCCGGAAAGTATCTGCGGGCACTGCAAGTATTAGGTTCACATCAGTTTCCTTCCGTTTGTTCTGCCTTGGTGCGCTGCTCTTGCAGCTTGCGTTCCCGATCCGGCCAACTCTCCTTGATGAAGGTGAGGATGTCCCAGATATCCTGATCCAACAGAGTGTCCCCGAAGCCTGGCATGCCGCTTTTGACGTCCGCGACACCCATCTGTTTCAAAGTTTGGTCCCCGCCAAACTTTGTATAGTCGAACAACAGCTTGTCGCCGTGATGCCAGGTGTGCCCGGTTCGGTCATGCGGGGGCGCCCGCAAGACGCCATCCGGATCAGGTGTTTGCCAATCCTGCTGACCCTCCAAATTTACCCCGTGGCATGACGCGCAGTTTTCGGCGTACAAAACTGCACCACGTGCCGAATCCGCCGAAGCACTGTTCTGCGAACGCCCACTCAGGCCCCAGCCAGCGACCGCGACAATGATCACCACAGCAGCCAGTGACGCCCATTTCGCTGCGCTCTTGTTCATCACGCCACGCTCAGCCAGGTCTTCATACCAGCGGCCTGATGCGACAGCATGTGGCAATGAAACAGCCAGTCCCCCGGGTTATCCGCAACGAACGCAATCTCCCGCGTTTCTATCCGGTCAACCAGGATTGTGTCCCGCAGCGGCCCCAGGCTGCCGTTCGGCAGAACTTCCTGGAAGTGCGCCCCGTGCAAGTGCATAGCGTGCGGAAAGACGGTGTCGTTCTGCATCTGAATCCGGACTATGTCGCCACGCGAAACGGAAGCAAGCGGGTTTTCAGGTAACCCGGCGACACCGTTGAATGTCCAGATCTGCCCTTCCTGAACCAATTCATTGGTGCTCATGACTTGGCCGTTAAAAGTGCCTTGACGCAGTCCGCCCATCGCCCCGCCCTCCATCACCAATGGAACTGTCAAAGCGACAGTAACATCTTCGAGAAAGGATACAGGGTTGGGTGGCAGGGCTTCTATTGCACTGCGATTAGCAGATGTTCCGCTTCCCGAAACCGGGATCTCAGCGATGACAAACGATTCATCGCGTTCGTGAAGAGTTATTTGAACGGCTTCGCTCGATTCCGCTGTAACATCGACAATTAAGTCTGCTCGCTGTGCAGGCCCGAAAACAAGGGTTTCAAAATCCTCCGGCTGCCTTACAGGCATGCCATCATAAGCGACCAGTTTCCCGTTTGCGCCGCCTAAGGAGACATACATGATCCGATCAGTTGCCACGTTGACCATTCGAAGTCGCAAACGCTGGTTTGTCAGAACTTCTGTCATGGGCGATATGTGTGCGTGAACGTAGTTTCCCATTCGGCCTGCATGCGTCCAGTCATGCATCGCGCCGAAATCATCGACGATTTGGGCGTCCTGACCCAACCTCCAGTCATCCAGCAGGATCGTAATGTCATGATCCGTGTCCGGCGGGTCCATTTCGTCGACGATGAACGCGCCGTAAAGGCCCCTGGCCACTTGTTCCGTTGACTGGTTATGAGAGTGGTACCAGAAAGTTCCTGCATCCTTCAGAGGCAAGTCATACTGAAACTCGCCGCCTGTTTGCACGGCCTCCTGTGTAAGACCCGGCACCCCATCCATGTTGTTTGGAACCCGCAGTCCATGCCAATGGATTGCCGTAGGCTGAGGCAGTGAGTTCAGGAGTGTCCGGCGAACCGTTTCGCCCTGCCGGGCACGAATTTCGGGGCCCGGAACACCGCCATCATATCCCCATATCTCGGTTTCAGGATAGCTGCCGGGGGCAACACGTGCCAACCCTGAACGCGCCTCGATTATTCGGGGGGCGGTAGCCGCCCTCCCGATAGTCGGCACTGCGATTAGTGCCGACGAGCCTGCAACGAATTGCCTGCGATTGAGCTTCATGAGGACTTCCCTCCAAAGAAAATTTGATCTCTCACTCGATTATCCCCCGTCGTGCACATCCAGCAGATAGGTCGCCATTGCCTTCCGGTCTTCGTCTGTCAGAAAGCTGGTGCCATAGTTTACGACCTCTCCCATGGCGCCGCCGAAGACATCGCCATCAGGCATGACGCCGGTGCGCAACGCGTAGGCCAAATCATCTACCGTCCAACCACGCTTTTGCAGGGTCTCAAAGTCGATGGCCGGTGCCTTGTCACCGCCCGGCAGGGAGTCACTTCCTTTGAAGTGTTCCGTGTCCGAATTTCTTGCGCCAGCCAGGTTCCTCCCGGTGTGGCAGGCCGCACAATGCGTGGCACCTTCGACCAGTAGCCGACCCCGGTTCCACACTTCGTCATTGCCCGGCACGGGATCAGTACGGGGTGGTTCCAGAAAAGCCGCGCGCCACAGCTTCAGGCCCCATCTCTGATTGAAGGGGAACGCCATTTCTTGCTCTTTTGACGGTTCCGCTACCGGTGCAACCGTTTGCCAGGCGGCCCAGAGATCGGCGATATCCTGATCCGTGAAATTGGCATAGAACGGATAAGGAAAGGCCGGGTAGTAGGGTTGTCCGCCGGGTGACACGCCTTGACGCACAGCGCGAGCAAACTCCTCGATTGTCCAGTCACCGATCCCGTGGTCAGGATCTGTGGTCAGGTTCGGCGAAAAGAGCGTGCCGAACGGGGTATCCAACTCCACCCCACCGGCCAAGGGCGCGCCCCCGTTGGCAAAATCTGTGTGACAAGCGATACAGCCACTTGCCCTTGCCAGATACGCCCCGCGGTTAACGTCACCCTGAATGTCGAGCGATTGTAGGGGCTGACCAATCGGCCAAGCCATCACGGCAACAAGTCCCGCTGACGCCGTAACGGCGGCAGCAAGGCCCAATCGGAATATCGGTCTCATGACGCATTCCTATTCCGACCGAAATTGCGTGTGACATGCCGAGCATGTCTGGCTCAGCATCATGAACACACCATCCGCCGGCATTTCAGACAGTTGTGCCTGACTTGGACTGCTGCCCATCATCCCGGCACCCATCATAGAACCGCCACCCATCATGGATGCGCCGCCCATCATGCCCGAACCATGGCCCGATCCGGACTCCATCAACCCGTTGTCCGCCGCAAGCGCAAGGCCTTCAGAGTAGGTTGCCAATAGGCTGGCCAATTCTGCAAAGGATCCCCAATCCTGCCAGATCTCCGATTTCGCCTCCGAGGGTTTACCATCAGATCCCTCTGGAAACAGTTTTGTCATGCTCTCACCAGCGTGACGCCCGATTTTCTTGGCCTCGCTTCGTACCGTTTTCGCATTGTAGGGCGTTTTACCCTGCATCATCGGCGTAAGGATCTTCATGCTGTCCTTCATCGCGGACATACCATCCATGCGTTCTTTGACGATGCCGGTTGCGCCACCATGCGCCAGGGCGGCGGCTGCGAACAGAGAAACCATGGCAACGCCTGTGGTCATTTTTAGAATGTTCATTGTTTTGTCCTTGTCGTCTGCTTCGACGCGCCCATGTTGAGCGCAATTCGACTGGTCAGACCAGGACACGCGGCGGCGGTGGGTCAAACGCCGTGATACCAAGAACCTTGTACTGGGTTCGCGGAACTGAGAATCTTTTTTCCGAGCTGAGCGGAGAAGTCGGAGTCGTGCCCGTCAAAAACAGTCCGACCGCACTGCAAGTCATTCCGCCATGGCAATGCCCGGGATGGCCCTGCTTTATGTGCTCCACATCGATGGTGTCAGTTTGCACGCTCACGTGATGAGAGTTGCTACCGTGCGCATGAGCAGCATCGGCCGTCGCAAGGAACCCGCCAATGGTCAGCACCAATGACAGGATGATGTAACGAACTGCACTGCGCATTCGGCTTGTCACTTTCAGAAAATCCCGTTTTCCTGCTGCAACTCTCTGATGTAAGCCACGATGCCTTTCACATCTGCACGGGTCAACCCATCGACCGGAGGCATATTTCCAAACTTCCAATGGTGTGCTCGAACTCCATTCTGGACCGCGATAAAAAATGACTCGTCCGAATGGTGGCTTGGTTCATAGATTTTATGCACCAATGGTGGCGCGAGCCCTTCCAGACCAGTTGCGTTCGCGCCATGACACGCCGCACATTTGGCGTCGAATGCCACTTTGCCGACGGCAGCAAATTCGCTCAGCTGCTCTGGCAAATTGACGTATTGGATTGGGTCTCCTGGCTCCAGCACCGACGTATCAGGTGGCATCATCGAATGGCCAGTTGGTTGCTGATTGAGATTGTAGACGATAGCGGCGGCACCTGCGATCGCTACCCCGCCTATCAAGAGTGTAAGTTTGTCCATCTCAGTTTTTCACGTCGTTGTCAGTCACCGAACTCAAGCAGCTGGCAGGAAAATCATTTCAACCAAGCTCAGATCAATTTTACCTGCGTGCCCACGGTAGCCAGTTTGAATAAGTCCGCGATCTGCTCGTTGTACAAACCAATGCAGCCGTTGGAGGATCTTCTCCCGATCTTGCGCGTGTCGTTGGTGCCGTGGATGCGGTAGTATTGCCAGCTCAAATAGAGCGCATGTGTCCCCAGAGGGTTCTCAGGACCCGGGCCTACGTAGTCGGGCCATGCGGGATTGCGCTCTTTCATTGCCGGCGTTGGTCGCCAAGATGGCCCTTCGACTTTGCGAATAACTGTGGTGTAGCCCAGACGTGTAAGATCTTCAGTCAGCGGCACGCTGGTCGGATACATCCGGTAGACGCTTTCATCTTCTGACCAATACTGCAGGACCTTGGACTGTGTATCGGACAGGATAACCCCGTTCTTCAAGGTATCAAAGTGGTCCTGCCATCTGGCAACGCGGAATGATGAAACATTGCGGCGCGTCCCCTCAGTTGCCGTTGATTGGGCCAAAACGGCCGGTGCTGGAAAAAGCGTCGTCGCAGCAAACGCGGCAATCACTCCGCGTCGCGTAACAGCCTTTCTTTCTTTGCTCTGCTTCATGCCTGCCATCCCAAACGGTCTTTTTGTGTTTCGCGACGTGTTTCGCGACTCAATTTGCTCGTATGCCCGGTTCCTGCGCTGGAAGGTCAACAAGCAACAGGCTTTGCGTAAGGGAGATTTCGTCTGGATTTTCGTTGCCGTCGGCACAGAGACTTTGTTTCTTGAGGTGGCTTCAAATCACCAAGTCATTGTAAAAAATAACTTTTCTTCAGCGTAACGCCATTTTGCTTTGAGAAAAACTTGGCTTTTTTGTTTTGGCCGAACACAAAAAAGCAACGCTAACAATCGCATAGATCTTGGTGAATTGATGAGATCACCCACCGATGCGAAGGTATCAGATACTACAAAATGATAATCACAGTGGGCGAAACACCATGTCCTTGAACAAAGCACTCCAAGCAATGAGCATACTTTTGTTTGTTGGCGCTTGTTCCGAAACAACGTCAATATCTGCAGATAGCGAGCCCGGAACGCTTTCCCGAGTTCCTGAAGCCGTTGCCCAGATTGCTGCTCCGGGGCAAGACCTGAACGCCGTGAAAATCATGCCTGAGGACGGTTGCTATTGGTATCGCTACGTGGGGCCGGTTGAAACGACCTACCTGCCACTCAGGACGATTGAAGGGCGCCCAATCTGCACGCGCGCCTGACAAGCACCTATCAGCTGGTCGCGGTCAAATGCCGCTCGGGAGGATAGAGATGCGCCGTTGCACCCGGCCGGACACGGTCATACAGTCCGATGATATGTGGCATCGCCATCCTTACGCAGCCGGAACTTGCGCGACCTCCGATAGATCTTGGATAGGGTGTTCCGTGAATTCGCAAGTATGTGTCGCGACCACCTTCGTAGAGATAAAGCGCCCTTGATCCCAATGGGTTTGTTGGCCCACCCGGCACACCATTTGCGAATTGTGCATATTCATCAGGGTCGCGCTCAATCATTTCGGCGGTGGGAGTCCAACGCGGCCATTTGGCCTTTCGCTTGATTGTGTAGACTCCGGGCTCATAGAGATTACCCCGCGCAATAGCTACGCCGTAGCGCATTGCCGTGCCACCGTCTTCGATGAAATACAGATATCGCGCTACCGCATCGACATGGATGTCACCCGGAACAAGCGCTCGGTTGGTTTGCACACGCTGAGGTAGGAAACGAGGGTGTAACCCCCAAGGATTGGATGACGCGGGATCGAAATTGGGCGGCGTCACTCTGGCATCCCATGCCGACCATTGCGAAGAAGTAGATGCCGACGCAGAGGAAGAAAACGCAGGCTGTGCGAGCATGGCCAAAGAGGTTGCAAGTAAGTGTCTTCTGTTCAGCATTTATCTCATCAACCCCTGCTGCTTGCGACCCATTGAAGAGTACGTTGGTCTCTCAGGCTTTCAAGTTTCGAGAAAAAACTCCAACCATTTATCAAATTCGAAAGAAATCACCGACAAACTGGTACTTTTTATCAACGGTAGTTGTCAGCTCAACAATGGCGAAGGTCGCAATACCAGCGCGCACTTTGACTTGCGTCAAGGCACCGATTTCCTCATTGCCGGTACTGTCGTTGGCACATGGAACAGATCCACTGGATACGATGCTCTCGCGGAATGGTCACCTTAGTAGCCGTGACAATAGCTTTGTCCGGATGCACAGGCGGGCACCACCAGGGTAATTGGCATAACCGCGGTACGGAAGGCTGTTATGGGCCTCACCACTATGTTGATCGCGAGGTTCCTTGCGGAACATTTGATTGAAATGATGCTAAAAACGAGTGCCGCCTGCAATGCTTGGCTTTCCAGACTAACTGGTCGGGCGAAGAAGACTTCGGTCTTAGAAAGTCACGCAAAGTTGCCCCAGAAATTGCGGTTCCGCCCTAAGGAAGCTCAACGAGCGTTCGGCAACCTCTGACGAAGGTCACTCACCTTAAATAACTATGACGCTTTTCTATGACACCCCTGCCCGCTTTCCGTGCCGAATGTGCTGATTTTGCCGCCACAAAGCCCCTGTTTTATTGATGTGACGACTTCGGTTTTTGTATCGGAAACGGTCTCGAAAACCGTTGTGGGTGCAAGCCCACCCAGGGTTCGAATCCCTGTCTCTCCGCCACTATCCCTACGCAAAAAACGGAAAACAACGCATTTCCGGGCGTGATGAGATTTCCGTTGTTGCGATAGTTTGGATCAAAGCCGCCATACTAATAGGCTTTTTGAACTTTGTTAAAGCCAACTGTTTTCCTTTTGAAGCCTACTACGGCGACTTTGCTCTATTCTCACACTTAGTCGGACAACCAAAAAATACCCTGCGTCCGCAGGATAACTTTTTGAGTTTTGCGGTTTTTGTCGACTGCACCAGACTAATTGTCGCCATCAGCTTGCACCCGGGCGATTTACACAAGTGTGAGGCAAGGCAGGAAACAGCACTCTATGTTAAGCACCCTTGCTGAAATTCCGCAGGAACATGTCAGACTAAATCAATTGAGAAAGATGCCAAAACACAGTCGAGACTGAGGAATTCCCGCCTATCGATCGTGGCTCCTGAGCGCGATCAGTCGGCTCAGCCATGAACAGCGAGGGCACTGACCTTACCAACCTGCATTTCTTGACTGCCGGAATGGGCGTGAGGCAACTATTGCAACTTGGTCCCGCCGCCTACTTTTCAAAACACGCGTGTTTTTCGACGCATCAAGCCAGCAGGTCGCTGCGTCTGGACGAAAACGAATAGTAAAACCTTTGCAGCCTGTTGCGTTGACAAATAAACTACTGCTTAGGTTGGCGGGTACTGGCCATCTGCGCCGTCCAGTGCAGCTTTAAAACCTCCGTCCTGCGTTAGGCAGGCCATTAGCGCTGATCCACTTAAGCGCACTATAACAGCACGTGATCCTTTCGGCTTAAAGTGATCTGATTGCAATCACTTAGTCATGCGTGATGACTACAAAAGCCTCTGCTCAGTTCACTCCAAGTTCTTTTGACAATACTTCAGCTGATATTTTTCCTCGGTCAAACAAACCTGTTCACATAGTTTTCCAGAATTTCCTGACACCCAGATCGTGGTTCCGGGTTGATATTGTCCTGTAAAACTCGCGCAGAGATGTCCTCGAGACTACTGTTCAGCATAGACGCCGCTTCCGGAGCGTTCCAACCGGAATACCGTTCAGACAGCGCATCCTCCAGACCGCCATCTTCAATCATAGCAGCCGCGGCTTTCAAGCCTCTTGCACAGATGTCCATTCCGCCGATGTGTGCTGCAACAAGATCTTTTGCATCAAGCGACTGGCGACGTACTTTAGCGTCAAAGTTGGTGCCACCAGTTGTAAAACCTCCGGCTTTCAGAATGTAGTAATATGCCAAAGCAACCTCTGGCGTGTTGTTAGGAAATTGATCCGTGTCCCACCCTGACTGATAGTCGTTTCGGTTCATATCAATCGAACCCAGCATCCCCTCGGCAGCGGCAACTGCTATTTCATGCTCGAAACTATGCCCGGCGAGGATCGCGTGTCCCTGCTCAAGGTTCAACTTCACTTCGCTTTCCAAACCGTATTTCCTGAGGAATCCAATACAGGTCGCGGCGTCGTAGTCGTATTGGTGCTTGGACGGCTCCTGTGGTTTGGGCTCTACAAGGATGGTGCCTTTGAAGCCGATTTTGTGTTTGTACTCTACGACCATGTTCAAGAACCGGCCCATATGATCCAGTTCAGTATTCAGGTCCGTGTTTAGCAGAGTTTCGTAGCCTTCACGCCCGCCCCACAGAACATAGTTTTCGCCACCAAGCTTGTGGGTCGCATCCAAGCACGACTTTACCGTTGCTGCCGCAAAAGCAAAAACATCCGGATCGGGGTTGGTGCTTGCGCCTGACATCCACCGACGGTGGCTAAACATGTTGGCGGTACCCCAAAGGAGCTTGGTGCTGGACGTTTGCATTTTTTTACCGATGTAATCGGTGATTTCTTCCAGAGTTTTCAAGTTATCGGCAAAATTGCCCTGCTCGGGCCGAATGTCAGCGTCGTGCCAGCAGAAAAAGGGCTGACCCAGCAGCTCGAACAGTTCAAAAGCAATATCCGCCTTTAATCGGGCCCGTCCCATGTCGTCCTGAGGATGCCATGGGCGTTCGAATGTAGGTCCGCCAAAGGGGTCTCCACCCTCCCACGCGAAGGAGTGCCACCAGGCGACCGCGAACCGAAGATGGTCTTCCAAGCGCTTTCCCATGACAACTTCGTCGGGATTGTAGTGGCGGAAGGCCATGGGGTTGTCGCTGTCTACGCCTTCAAACCGGATCTCTTCGATCCCTTCAAAAAATCCGCTTGGCATATCTGCCCCCTATTCTGCTTTTTGTTCTGGCTGCTTGCCGAGAATGATCATCGACAACAAATCGTCATCTGTTACGTCTGCAATATCGACGGTCCCAACCAATTTTCCGTTCTTCATGACCGAAGCGCGATCGCATAGCTCCATTACAGCATGCACGTCGTGATCAATCAGGAAGATGCCGATACCTTGCGCCTTCAACTGGTGAATCAGGTCGGCCACCATTTGTGTCTCATGCGGCCCCAGCGCCGCTGTCGGCTCGTCCATAATCAGAATACGAGCGTTGAAATAGACGGCCCGGGCAATCGCGACCGACTGTCTTTGACCACCCGACAGCGCAGAGACAGGGTCATTGAACTTCTGAAAGTTCGGATTGAGCTGCGCCATAATCTTTCGGCATTCGGCCTCCATGGCGGCATCGTTGACCAACCCCAATGGCGTCGTCATCTCGCGTCCCAGGAAAAGGTTTGATGTCGCGTCCAGATTGTCCGCCAGGGCAAGCGTCTGGTAGATCGTCTCAATATTGTTCGCGCGGGCGTCACGGGGGTTGCCAATCTCGACTGGCTTGCCATCGATCAGAATCTCGCCGTGATCCATTTGATATGCGCCGGACAGAACCTTGATCAACGTCGATTTTCCAGCCCCGTTGTGCCCAAGCAGACCGACTACTTCACCCGGATAGAGATCGACCGACACGTGGTCGACAGCCTTGATCCCACCGAACGAGATCGAAATGTCTCGCATTTCGACCAATGGCGCTGCGCCGGAGCCGCGCCCAGATTTTGAGGGTGTTTTCTGCGTGCCTTGATCTTGCATCACTTGGCCCCCAATCGTTTGCGATAGACGATGTCGATATAGACGGCCAACACAAGAACGCTGCCGACCACAATATTCTGAAACGGCGCGTCCACGCCAACCATGGCCATACCAGATTGGAGCGCTTGCATGATCAATGCACCAAGGATGGCGCCGTAGATCGTCCCGATGCCACCGGACAACGCGGTACCACCAATTACAGCGGCAGCAATAACCCGTAATTCATCCAGCGTGCCAATGTCGTTTGAATGGTTCGCGAGGCGTGCAGAAGCAACCACCGCAGAAACGGCGCATAGGAAACCCATCAGTGCAAAAATCTTCACGGTCAGCAGCCGCGTATTGATGCCGGAAAGCTCTGCCGCATCCGGGTTTCCACCGGTGGCAAAGATGTAGCGTCCAAACCGGGTTTTCCGCGCCACAATTGTCAGGGTTACGGCTACGATGATCAATATGAGGACAGAAATCGGTATACCGTATCCGACGACCAGCCCCTCTGGCATTGTCTCTCCGCGCGCTTCGAACATACGCTGCAACCGACGCGTCGGAATGGCGTAGCTGTTTACGATGTAAACGTAACCAAGGATGGCAATTGCGATTATCCCGGCCAGAGTGGCCTCTGCCCAGACGGGTTTGACAGGAAAACCATGTGCCGCCTTTGCACGACGACTGCTCCACAACGCCCAGATCGCGATTGCGGTGGCGAACAAGCCGAACAGCCAGCTTGTCGTCGTGCCTAATGTGCCGTTCGTGCCGCCAAACATCAGGAACGTACTATCCAGAGGGCCAATCGTCTGGCCGCTGGTCAAATACCACGCCACGTTTCGCCAAACCAGAAACCCACCAAGCGTAACGATGAAGGCTGGTATCGTCAGATACCCAACCATCCAGCCATGAAACGCACCAATCAGCGTGCCGACAAACAGCCCGACGACAATGGTGATCGCCCAGGTTGCAGGGTTGTTCAAACCCATCCCAAGTACCTGCGGCAAAAGCTCGGTTTGCGTCATTGCCATCACGGCTGACGTCGTTGCAAGCAGCGCTCCAACGGACAAGTCGATGTGTCGCGTGACAATGATGAACACCATCCCGCACGCCATTATGGCCACCGAAACCGTCTGAATGGACAGATTGAACAGGTTCCGAGGCGTAAGGAATCGTCCATCCGTAAAGATGTTGAACCCTATACACAGGATGACAAACGCGCCGATCATTCCCAAAAGCCGCATATCCAGTTCCAACTGCTGGAACAGGCTGGGTTTTGCTTTTTCCGGTATCGGCTGAGACGAAGTTTCGGTCATTTCCGATCTTTCATATTCAGCAATGGTCCCCGGCCCAGACAGGGCCAGGGACTTTGAAGTTTAGTTACAAGGGGCAGGTCCGTTTTCGACACCCTGGCACAAATCCTCCAATGGGATCCATCCGGCGTCCACAACAACAGACAGGTTGTCCTTCGTGATCGGTACAGGTGCAAGGAAGACCGAGTTCATCTGGGTACCGCCAGGCGACGTCCAACTGGCCGCGCCCTCCACGTCGGCGGGGCTTGTTCCCCCACTCAGCGCGACTGCGATTTCACCTGCTGCCTTACCAAGTTCGCGGGCATCCTTCCAAACGGAAACGGTCTGAGTTCCCAGCGCGACACGGTTCAATGCTGCATGATCGCCGTCCTGACCGGACACCGGGATGCCTTCCATGCCCTGCGCAGTCAAAGCTGCCACAACGCCGCCTGCAGTACCATCATTTGATGCCACGACAGCATCCACATTGTTTTCATTGGCGGTTAGGATCTGTTCCATATTTCGCTGTGCGTTCGCGGGCAACCAGCCGTCCGTGTAGGCTTCACCAACGATAACAATGTCGCCACTGTCCACGGCAGCCCCGATGATTTCTTGCTGACCACCCCTGAGGAAATCAGCGTTCGGATCAGTAGGAGAGCCCTTGATCATCACGTAATTACCCTTGGGCATGGCTTCAAAAACAGCTCGGGCCTGCATTCTGCCGACTTCCACGTTGTCGAAGGTCAGATAGAATGCACGGTCGTCTTCAATCAGGCGGTCATAGGCAATGACCGGGATACCTTCGTCCGCCGCAGCTTGAACAGCCGGTCCGATTGCCTGCGCGTCCTGCGCCAAAATGATAAGCGCGTCCACGCCTTGCGCAATCAGACTTTCAATATCTGACAACTGCTTTGCGGAAGACGATTGCGCGTCTGCCGAAATGTACTCGGCGCCGCCTGCTTCAAGCGCGGACTTGATGGCCGCTTCGTCCGTCTTCCAGCGTTCTTCCTGAAAGTTCGACCAACTCACACCGACCACTGGCTCTGCGAATGCGGTCGAAGCTAACAGCGTGGCCACAGCAGAGAAGCTGAGAATTCTTTTCATGTTTTCCTCCCATTTGCCGAGCCATCGTGTTTCGATTCGCGGCTCTCACGAAATTGAATACCATATTTAATTCAGCGGGTAAAATATTTACTCTGTTAGGGCGGGCGGAATCCAAATAGACTGAGTTAAGAACCAGATTCGCGAGACCAAGATGCTGAAAAGCAAAGCTTCTCAAAATGCCGCGGACCAGCGGAACATCACCCGACTTCGGGTGCTGGAACATATCCGGACAGAAGGCTCGATTTCACGGATCGATATCGCCAGCGCTTTGCAAACCAGCCCGGCGACAGTTACTGCAGCGACAGCCGATCTCATTTCGGCAGGATTGATCAAAGAGATCGAAACCGAACACCAATCCAAGTCTGCCAAAAGGGGGCGACCCAGAGTTTTACTTCAGTTGGATGGCGGATCTTATCTTATTGCGGGCCTTAAAGTCGCGCGCCACATGATCTCGGTCATCCTTGCAGATTTCGAAGGAAACGAGGTTACGTCATACAAATATCGGCTGGATGACGTCCGGATGACGCCAGGCGCATTCGTAGCAACCATTCGCACGGCCTTAGATCTAGCCTGTGCACAGATCAACGCGACCCTGAACTCCCTGTCCGGAGTGTCAATCGGGATTGCCGGTCTCGTAGACGCTGAACGGAACTTTGTACACTGGTCCTCATCCCTTACCGAGAGAAACGTCGACTTCAGCCAGTTTCTGGAGACAGAATTGCCCTGCCCTGCCTTTATAGAAAACGATGCCAACCTGGTGGCAAAGGCGGAACAACTTTTCGGGTTGGGCAAGGGTCTTAAGAATTTTTTGGTCGTGACGATCGAACACGGCGTAGGGCTTGGAATTGTGCTGGACGGCAAGCTGTATCGCGGGGAAAGAGGCTGCGGAGCAGAGTTTGGCCACACCAAAGTTCAACTGGACGGCGCGCTTTGCCAATGCGGCCAGCGAGGGTGCCTTGAAGCCTATGTAGGCGACTATGCATTGATCCGGGAAGCAACCGTTGCCGATCAAGGCACTGGAACGGAAACGGTTGCAGAGATCCACAAAAACGCGCGATCCGGAGACGAAAGAGCGAAGTCCGTTCTGACCCGCGCGGGCCAGATGTTTGGTCTGGGGATATCCAACCTGATCAACCTGTTTGACCCTGAATGCATTATCCTGTCCGGGACTCAAATGGATTTGGAGCACCTGTATTCGGACGAGGTGATGGCCCGAATCCGCAGTGGCGTCGTGAATGTCGACACCCTCTTGCCGGAAATCAAAGCGCATCACTGGGGCGATCTTATGTGGGCTAAGGGTGCTGCGGCGTACGGGATTGAGCAGGTCTCGATCCTTAAGGTAAAAGAGCTGGCAACAAATGCGCCCTGAGCTTTTTATCCTGCTCGCTTTTGCATCTGCGGCCAGTGCAGAAAGTCGCGCTCCTCAGTTCCAAAAGAATGACATAGGTTCTCATATCTATGCCGGCGGCTGGGAACATTTTGTGGGCGGCGGGGTCGCTGTTTTCGATTGCGACGGCGATGAGCTGCCCGAACTCTTTGCCGCGGGCGGCACCAACACATCCAAACTGTTCAGAAACACATCGCGCGAAGGATTATCGTTTCGCGCTGACACCCCCGAGCCGCTTGCCATAACCGGCGTAACTGGGGCTTACCCGCTGGATATCGACAGTGATGGAATTCTGGATCTGGCCGTTTTGCGCGTGGGCCCCGATTTGCTTTTGAAGGGTGAGCCTGATTGCAAGTTCCGCCGCTTCAGCACCCTGGGCTTCCAATCGGAGGATCATTGGACAACCGGATTCTCTGCCACATGGGAAACCAATCAGACCCTGCCAACACTGGCCTTCGGAACTTATGTTGATCGTCGCAATCCCGACGGCCCATTTGAAACTTGCGGACCCACGGTCCTATTCCGGCCAATTGGTGACAGCTACCAGCCACCGGAACACCTTGAACCAGGCTATTGCGCGCTTTCTATTCTGTTTTCTGACTGGTCGCGCACCGGGCAAGCGGATCTGCGCGTCAGCAACGATCGCCATTACTATGTGCGCGGCGGCCAAGAGCAGTTATGGGCAATGGAGGAAACACCAAGCCTTTATTCTAAAGAAGACGGATGGTTGCCATACTCGATCTGGGGGATGGGCATCGCTTCGCGGGATCTGACAGGAGATGGCTTTCCCGAAGTTTACCTGACTTCGATGGGCGATCAGAAGTTGCAGATTTTCGATCCCAAAGCCGGTGGTCCGACCTGGCGCGACGCCACCTTCGGCAAAGGCGCGACCGCTCACAGGCCGCACACGGGAGGCGACGGCCGCCCATCGACCGGATGGCATGCACAATTTGGGGACGTCAACAACGACGGACTGGACGATATCTTCGTCGCCAAGGGAAATGTCGAGCAGATGCCAGATGCGGCTTTGGATGACCCCAACAACCTGCTTTTACAAAAGGAAAATGGTCAATTTCTAGAAGCTTCTGTCGAGGCTGGCATTGCCTCTATGGCCAAGTCTCGCGGTGCGGCTTTGGCTGACCTCAATAATGACGGTTGGCTGGATCTGGTGGTGGTTAACCGAGGCTCGGAACTTGAGGTCTACCAAAACCAGCCTAAGACCGAGAATTGGGTGATGCTGGACATTTCTCAAAACAAGTCAAATCGCTTCGCGGTCGGCAGCTTTATCGAGGCCAAGACTGCGTCAGGTATGGAAACCCGAGAAATCACAATCGGTGGAGGGCATGCAAGCGGCATTGCAGGGCTGCATCATTTTGGGCTGGGGGATGCGGAAGCAATAGAAGTTCGCGTAATTTGGCCAGATGGTGAAAAAGGAGCATGGAAGGAATATCAATCGAACCAGATCATTCGCATTGAGCGCTGATCATTGATCGACTGGCAGTCCACTTGGAACATGATCCGGAACTCCAAGGCGCTCTGCGGGATCTTCCAAGCTGCCCAAAAAGCTCAGAAGTGCGCTGATCTCCTGATCCGTCAAACTTATCCTCGGCAGATCGCTGCTTCTGGCAATCGCATCCAAATTCTCTGGGTTCAACAATGACCGTTGATCCTGCGCACCAGGAAAATAAGGTAGTTTCGCCATTTCCAACGTGTACGACCGCAGTGAAGCCTCTGGGTTGAGATGATGGCGCACGATATCTTCAAGCCGTGCATAGGCGCCGTTGTGCCCATATGGTGCCGTCAGCGTTACATTGCGCAACGAGGGCGTGCGAAACGCAAACGCGTCCTCTGCGTCACCAGTCACGCGCAGGCGTCCATCATCTCGGGTATGGCTTTCAAATCGCGCTGCTTTTCCCGGTCCGATCTGCGGCAGCGCAATCGAGTGAAATTTATGGTCTGTTTGGAACCAGCCCGAATGACAGGTACTGCACCCTGCTTTCCCGTAAAACAACTGCATGCCGCGCTGTGCCTCTTCGGGCAATGCTGCTTCCCCCCGCATCGCAAGGTCAAACGGGCTGTTGTCGGCGCGCCATTCGAACGCAATGAAATCTGCAATTACATTCGCAATAGCCGAGAACGTTATCGCGTCCCCAGGAGCGGTTAAGGAAAATCGGTGTTCATATTCTGGGATGGCCGCGACGCGAGCTGCAATCAGATCCCACGCCCCCCCTTCCTGAGTAAGCATCCCTAGACGTACAGCCTGACTGACATCATTCTCGGAATAGTGGCCTGCCATCTCATCGGGCGAAAGCACTGGAAACATTGCCTGAGCTGCCAAAGCTGAATTGAAACCTGACCGCATGTGCGTGCCCAGCGGCGTCCTGATACCGTTCTCGCGCGTCGGATCAGTTTCAAGGCGCCCGTCATGAAAGAAGGTTGTGAATTCGGTTGCACCAAGGTTCCAAAGCCCCGGCGAATTGCGCGGAATGCGTTGCTCCGGCGGGTTGTCAGTGTCAATTTTGCGCCCTGCCCCCAAACCCGAACCCCCTTCTCCGATCCCAAGCGAGAGCCCATCTGACGTGCCAAGCTTGGGGTGGTGACAAGTTGCGCAGCTGATGTTCCTGTTTCCGGATAAGATCGGGTCATAGAAAAGCAGCCGTCCAAGTTGGACACTAGCCGGATCAGATTCAACAAATTCTGGGTTCGGACCGAGGTTCTGAGACGTTGCGGACGTGATGGACGCAATCACCACGCCGAAAGCAATAATCGGAGCAGCAAACCTCATGTGCCACCCTCGGAAATTTCCAAAATCAAGGTCTGCTCGTAAGGGGTTTCGGGCGTGTAAATGATCGACGGGAATTCGGGGATGTTAGGCGCATTGGGATAACCTGACGGCTCGATGCACACACCGGCGCTTTTGTGAAAGGGTTTCGTCAGGTGAGCGCCAGAGTAAACCTGCGCCCCTGCCTGGTCTGACCAGACAGACAACTTCAAACCGTTGGGTGCAGTAAGGTCAGCGACCGGAAACCCATTATCTCGTGTGCAGTCAAAAACGAAATAGTTGTCCAAGTCCGTCAAAGCGGCACCGATCGCTTTCGGCACAGTGAATTGCATCTCACCCTCACTTGCATCCTCAAATTTGCCAGAGGGAATTCCCCGATTGTCAACTTGAAGATAGCGGCTTGAGGTCAGCCGCAGACAATGCTCGGAAATGCCCGCCGCTCCACCCAGGCAGTAATAGTTGTGCTGCGCTATACTTATGGGTGTCGGCCGATCCGGTTGCGCCGAAATGGAATAGGTCAAACGCGGGTAGTCCAGCCTTACCCGCACTTCAAATTTGATTTCTCCCGGAAACCCGCCGGAACCCTCTGGGGAAGTGAGGCGCAATATGGCCTCGTTTACTGTTATCCTCTCAAGAGCCCAATTCTGATGCGATAGCCCTGCGCGCCCACCATGCAAAGAATTTTGACCGTCGTTCGCGTCAAGCTCATAACGAACGTTTCCCATGTCAAAATGCGCTTGTCCGATCCGATTGGCGACACGCCCGACGATTGCGCCCAGATAATTTTTGTCGGCGACATAGTCCTGCGGGTTCTCGTATCCAAGGATCATTGGCAAACCCTTGTACCACCAGCTTTGAGTTGTGGCTCCGTAGCTGAGCAGCGACACTCGCATATCGCCATCACTCAGAACGGCCCTGTCGATCTGAGGAGATATGTCCCGTCTTGTGTTCATCGTTTGGCAAAAGGTGCTAACGCCGAATAGTATTGCCGGTAGCGTTGGTACTCGGTTTCGAAAGCATCGACCAAGTCCTGACGAGGTTCGATGACCCTGTCGATTTTGGGAGACGTCATTATTGTGCCCGGGAGTGCACCAGTGACCGAGCACATTGCCAGACGGGCGGCACCGATGGCGGCTCCGAACTCACTGCCCTGCGGCAAGGCCAGGGGCGTATTGAGCACAGTGGCCAGACTTTTCAACCAATAATGAGATCGCGCACCGCCGCCAACGGCCAAAAGGCTCGTTGGTTTTGTTCCGGTACTCTTGAGGGCCTCTAGGCAGTCCCGCATTGCAAAGGCGACGCCTTCCATGACTGCCCGCGTCAAATCGGTGGCCTCCGAGGAAATATCCACACCCAGAAACGCACCACGGATTGCACTGTCATTGTGCGGCGTCCGCTCACCTGAAAGATAAGGTAGAAACGTGATCTCTGATGGGCCATCCAGATCAGCAGGCAGCGCAGCGACCAAGTCGCTAACGGGCTGGCCAAGGTTGCGGGAGAGCCAGTTCAAACTATTTGTCGCAGACAGGATAACACCCATCTGAATCCACCTGTCAGGGACAGAATGGCAAAAACAGTGTACAGCTGTTTCTGGCGCTGGAGCATACTTGTCCCTGGACACCAGCAGCACACCCGAGGTTCCGAGAGACAAAAAGCCAGTTCCGTCGCTGATACTGCCTATCCCACAGGCAGCAGCGGCATTGTCCCCTGCTCCGCCAGCAATCACGACTTGTCCAGACACCCCCCATTCTTTCTGCAACTCGGACCGCAACTCTCCTCCCGGATCACTGCCTTCGACCAATCGGGGCATTTGTTTGATGTTCATGTGGCTTTGTTCCAGGGCAGTTTCCGACCATCGCCGTGCACCTACGTCCAGCCATGAAGTCCCCGCACTGTCAGACATGTCACTGACGTAATCCCCTGTCAGCCAGAGCCGCAAGTAGTCTTTAGGTAGCAGAACTTTGGCAATTTTGACGAACAGGTCAGGTTCATTTGCACGAACCCATTCCAACTTGGGCGCCGTAAAACCCGGAAAAACGATATTGCCTGAACTGGCACGCATACCGGGTGATTGATCAAGAATCTCTGCTTCTCTCGAAGCCCTTGTGTCGTTCCAAAGAATGCAGGGCCGCAACACGTCGCCATTGGCATCCAGAAGGGTCGCACCATGCATGTGTCCGCTCAAACCAATGCCACGCAGCGCGGAAAACGACGTTCCGTGTGCTTCACGAAGCTGAAGGACAACTTCTTTGCAAGCCTCTATCCAGTCCGAAGGCGACTGTTCGGACCAACCAGGCTTTGGGCAAGACGTGAGAATTCTAGACTCGGCACTACCTTCAACGATACCCGCGTCGTTGACAAGAATTCCCCTAAGACCGGATGTTCCCAAGTCCAGACCGAGATACATTTTCAAACCACCCATATTTTATTTTAGTTACTAAAATTATTTTACGGAAAGATATTGTCAATAAAAGTTTCAAGCAATTTGGTTTCCAGTGCGTTAAACATCCGCCACTACGGACTTTAGAAAATAGCGTGACGCGGTTTCCTGAGCCCAACCTGCCTATTTTACGGCCACTAAAACCGTTTTTTTGATGCAAGAACGTCTGATTTGATTTCGAAAAGGGTCTCGAAAACCGTCATGTGTGCAAGTCCCAACACGGTTCGAGCCGCCATCTGTCCGCCATGCTTCGTACAATCGCTTGGACGCGAGGCAACTTTGCGGCACTTTCTTGCCACGCGCTGACAAGTGATGGGCGTAGCATGGCTCATTTTTCTAAATTGCTGCGGTGCTTAAGGTTTTCCCCTTAAATTTCTCTTAGCGTTTCCACATCTCATTCTTATTCATAAATCAGGAGACTACTATGTCACGTACTCTTGTTCTCGGCGTTCTCGTTGCCGGTATTGGCGCCGGTATTTACTATTATCTCACACAACCCGAGCCCACGCCGGCCGAACAGTTGCAATCCGCGGCTCAGGACGCAGGTGATGCGGTCAGCGACGCTGTTGAATCCGTTGCAGAACAGGCTGCAAACGCGTCCGACCAGGTCGAGCAATCCGCGACCGACTTGGCAAATCAGGCGTCCGAAGATGTCGCCGCCTTGGCCAGCCAAGGTCAGGATCTTTTGAACAGCTGGATCGAGGACGGCACGTTAGCCGTTCAAAACTTTGACTATGACAAAATGGTCGCATCGGTGAAGGACAGCGCACTGACCAATGATCTGAAAACTCGCGCGATAGCCATTCTGGACGAAATCAAGGCTTCTCCCGAAGTGTTTGCCGCCAAGCTCGAGGAACTGAGGGCACTTCTTACCCAACAGTGATCACGACCGGCGAAGGCGCAGAGTTTGCCTGCACATCAGAGTTTCAGGCAGACCTCCTGTAACGTCAACAAGCAGCAAAGTTGACGTTTCGATAACCGTTTGCTTGGCTACTCAAACTTGGTGCCGCCCCTTTTCGATGCAATCTGCCGAGTACAAGGGGCGGCCCTATAAAAGTGCAGGATAGATCATGACCACCCTTCCCTCGACCATGTATGCGGTTGTTCAAACCCATGATGGCTATTCCGAAACGGCTACCGGTCCGACCATTAATGACGCCGCTGACTGGCTGGCAGCAGCCGAGATGCAAGTTCCTGTGCCAGGTCCTGGAGAGGTTCTTATCAAATTGCGCGCGGCTTCTGTTAATCCGTCGGATATTCACTTCATCAAGGGTGAATACGGCCAGCCCCGCGTTCAAGGCACAGCCGCCGGGTTCGAGGGCTGCGGCGACGTAGTTGCAACCGGAGCAGGGGCTGAAGCCCTGCAAGGACAGCGTGTGGCTTTTGTGGCCGCGCAGGCGGGGGCATGGGCCGAGTACATCACGACACCAGCGATGATGTGTATACCACTGCGCCCCGACATCTCGGACGAGGACGGCTCAGCGCAGATCGTGAACCCCATGACCGCAATGGCGATGATAGATATCGCGCGAAATGCAGGAGATGCCTTTATCGTTTCCGCCGCGACCAGCCAGTTGGGCAAACTGATGTGCAGTCTGGGCCTAGACCTGGGGTTGAAGCCCATCGCGCTTGTCCGCCGCGACAATGCGATTGCACCCTTGAAAGAGCTGGGCGCACATGAGGTTCTGGTCACGTCCGACCCCGAGATGCGAACGAAACTGGTCGCGCTTGGCCACGCCCTGAAGCCTCGTGTGTTTCTGGATGCCGTAGCCGATCAGATATCAGAACAGGTCTTTTGCGCCATGCCCAACGGCGCGCGCTGGGTGTGTTATGGCAAGCTCAGCTCTGACCTGCCCAAGCTGACACAGATGGGTCAACTGATCTTTATGGGCAAGCAGATCGAGGGGTTCTGGCTGACGCAGTGGATGACCACCACACCACCCGCCGATCAGATGCGTGTGGTAGCCGAGGTACAGGCGCGGTTCGCCGATGGGCGCTGGAAAACCGACGTTTCCCAGAGGGTTGCGTTGAAGGATGTGATTAAAAATCTGGCTAATGCTCTAAAAAAGGGTGACGGAAAGGTGATCATCACGCCATAGTAGAATAACGCGTCGGACCAAGGAGGATGGTCAGAGGCACCAAAAAGCCGGACAAACCGGCATTGGGAGGTAAATTTGGATAACGCACAGCTGCTGATCAGCGGGCTGGCCAATGGTTGTGTCTACGGCCTGATCGCGCTCGGGTTTGTTCTGATCTACAAGGCGACCGAAGCGGTGAATTTCGCGCAAGGCGATTTCATGATGCTGGGAGCCTTTGTCACCATCGGGCTGACCAATACCGAATATATGGGGCTGCCCTTCTGGCTCGCGCTGCCGATCTCATTGGGGATCATGGGGGCGTTGGGGTATCTGGTGGATCGGCTGATCATTCGGCGGCTGTTCGGCGAAAGCCAGACGGCAGTGGTGATCCTGACAATCGCCCTTGGCTTCGTGATCCGATTTGTCGCCGGGCTGATCTGGGGGCACGAGCCGCAGACGCTGCAGAACCCGCTGGCCGGGAAAGAGGTGCGGTTCGGCGGGCTTGTGTTGGGGATGGAGGATGTGGCCGTCATCATCGTCACCATCCTGCTGACGTGGGGACTGTATTTGTTTTTCAGCCGGACCAAGCTGGGACTGGCAATGCAGGGCGCCTCGCAGAACCAGCTGGCCGCCTACTACATGGGCGTTCCCGTCAAGCGTGTGCAGGGCTTTATCTGGGGGCTGGCGGGCGTGGTTGCTGGGATTGCGGGTATCCTGTTTGCCGCCAAGGGTTCGGTCGATCCGACCACGGGTCTGCTGGGTATCAAGGCGTTTGCCGCCGCTGTGATCGGCGGGTTCGGCAGCCTGCCCGGCGCACTGGCTGGAGGGTTGATCGTCGGCGTTATTGAGCCCTTTGCCAGCCGCTATATCGCGGCCGGATACAGCCAGATCGCACCTTATGCGCTGTTGCTGGCAGTGCTGATCTTCCGCCCCAACGGGCTCTTCAGCCAGGTACGGATCAAGAAGGTCTAGGCAGATGCGGATTGTATTCAAAGCCAACTACATGCAGGATATCCGGCCGTGGAAAGACGGCTATCAATTGACCCTCTACTTGATCCTTCTGGTCGTAGTGGCCACAGCCCCATGGTTGCTGGACGATTTCTATTTGGGTGAGCTGACCAACGTCCTGATCTGGGCCATCGCCGGTCTGGGCCTGATGGTTCTGACGGGCCACACGGGGCAAGTCAGTTTGGGTCACGCGGCGTTTCTAGCCTTTGGCTGCTATGCCAATGTTATCCTGCTTGAGGCCGGTGTGCCCTTCCTGATCGCCTTTCCGCTGGCCGGTATCCTGACCGGCATCGCAGGTGTGACGGTGGCCATCCCTGCTCTGCGACTGCACGGCATCTATCTGGCGATTTTCACCATGGCGCTGTCGATCCTGATGGATGATGTCATCGTCCTGGCCGAGCCGATCACCGGCGGCGTTGGTGGCAAGTTCATAGGCGGCGTCGATATATTTGGCCTGACGATCGACCGCTGGGGCACCCCCGCCCCGTTTTTCTGGCTGGTGCTGGCGGTCGCATTTCTGGTGACGCTGGGCTACATCAACCTGCTGCGCGCGCCCTTGGGCCGCAGCTTTATCGCGGTGCGGGATTCCGAGGTTTCGGCACAGGCGATGGGCGTAGATATCGCGCGCACCAAGATGATTTCATTCGCGCTGTCCTGCGCCGTCACCGGTTGGGCGGGCGCGCTGATGGGGATGTATGCGGGCGCGTTCAACAATGAGACGTTCAGCGTCCTGATCTCGATCCAGCTGCTGATGATGATCGTGATCGGCGGGCTGGGGTCGATCCATGGCGCGTTTCTGGGTGCCATCGTAATCGGGTTCCTGCCGCAATTCCTGTCGATCTCAAAGGAATATGTGGGTGCCTTGTTCGGCGGCAGTACCGTCGCAATTCCGGGGCTGGAATTCGGCATTTTCGGCATGATCCTGATCGGTTTCATCCTGTTTGAACCGATGGGCATGTATGGCCGCTGGCTGAAAATCCGCACCTGGTTCGAGCTGTTCCCCTTCTACCGCAAGGACATGTTCAAGCGTCAGAAATCCTACCTCAAGACGGAGCGCCTGAGATGAGCCTGCTCGCGTTCGAAAACGTCACCCTGAAATTCGGCGGCCTGACGGCGGTGAATGACCTGTCCTTTTCGGTCGAGGAAGGCGAGGTCTTTGCCATCGTCGGCCCCAATGGTGCGGGCAAATCGACCGTGTTCAACCTGATCTCGCGCTTCTACGACCCGTTTGCCGGGTCGATCCGCTTTGACGGGCATGATCTGCTGCAGGTCAAACCCTCGGGCGTGGCGACTTATGGAGTGGCACGGACGTTCCAGAATATCGAATTGTTCGAACACGCCACCGTGTTGCAAAACCTGCTGGTCGGGCGGCACCGGCACCGCAAAACCAACCTGCTGTCCGAGGTTCTGTTCCTGACCTCGGCCCGGCGGCAAGAGCTGGAAAACCGCGAAAAGGTTGAAGAGATCATCGATTTCCTCGACCTGCAGGCCTATCGCGACAAGATGATCTCGGGCCTGCCTTACGGTGTGCGCAAAGTGGTCGAGGTCGCCCGTGCTCTGGCCACCGATCCCAAGTTGCTGTTGCTGGACGAACCGGCATCGGGCCTGTCGGTCGAGGAGACGACGGATATGCGCTGGTGGATCGACGACATCCGACGGCAGATGGGGATCACGGTGCTGATGGTGGAACACGATATGGGGCTGGTCTCGGGCGTGTCCGACAGGGTGCTGGCGATGGCTGATGGTGCGATGCTGGCGCTGGGAACACCGGCTCAGGTGCAATCCCACCCGGCGGTGGTCGAAGCCTATCTGGGGAAAGCCTCATGAGCGCGCCGATCCTGACCATCCGCAATGTCGAAAGCTTCTACGGCCCGATCATGGCCATTCGCGGCGTGTCGCTGGACGTGCATCCGGGGCAGGTCGTGTCGATCCTGGGTGCGAACGGCGCGGGCAAGACGACGCTGATGAAGACCGTGTCCGGCGTGATGGACCCCGAAAAGGGCAAGATCACCTTTGATGGCGACGAAATCCAAGGGTCCGAGCCGCATAAGGTCGTGCAAAAAGGCATCGTCCATGTCCCCGAAGGGCGCGAGGTGTTCCCCCTGATGACCGTGGACGAAAACCTCAGCCTCGGGGCCTTTACGGCGACCGACAAGGGGCAGATCGACCATGACCGCGAGTTGGTATTCTCTTACTTCCCGATCCTGAAGGAACGCCGAAATCAAGAGGCCGGAACCCTTTCGGGCGGACAGCAACAGATGCTGGCAATCGGGCGCGGGCTGATGGCGAACCCCAAGATCATGCTGCTGGACGAACCCTCGCTGGGTCTGTCGCCGCTGCTGGTACAGGAGATTTTCGACATCCTCAAACGCCTGAATGACGAACAGAACATGACCATGATGCTGGTCGAACAGAACGCCAATGCGGCACTGGAACTGGCCCATCATGGCTATGTGATGGAGGTCGGGCGCATCGTTATGGACGGCGCGGCGGACGTGTTGATGCAATCCGAGGACATCCAGAACTTCTATCTGGGCGTGCAGGAAGAAGGCGCGCGGGAAAACCGCCGCTGGAAGCGCAAAAAGACATGGAGGTGACCGGCATGAATATCAGCACCCTGCCCCCTCAGACCAAGATCAACGGAATCCAGCTCAACGCCACCCCCGGACAACGCCCGGTGCTGGTGGATGAATGCACGACCCTGTGTCACCTGTTCCAGAAACGCTGCGCCGATCTGGGCGACCGCACTGCGCATCGTGAGAAAGATTTCGGCATCTGGAAATCCTATTCCTGGGCCGATTACTGGCAACACGCCAAGTGGATCGGGCTGGCCCTGCGCAAACTGGGGCTGCAACGGGGCGAGGTCGTCTCGATCCTGTCCGAAGACCGCAAGGAATGGGCGTGGTTCGATATGGGCATTCAATGCGTCGGCGGAATCGCCTCGGGCGTCTATACCACGGATTCTGCCAAGCAATTGAAATACCTTGTGAATGACAGTGACAGCCGGTTCCTGATTGTCGAGAACGAGGAACAGCTGGACAAGTTTTTCGAGGTTGAGGCCGAGCTTCCCAGCCTGCTGAACGTCATCATCCTTGAGGATGAGGGCCTGCACGATCTGAACCACGACCGCTGCATGATGATCGCCGACCTTTATGAGATCGGACGGCAGGCCGAGGCCGAAGACCCCACCCGGTTCGACACCGAGATCGCGCGGGCCTCGCCGCAGGACACGGCCTTGCTGGTCTACACCTCGGGCACCACCGGGGCGCCCAAAGGCGCGATGCTGAGCCATGAGAATATTCTGGCCGCCATCGAGGCCGGGGCACATTCCCTGCCCACGTTCGAAACTGATGAGCAGCTGTGTTTCCTGCCGCTGTGCCACATCCTTGAACGCGACGTGTCGGTCTATTTCCCGCTGGCCGCGAAATGCGTGGTGAATTTCGCCGAAAGCCCCGAGACCGTCTTTGCCAACCTGCAAGAGGTCTCGCCCAGCACATTCACCGCCGTGCCGCGCGTTTGGGAAAAGATCTATTCGCAGGTCAAAATCCTGACGCAAGAGGCCACCCCCACAGGCCGCGCCGCGTTTGGCATGGCACTGAAAGCCGGGTTTGCACGGGCCGAATACCTGCTGGCCGGCAAACCGGTGCCCGCTGGTGTAGCCGCCCAGTTCTGGCTGTGGGATCGGCTGGTCTTGCGTAATCTGCGGCGGATGCTGGGGATGGACAAACTGCGCCGCGGCGGCAGCGGGGCCGCGCCCATCTCGGCAGATTTGCTGAAATGGTACTGGGCCATTGGTGTGCCACTGGTCGAAGGGTTCGGAATGACCGAAACCGCGGGTCTGGCGACGCTGAACACCACCGAAGACAACAAGGTCGGCACCATCGGCCGTGCAGTGCCTGGCAATGACGTGCGCATCTCGGATGACGGTGAAATCCAGGTTAAGGGTCTGAACATCTTTCAGGGCTATTGGCGCAACAATGCTAAAACCGCTGAAACATTCACCGCCGATGGCTGGCTGCGCACCGGCGATATGGGCAAGATCGACGCCGACGGGTTTGTGACCATAACCGGCCGCCTTAAGGACATCATCATCACGGCGGGCGGCAAGAACATCACCCCGGCCGAAATTGAAAGCCGCCTGAAGTTCAGCCACTACATCTCGGACGCGGTGATCATCGGGGATGCGCGCAAATATCTAACGGCACTGATCATGATCGATCAAGAAAACGTCGAAAAATTCGCGCAGGATCGCAAGGTGCCGTTTTCGAACTTTGCCTCACTCTGCGCCGCGCCCGAGGTGCTGGATCAGATCAAGGCCGAGATTGATGCCGTCAACAAGGAATTCGCGCGGGTCGAGCAGATCAAGGACTTCCGCCTGATCAACGTGCTGCTGACCGCTGATGACGAAGAACTGACCGCCACGATGAAACTCAAACGCAGCTTTGTTGAGAAGAAACACGCACATCTGATTGAAGACATGTACAAATAGATAAGGGTCTACCCAAAGGGAGGAAAAACATGAGGAACGTGATCAAACGACTGGCGGCCGCCACCGCTTTGACGGCTGCGGCAACAATCGCAAATGCCGAGACGCAGGGTGTGAGCGACGATGAAATCGTCATCGGCTCGGTCAACGACCTGAGCGGTATTTTCGCCGCTGTGGGTGTTCCCGCAACCAAGGGCGCGAATGTGGTTTTTGACCGCGTGAATGCAGAAGGCGGCGTGCATGGTCGCAAAATCCGTTTCGTGGTCGAGGATAACGGGTACCAGATGCCGCGTGCGATGCAGGGCTATAACAAGCTGCTGAACCGCGACAAAGTGTTTGCGATGCTGCAATCGCTGGGCACACCCATGAACGTTGCTGGGTTCAAGCTATTAGACCCTAAAGGTATTCCCAATGTTGCGCCTTTGACCGCAGCGCGGCAGATGCTGCAGGAACCGATGGACAACAAATTCACGTCCTTCTCGACCTATTTCGACCAAAGCCGCGTGGGCGTGAAATACCTGGCCGAGCAATTCGGAGGGCAAAAGGTCTGCACCATGTATCTGCCAACCGATTTCGGTGAGGAAATTCTGGAAGGCAGCAAAGCCGGTGCCGAAGAGGCCGGGATCGCCTTCGCGGCGGAAACCACGCATAAGCCGGATGAAACGGATTTCGTTGGATCTTTAAGCAAGCTCAAGGAAGAAGGATGCAATATCGTCACCATGGCGCTGGGCGTACGGCAGGCGATCACCGTGGTTGGAACGGCCAAAAAGATGGGCTTGGCTGATATGAAGTTCCTCGGAACGTCCGCCAGCTTTCTGACCGTTGTGGCGCAGGTACCTGGTGGTGTGACAGACGGGTTCTATGCGGCCGCGTCCTGGCAAGATCTATGGGCGCGCGCTGATGAGCCTGCCCCGGCCGCCTTCATCGAAGAATACAAAGCTGCGACCGGCGAAGACCCGGTTGGCTTTTCCATGCTGGGCTATTCGGCCGCCGAAATGATGGTCAAGGCGCTTGAGGCCGCCGGCCCCGACCTGACTCATGAAAGCTTTATCGCCGCAATGGAATCTCTGGACTATCAGGACGAGCTGGTTGGCAACCATATCACCTACGGCCCCGATGATCACCAGGGCGCAGACTCGGTCTATGTGAGCGTTGTAGAGGACGGCGCATGGAAGATCGTCTACGAAGAGTGAAACACCGGTAGATGTAAACCAACAAAGGGCCCGTTCATGCGGGTCCTTTTCAAATAGTCGCCACACGTGGCCGGTGTTTCTCGCTCAACATCGACAGTCGAACCTCAAAGTTCCGTTGATCCCCTGATAGAGACCGAACAAGAGCTTTTCCCAAAAGCCCGCAAGTTTTCCGAAAAACCAAATGCATGGGAACTCCCAAAATGGAAACACCCAATCTTTTCAAACCGGTTTTAGCGGAATAATGGCGCACCTGAGAGGATTCGAACCTCTGGCCTCTGCCTTCGGAGGGCAGCGCTCTATCCAGCTGAGCTACAGGTGCCTTGGCTGTTAGCTAACCTTGTTCCGATCCGGGTGCAACTGCAAATCTGCCCGGATAAGTCAGGTTTCACGCAAACAGATCATGCGCCAATTCCAGCGCGTCGATCAGTGTGTCGACCTCTTCTTTTGTGTTATAGAGGCCAAAGCTCGCCCGGCAGGTGGCAGTGACTCCGTAGAAATCCATCAACGGACCGGCGCAATGATGACCAGCGCGCACCGCGACGCCTTTCTTGTCCAGAATGGTGGAAACATCATGCGCGTGCCCCGCCCCGTCCAGCGTAAAGCTGAAAATGGCGGCCTTGTCAGCACGGGTGCCCTGAACCTGCAACCAGTTGAGCCCCGTCAGCCGCTCCATCGCGTAATCACGAATACCCGCTTCATGAGAAGCGATGTTCTCCATCCCCAAATCCATCATGTAGTCCAGCGCCACGCCCAACCCGATGGTTTGCACAATACCCGGCGTTCCGGCCTCGAACTTCATCGGTGGATCATTATAGATCACCTGATCCTTGCTGACCTCTTTGATCATGTCGCCGCCCCCGATAAAGGGACGCATCTCAGCCATACGTTCGGACTTGATGTAGATCGCACCAGACCCGGATGGGCCATAGAGCTTGTGCCCGGTGATCGCGTAAAAGTCGCAACCGATGTCCTGAACATTGACCGGCATATGTACTGAACCCTGGCTGCCATCGACCAGAACCGGGACACCTTTGGCGTGCGCGCCTTGGGTGATCGCCTTTACATCAACCACAGTGCCCAAAACATTTGAACACTGAGTGACGGCGACCAGCTTGGTCTTGGGGCCAATAGCGTCAATGACAGCCTGAGGGTCCAGCCCTCCTTCAGAGTCCACGTCAACCCATTTCAGGACAACGCCCTGCCGTTCCCGAAGAAAATGCCAAGGGACGATGTTGGCGTGGTGTTCCATCACGGAAAGCACGATCTCATCCCCGGCCTCCAGGCGCGGCATCGCCCAACCATAAGCGACCAGATTGATGCCTTCGGTCGTACCCGAGTTCAGAACGATCTCATCCTCATCCGCCGCGCCCAGAAAGCGCGCAATGGTGCCGCGCACGGATTCGTATTTCTCGGTCGCCAGATTGGACAGATAGTGCAGTCCACGGTGTACGTTGGAGTACTCCTCGGCATAGGCGCGTGTGACTGCATCAATCACAACCTGCGGCTTCTGCGCCGATGCTCCGTTATCCAGATATGTCAGTGGCTTTCCGTTCACCTCTCGGGACAGGATCGGAAAGTCCGCACGGATTTTATGTACGTCATACATGGTATTTTCTTCCCTAGACAGGGCCGCTGGGCACCAACACGAGGACAAATGGGACTGCAACCAGTGCAGACAACACGATGACCCCAAAGGATTTTAAGATCGAACCGAACTTATGCGCTTCATTGATGAAATGGAGTGTGACGTAAAGGCTGATTATCAAAGTCACCACCACAAACATCACCAGCAAGAAGGGCAACACCAACGAAACCACCAGCGTTAAGACCAGCGCTGCAACCTGAAGGAACTGCAACCAGACCATCAGGATCATGAAGTCGTTGAACGTGGCCACCCCGCCAAGAAAGCGCCCGATCACAAGAAACGCAACGATACTGAACATCATTGCCCCTGCCGACCTCAGCAAACCCAGGACAACAGGCTCGGGTGGTAAGGCGATTTCACCTGGCGGCACCGGGACAAGCTGCTGGATACCAACCTGGCCCAAGCTGTTCATCACGATGGCCAGGAAAAATGCCAGCCAAAGAACCTCGCGCCCTGGCTGCAAAGCCAGTAATCGCCGCGCGGCATCAGAAGGTTTGGTCACTGTTAGAACAGCTAGGTTTAGTACGGACTGAACTGTCATTGCGACACCCTCTGCGCCTGTCTGAGGCCCGAGAGCCAGAACCACAGAAAGACCACAAACCAGATCAATCCAACACCCGTCGATGCCGGACCCGGCCCGATAAAGCCTGCCACAAGGCCATTCAGCAACACCAAAGGTGTCGACGACAAAAGCGCCCAGAACAGCGCCACCCGGGCGCCATAGGCTGATCCTTTGCCTCCGACCAGCCGTGCCGCGCCATATGACACAAAGGCCAATGCGTAGAAAAACAGCGGCAGGATGATGACAGTGCCCAAAAGCGCACCGCCCATAAGCATGTTCAACTCAAGACCTTCAAGATGCGCACGGCGGGACAAACTGGGTAGTTGCGCGATGAACGCGACCACACAAAACGCCATCACAAAGACCAGAGCCCGATCTTCGCGCTGTCCCAGTTCAAGAAGCCGGCGCACAACGCGCCCCGGCCCCCGATACGTGGCCACTATATCCGACGTTACCGGCATTAGCTGTGCCGCGACATCCAGCCTTCAAGGCGATCGACAATGGCCTGCGACAGGGCATCGTCCTCGATCTCATCCACGGCCTCGGCCAGAAACGCCAGCGTCAGCATGTTGGTTGCCTCCTTGGTCGGAACCCCGCGCGAGCGCAGATAGAACAGCGCCGTTTCATCAATCGCACCTGAGGTCGAGCCGTGCGAACACGCCACGTCATCCGCATAGATCTCTAGCTCGGGCTTGGCGAGGAACTGACTGTCGTCATCCAACAGCAGAGACTGGCTGATCTGATAACCATCGGTCTTCTGAGCGCCCTCCTTCACAAGGATCTTGCCCTGGAACACACCTGTCGCGCCGTTGCGCAGCACTTTCTTGAACACCTGACGGCTTTCACAATTCACAGCGTCATGAGTGATGAAGACGGTATCGTCGTGATGGAAATCGCCGTCACCAACGCACGCACCGGCAACATGGGCTACCGCATCGTCTCCGGTCAGCTCGACCACCTGTTCGTTGCGCGTCAGCACGCCATTCACGGTCAGGGTGAAAGATTTGTAGACCGATTCCTGCCCCAGACGCGTGAACATGTGGGTCGCGGCACGACGCTCGTGATCGCGGCCTTGCGCCCGCACGTGATGCAACACCCCACCATCGGCAATGTCGATCTCCATGCATTTGTTGAAACGCGAAGCCGCCGGGCCGTTTTCAAGGATCGTCACCTCGGCCCCGCTTTCGACACGGATGATATGGTGCAGCATCGCGTCCGAGGTTTCAGAGGCATGGCGATAGATGAAGCTGATCGGCTTGGACGGTTTGCCCGAGACATGGATCGCTATCCCATCCGCCGCGAAGGCCGTGTTCAGCGCCGCAAGAGGACGTTGCACAGGCGATTGACCACGCGCTTCAAGCACGCCGTACAGCTCTTTCGCCCAATGAATATCCTTGAAACAGATATCCTCGATCCGATCGATAGTGACACCTTCCAGCGTCAAATCATCAGACAGTTCGGGGCTGAAAACACCATCAACGAAAACGATCTTCAAACGGTCCAGATCGGCGAACAGCATGGCCTCATCCGGGTCGAACAGCGCGGCCCGAGGGGCCTCGGGCGCTACCAGCGTATCCGGGCGGGTGTATTTCCAATACTCATCCCGGCGACCGGGCAGACCCATTTCCAGCACACGGGCCAGCGCGTCTTCGCGCGCGGCTCGAGTGCAACCGGCGTCGGGCATGACCAGATTGGCCAGCCGCGCCTCGGTTGCGGTTTGTTTCACTTCGGGCAATGCCATCAGTTCACCTCGGCCAGAATGTCTACGTAACCGTTGTTTTCAACCTCCAGCGCCAGATCGGGGCCACCGGTTTTGACGATCTTGCCGTCCGCCATGATGTGCACAACGTCCGGTTTGATGTGATCCAACAAACGCTGATAGTGCGTGATCACCAGGAACCCACGTCCCTCGTCGCGCAACGCGTTCACACCCTCGGCCACCAGCTTCATCGCGTCCACATCCAGACCCGAGTCGGTTTCGTCCAAGATGCACATCTTGGGTTCGAGCATCGCCATTTGCAGGATCTCGTTGCGCTTTTTCTCACCGCCCGAGAAGCCAACATTGACAGGGCGTTTCAGCATGTCTGCGTCGATCTTCAGCGACTTGGCCTTGGCGCGGACTTCTTTCAGGAAGTCAGCCGCCGACAGCTCATCCTCGCCGCGCGCCTTGCGCTGGGCATTCACGGCGGTGCGCAGGAAGGTCATGTTGCCCACGCCCGGAATTTCGACCGGGTATTGGAACGCCAGAAAGACACCAGCGGCGGCGCGCTCTTCCGGTTCCATCTCCAGCAGATCTTCGCCGTCCAGAGTCGCCGACCCATCGGTCACTTCATACCCGTCGCGCCCCGAAAGCACATAGCTGAGCGTCGACTTGCCCGAGCCATTCGGCCCCATGATCGCGTGCACCTTACCGTCCTCGACCGTCAGATCGACACCTTTGAGGATTTGCTTTTCTTCTTCCTCAAGCTTCACGTGCAGGTTCTTGATTTCAAGCATTTTTTACCCTTTTGCGTAGCGCAAGGGACCGCGCGGCCCCGATATTTTGTGAATTTCGAAATGATGCGGCTTTAGCCGACCGAACCCTCAAGGCTGATCGCAACAAGCTGTTGTGCTTCCATGGCAAACTCCATCGGCAATGCCTGCAACACGTCCTTGCAGAACCCGTTTACCACCAGCGCCACGGCCTCTTCCTCGTCCATACCGCGCTGTCGGCAGTAAAACAGCTGATCGTCATCCACCTTGGACGTCGTCGCCTCATGCTCCACACGGGACGAGTTGTTCTTGACCTCGATGTAAGGCACCGTATGCGCCCCGCATTTGTCGCCGATCAGCAAGCTGTCGCACTGGGTATAGTTGCGGCTGTTCTTAGCCTTGGGATGCATCGAAACCAGACCGCGATAGGTGTTCTGCGCCTTACCCGCGCTGATACCCTTAGACACGATGCGCGACTTGGTGTTCTTGCCCAGATGAACCATCTTCGTGCCGGTATCGGCCTGCTGATAGTTGTTGGCGATGGCGATCGAATAGAACTCGCCCTGGCTTTCCTCGCCCCGCAGGATGCAGGACGGGTATTTCCAGGTTACAGCCGAACCGGTCTCGACCTGCGTCCACATCACCTTGGACCGGTCGCCCCGGCAATCGGCGCGTTTGGTCACAAAGTTATAGATGCCACCCTTGCCATTCTCATCACCGGGGAACCAGTTCTGAACGGTCGAGTACTTCACCTCGGCGTCTTCTTCGATGATGATCTCGACCACAGCCGCGTGCAGCTGTGCGGTATCGCGCTGGGGTGCGGTGCAGCCTTCCAAATACGACACGTACGAGCCCTTATCGGCAATGATCAGCGTGCGTTCAAATTGGCCTGTGTTTTCCGCGTTGATACGGAAATAGGTGCTCAGCTCCATCGGGCAGCGCACGCCCGGCGGGATGTAAACGAACGAGCCATCCGAGAACACGGCCGAGTTCAGCGTGGCATAAAAGTTGTCCGAGACCGGAACCACCGAACCCAGATACTTCTTGACCAATTCGGGGTGCTCTTTAATAGCCTCAGAGATCGAGCAGAAGATCACACCCGCTTTCTTCAGCTCTTCCTGAAACGTCGTTCCAACAGAAACCGAGTCGAACACCGCGTCCACGGCAACCTTGCGACCCTCAGCCGGGGCATCCTCGGCACCTTCGACACCCGCCAAAATCATCTGTTCTTTCAGAGGGATACCCAGCTTTTCGTAAGTAGCCAGCAGCTTAGGATCGACTTCATCCAAGGACTTGGGCTTTTCCTCCATCGACTTGGGACGGGCATAGTAATACTGGTCCTGAAAATCGATCTTGGGATAGCTGACCATCGCCCAGTTCGGCTCATCCATCTGAGTCCAGCGCTCGAACGCGGCCAGACGCCATTCGGTCATCCACTCTGGCTCTTCGTTCTTTTCCGAGATCAGGCGGACGATATCAGGGTTCACGCCCTTGGGCGCGTATTCCATCTCAATATCGGTTTCCCAGCCGTATTTATAGGTTCCGACCTCGCGCACCGCATCCACGGTTTCCTGATCGACACCCTCTTTTACCTGGGTCTGGTCCAAAGCGGCCATAAGACACCCTCCGTCTGATCACGCGGCCCACGCGCGATGCTTTTTCTCTTTTTCAAGCCACGTTTCAGCGAAACGCAGCACATCTTCTTCCGTTGTCGCAGGCCCCAGCGAGACGCGAATTGCGCTGGCAGCTGTGACCTCGTCAAATCCCATCGCGGTCAGTACCGCACTTGCGCGTACCTTGCCGCTGGAGCAGGCCGAACCTGCGCTAATCGCAAATCCAGCCAGATCCATCTGCATGACCTGCGTCTCACCCTTCCAACCGGGCGTGGCGAAGCACAGAGTGTTCGGCAGGCGTTCCTGATCTTTCCCGACAAAAATAGTAGATTTAGAACCGGCCTCAAGGGCCTTTTCTAGAATATTTCTAAATTCTTTGACCTGCTCCCAAACACCATTGGCCAGATCGCGCGCGGCCGCTTCAGCTGCGACCCCGAACCCTGCGATTCCAATAACATTTTCTGTCCCGGAGCGACGTCCCATTTCCTGACCGCCACCCTTGATCCGGGCGGGCAGATCGGTTCCGCGCTTCATCACAACCGCGCCAACGCCTTTTGGACCGCCAAGCTTATGGGCCGAGATCAATGCCATCTGGGCATCCAGCCAGTTGAACGCGATTGGTAATTTTCCAAACGCCTGAGTCGCATCGGTCACCGCCAACCCTGCTGGCAATGATTGAACGATACCCGTCTCGGAATTCGCGTATTGCAGCGTCGATTGGTCCGGCGCTGAAACCGCAACCATACCTTCTTTCGACACGCTCAAATCTTCCACTGTCCACGCGCGGACCGCATCATGTTCGATTGCAGCCCCATGCAGGCCCCGCCCCTCTAGTGTCAGCGCAGCCCCTTCGGTCGAACCCGAAGTAAACACGACATCAGCCCCTTCGGCCCCAAAGGCAGCCGCAATCTGTGCTCTTGCGCGCTCGACAAGCGCCTTAGCTGCGCGCCCTTCAGCGTGGACCGAGGATGGATTGCCGCAAATCTCCATTGCGGAGATCATCGCCTCGCGAGCCTCTGGACGCAGAGGTGTGGTGGCATTGTGATCCAGGTAAATACGATTCACGGATTCACCTTTTCGGAGCGCAGAAGTTCGTTTTCAGCAAATGCCATCCTATTCGTCCACAACTGCAAAAAGGCTGGGTACGGCCGGACAAGGTGCGAGGTCATTCTTGATCACGTCCGAAAGGCGCGTTTGATGCAAGAACACATACACATGGGCGCTCAGGCCCTCCCATAGACGATTGGTTAGGGATTGCGCCCGGCTGCCGGACAAAGCTCCGGTTGCGCCAGCGCCTTTTTGTAAAGCATCGACTGTTTCATCAACGGCGGCCAAAATCTCAACAACGCGAATCTCGGACGCTGGACGGGCAAGGCGATAACCACCACCCGGCCCCCGAACCGAAGACACCAGCTCGGCCCTGCGTAGCTTGACGAATAACTGCTCGAGGTAGGGCAGAGAAATGTCTTGCCGTGCTGAAATCTCGCTGAGTGTCACCAGCCCGTCCGAGGGCTGAAGGGCGATATCGGCAAGAGCCACCATCGCATAACGACCCTTGGTCGACAGCTTCATTTGCATTCCCTCATGGCAGTTTACGCGCGAAATCATTGACGCCGCCGCTGCCAGTGCGTATCTCCGACAAGCAGCGCTCATGCGCCCAGTATCACAATTAGAACCGTTCTAAGGTGTCCGACGATTATCGTCAAGTATTTCCGGGCACCCAGAAGAAAAAGACAGGACCATCGCACACATGCCCGAGGTGATTTTTCCCGGACCAGAAGGCCGCCTGGAAGGCCGCTACCACCCGCAAAAGGAAAAAGACGCACCGATCGCCATCGTGCTTCACCCGCATCCACAATTCGGCGGGACGATGAACAACAAGGTGGTCTACAACCTGCACTACGCGTTCTACAACATGGGGTTCACCGTTCTGCGGTTCAACTTCCGTGGCGTGGGTCGCAGCCAGGGTGAGTACGATCAGGGCGTGGGTGAGCTCAGCGATGCGGCATCCGCACTGGATTACCTGCAATCGATGAACAACAACTCGAAACACTGCTGGGTAGCAGGGTTTTCCTTCGGGGCGTGGATCGGGATGCAACTGCTGATGCGCCGCCCCGAGATCACTGGCTTTATCAGCGTGTCTCCTCCGGCGAACATGTATGATTTCTCGTTCCTCGCACCCTGCCCGTCCTCGGGCTTGATCATCAATGGGTCGTCGGACCGCGTGGCCCCGCCCGCAGACACCACTGCCTTGGTCAACAAGCTGCACGAGCAAAAAGGCATCACAATCACTCATAATGAAGTGGAAGGCGCCGACCATTTCTTCCAGGATCGCCACATGGACACGTTGATCACAGATGTCAGTGACTACGTGAAGCGCCGCCTGACCGAGAACACACGCTGATGTCGGATACAGTCACCACACTTGCCGGCAGACTGGCCGAAGACACGTTGAAGGTGATGGATGAAACCGGCGAGGATCGCTTTTATGTCGAAGTTGGCGAGCTGCTTGGGGCATCCTCACAGTCGCTGGAAGAGGCATTTCTGACCGAAATTCGAGTGCGGCTGTCTGAGCGTCAGGCCCGCCAATTCGTGATCCAGCGCCTTGCGGAACATCGCAAGAAAGTTAAGGCGATAGAAAAGAAATGATGGATCGGCTGTCCGCGCAAATAGAATTCCTGAAACGCGCGGACCAGCTGAAATCGGTCGAACGCGCGAACACGCTGCTGGATCAATCCCGGCAAGAAAACTCGGCGGAACACAGTTGGCATCTGGCGCTGTGGGCACTGGTAATGGCCCCCCTTGCCGACGCAAATGTTCGGATTGACCGGGTCATTCGGATGCTTTTGCTGCATGATCTGGTCGAAATCATCGTCGGTGACCATCCCATCCATCTGAAAACCGACTGGAAGGCGGTTGAGCGCGCTGAACAGAACGCCGCTCAGGAACTGTTCGGAATGTTACCCGATGACCAATCCGACGCTTTTCTGACGCTTTGGCAGGAGTTCGAAGCGGATTCTACGCCCGATGCGAAATTCGCAAAATGCCTTGATCGCTGCCAACCCCTGTTTCAGGTCCTAAACGCTCCGGAACCCAAACCAGAGCATCTGACGGTCGTCTGCGACAATCTGAACGGTGGACGCGCGGCCTATCTCGAGACCGCTCTTCCTGACGCTTTCAAGGCCGCTTACGCTTTGTTCGACGGCCAACCTGCTCCACGTTCAGAGTTTTCTGATAGGCTGCCGTTCCTTGCGGAATGCGATCAACTGAAATCCGTCTATCGCGCATCCAGGCTTTTGTCTGGTGATCGATTTGAAAACTCGGCCGAGCATTCGTGGCACATCATGCTGTTCGCTTGGGTCTTAGCAGACTGCGCCGAATTTTACGTCGACATTGGTCGCGTTTTAAGGATGTTGCTGCTGCACGACATCGTCGAAATCGACGCAGGTGATCATCCAATTCATGGTCATGTCGACCACGCGGCGCAAGCAGCCGAGGAACAAGCGGCGGCCGATCGGCTGTTCGGGCTATTGCCGAACCAGCAAAGAACTGAATGCCTAGCCTTGTGGCTTGAGTTTGAAGCCGCCGAGAGCCCCGATGCCAAATTTGCAAAGGCTGTCGACCGCTTTCAAACACCTGTTGGCAACCTTGCCACCGGTGGCGGATCATGGGTCGACTACGATGTGACATTCGCGCAGATCGAGTCGCGCGTTGGCACCCCGATTACCCGTGGCGCGCCGCAACTATGGAATTGGTTGGAACCACAGCTCAAGAACTATTTCTCAGAAAAGTTGACCACTTGAATTGTAAAAGAGAAAGAGGCACGTCGCCTCTTTCCCCCCCAAGTACCAGCGGACGCTCAAACCTGAGAACCGTTTACCCGCTCAACATCTTTGGCTGCGCTTCTCTCAGCGGACCCCCCGCCAGCTAGCCACCCAAGCGCCACAACAATCGCCGATACGACGATGACAGATTTAGCAAAATTCGTCATAGCTTACTGATTAAAAAAACACTGATAACTGGTCGAACAGTATCTCAAAAAGCTCGTGTAAAAACAGTATGGTTATCCTGACCTCACCTCACTTGTGCACAGGAACAAACGAAACAACTTGCCAGATGCCTGAAATCTGTGTTCAACGAGCTCAACAACACTCAATCCGAGACTTATTTTGCCCAAAGCCTATCTTTTCCTGCTTTTTGCAGTGGTCGCAGAAACAATTGGCACAACCGCGTTGCAAGCCAGTCAGCAATTCACGCGGCTCTGGCCCTCTGTATTGGTCGTGGTTGGCTACGCAATCGCGTTCTATCTGCTTGGCTTGACCCTAAAGTTTATGCCAGTTGGGATCGTTTATGCCATCTGGTCGGGCTTGGGCATTGTGTTGATTGCTGTGATCGGTTTTATCGTTTTTGGGCAGAGGCTGGACTGGCCCGCAGTGATAGGTTTGGTCATGATTTTGTCTGGAATTCTGGTTATTCACCTGTTTTCCAACACTACGGGTCACTGACGGGCGGTTAGGGCTGGCATATTTTGCCGCGTCGCGTTATGCGCGCGGCAACTTCCCGTTCAAAGGCTGACCTCATGGACCTGCGCAATATCGCAATCATCGCTCACGTTGACCACGGCAAAACGACCCTGGTGGATGAGCTGCTTAAACAATCCGGCGCGTTCCGGGAAAATCAGGCTGTGGCGGAACGCGCCATGGACAGCAACGATCTGGAGCGCGAGCGCGGGATTACCATCCTTGCCAAAGCGACTTCGGTCGAGTGGAAAGGCACCCGTATCAACATCGTTGACACACCCGGCCACGCCGATTTCGGTGGCGAGGTTGAGCGTATCCTTTCGATGGTCGACGGTGTTGTTCTGCTGGTCGATGCCGCCGAAGGCCCGATGCCCCAGACCAAGTTTGTGACCTCGAAAGCGCTGGCGCTGGGCCTGCGCCCGATCGTGGTGTTGAACAAGGTCGACAAGCCCGACGCCGAACCTGACCGCGCACTGGATGAGTGCTTTGACCTGTTCGCCAACCTCGGTGCCGATGACGATCAGCTGGACTTCCCAGCCATGTATGCCTCGGGTCGGTCTGGCTGGGCCGATATGGAGCTGGACGGCCCCCGCAAGGACCTGACCGCGCTGTTTGATCTGGTCGTGGACCACGTCCCGGCCCCCAAACAAGCCGAAAAGAAAGACGAGCCGTTCCGTATGCTGGCCACCACGCTGGGAAGCGACCCGTTTATCGGCCGTATCCTGACCGGCCGTGTGGAAAGCGGTACGCTGAAAGCGGGTGACAGCCTCAAGGCGCTGTCGCGCGACGGCACGCTGATCGAAAACTTCCGTGCCTCAAAAATCCTTGCTTTCCGCGGCCTGGCGCAACAGCCCATCGACGTGGCCGAAGCTGGTGACATCGTCACCATCGCGGGCATGAGTAAAGCCACCGTAGCCGACTCGCTGGTCGCACCTCAGGTCGAAGAGGCCCTGCCCGCCCAACCGATCGACCCGCCGACTATCACCGTGACTTTCGGCATCAACGACTCGCCTCTGGCCGGTCGTGACGGCAAAAAGGTGCAGTCCCGCGTGATCCGCGACCGCCTGATGAAAGAGGCCGAATCGAACGTCGCCATCCGCATCACCGACACTCCCGGCGGCGAAGCCTTCGAGGTTGCAGGCCGCGGCGAATTGCAGATGGGTGTTCTGATCGAGAACATGCGCCGCGAGGGGTTCGAGCTCAGCATCTCTCGCCCGCAGGTTCTGTTCCGCGAAGAAGACGGCCAGCGTCTGGAGCCCATTGAGGAAGTCACGATTGACGTTGACGATGAATACTCCGGTGCTGTGATTGAAAAGATCACAGGCGCGCGTAAAGGCGAGCTGGTCGAAATGCGCCCCGCCGGTGCAGGAAAGACCCGCATCATAGCGCATGTGCCTTCGCGCGGACTGATCGGCTATCACGGAGAGTTCCTGACCGACACGCGCGGAACCGGTGTTCTGAACCGCGTGTTCCACGGCTGGGCGGCACACAAAGGCCCGATTCCCGGCCGCCGCGCTGGTGTTTTGATCTCGATGGAGAACGGACAGGCCGTCGCCTACGCCCTGTGGAACCTCGAAGAGCGTGGCCGCATGTTTGTGGGTCCGCAGACGGATGTTTATCAAGGCATGGTCATCGGAGAGCATTCACGGGACAATGATCTGGAAGTGAACCCACTTAAGGGCAAAAAACTGACCAACGTGCGTGCCAGCGGATCGGATGACGCCGTCCGCCTGACACCTCATGTTCAGTTCTCACTTGAGGAAGCCATCGCCTATATCGACGATGACGAACTGGTTGAGGTGACGCCTAACGCCATCCGGTTGCGCAAACGCTTTTTGGATCCGCACGAACGCAAGCGCATGGCAAAATCTGCGTAGACCTTTCAGTGAAATAGTTCACTGTTTGGAAACATTGCCCCTTTAGTGACATTTTTGCGTACATTAATGCAAAATTAACAAAAACAAGGCCCGCCACCCCGGCGGGCTTTTCTTTTGTTTTTCAACATCGTTCCACCATAACGGGAGTTTTTTCCCGTTTTCTTGTTGTCACACATCTTGAAAATACGGCGAGGGATTGATCTATTTATGTTTAAATTGTGGCAACGGTGTGCTCAGGTAGCACAAGTTAAAGAGTACCAGGGGGCGTAATCATGCGCGTTAAAAGTCGTTTATTATCTATTGTTTTTGTGTCAGCAACTATTCCAATTGTGTCGACAACGGCAGCTACGGCTGCCGAGAGGTGCACTATTAAAACAGCTCGCCAGTCCGTTGACACGGAAACGCTCTGTGCGTGTGAGGTCGTTGAATCCAGAATGTTGAGGTACCTGCAACGCAGGCCTGATTTTGATGACATCTTGGCCAGAACATTGGAAAGTTGTCCGGCTTTCGCAGCGGTGTTGACTGATATTCCCACCGCCAGCATTTCAAACAATCAAAGATCCGGTGATGGAAACGCAAATCCTGGCGAGGGCCCAACTGTCGGCGGTGGTACCGGTGGCAGTGGTCCAACTAATCCAGGCGGTGGCCCAACGAACCCAGGCGGTAGCCCAACTAATCCAGGCGGTGGCCCGACGAACCCAGGCGGCGGCGGTGGAACCGGCGGCGGCGGTGGTGGAACCGGCGGCGGCGGTGGCGGAACCGGCGGCGGCGGTGGCGGAACCGGCGGCGGCGGTGGCGGAACCGGCGGCGGCGGTGGCGGAACCGGCGGCGG